>JAGOLH010000033.1 GCA_017994175.1 Bacteroidales bacterium | reverse complement strand
ACAGAAGCTGCTTTTTGTCTTTTGGTGTTATCGGCGAAACTGCATTCCGATGCAAATGAATTTAACGACAACAATTCTGCAACTTTTGTAAGTTCGGCCTTTGAAAATAAAATAAGCGGCCTGATAAGCTGCAGATCCCCATTAAACATAGAGAGCTTTGCCGGAAGCGAACTGATGGCTTTATGATAGCACATATTAATTATCAGTGTCTCGATGGCATCATCGGCATGATGTCCCAATGCCAGTTTATTGCAGTTGTTCTCTTTTGCAAAACGGTACAATTCTTTTCTGCGGTGCCATGAGCAATAAAAACAGGGTGATTTTTCGGTTTGCTTTGATGGTTCAAACCTAAAACTTCGGAAAAATACAGGAATGTTCCTGATATGGCAAAATTCATCAAGTTTCTCTCTATCGATGCTATAATCTACATTTTCGGTAGAAACATGCAATGCGCTAAGCTGAAAATCCAGCTTTCGGCTACGCAATAACCTGTATAACGCTTCGAGCATCAGCAGCGAATCGCTTCCTCCCGAAATGGCAGCAAGCACACTGTCGCCATTCCCAATCAGGTTAAACCGCTGGTTAGCCTTTAGCACTTTAGCTACAAGCAGATTTGATGATGTATTCTGTTTCGGCATTGGGTAAAAATAACAGAAAATTGCGTTTAAAACAAGAAAGCCACTGCTGTAACAACAATGGCTTTCATAAATATTAATTGTTTGTTTATTTAACCATAGGTATCTGTCCTTTAAACATTGGCATTTTCACCACTTTTGCCTTCAGATGTTTATCGCGGATATCAATAAAAATCTCAGTGCCTTCTTTCCAGAATCCCTTATTGAGATAGGCCATTCCGATTCCGATTTTCATCATCGGGGATATGGTTCCCGAAGTAACTTCGCCAATCAGGTTTCCTTGTGCATCGTACACATGATAATGCTGACGTGGAATACCACGGTCTATCATTTCAAACCCGCAGAGGCGTTTTATTACACCTTCATTTTTGAGCTTTTCATGATACGGACGCATGGTAAAATTGTTTCCATCAACAAATTTGGTTATCCAGCCCAAGCCTGCTTCGATGGGTGAGGTTTCATCGTTGATATCGTGTCCATAGAGGCAGAAACCCATTTCGAGACGCAAGGTGTCGCGTGCTCCCAAACCAATTGGTTTGATACCATATTCAGCACCGGCTTCCATAACCGCATTCCAAAGTTTGTCAGCATCTTTGTTGTATGCATATATTTCGCATCCTCCGGCTCCTGTATATCCGGTAGTGGCAAAAATCACCTCATCAATCCCGGCAAATTTGCAGGTTTGCACGGTGTAGTATTCCATATCAATCACATTGGCATCGGTAAGTTTTTGCATCGCTTTCAAGGCATAAGGTCCCTGTACGGCTAGCTGACAGATATCGTCGCTTATATTTTTTAATTCATCACCAATAGTAAGGCCCATTTCACGGGCTACTTTCAGGCACCATACCCAGTCTTTATCAACATTGGCAGCATTCACTACCAACATATAACTATCTGCTTTGAACCGATATACAAGAAGGTCATCGATAATTCCACCCTGTTCGTTGGGAAAGCAACTGTATTGCACCTTGCCATCGGTAAGGGCATACACATCGTTGGTGGTTACTTTCTGAATAAAGGCAGCAGCTTTCGGTCCTTTCACCCAAAACTCACCCATATGCGACACGTCGAAAACACCAAGTTTTTCGCGGCAGGTAATATGTTCATCGTTTATGCCGGTATATTCAATCGGCATGTTAAAGCCACAGAAAGGCGACATTTTTGCGCCCAATGCTTCGTGGAAATGTGTAAATGCAGTTCTTTTCATTACTATGGAATTTTACGTTTTATATTCTAATGGCAACAAAGGTAAAAATATAAAACAATAAAAATTATGACCTAGGGCAGTAAATTATCAACTATTAACCAATACAAAAACTCTTATTGTATCGTAAAATTCAGTAATTTTTGCAGATTAAAATACAGTACTTAAATAAATGAAATTTAAACTCAGAACGCTAACAACTGCTGATGCAGAATGTGCTTACCGTGCTGCCAACAATAAAAACATTTCGAATTACATGTCAGACAGCGTTCCCGGCGGCATTGAGAAATGGTAAAAATTCATTGAGTTTGCTAATAGCAGTGAATCGATAAAATATTTTGCAATCGAAATTGGTGGGAGGCTTGCAGGTAGTATCGGGCTGCATATTCAAACAAACAACGACATTAAAAATGCTGAAATGGGTTATTGGCTTGCCGAAGTGTATCACGGCAAAGGAATTGTCACGGATGCAGTAAAAGCAATAACAGCAATGGCGTTCGGGCAGTTTCAGATCGGACGGATATTTGCCACCCCTTTTTCGAACAACCCGGCATCGATTAAAGTTCTTGAAAAAGCAGGATATATTTATTAAAACCATCTCCCTGCAGCAGTTATCAGAAATGGGATTGCAACAGACAAACTGGTTGATGGTATTACCCGCAATATCAAATGAAGTTTGCCCGATGCCGATGGCAATAACGGAGAAAATAAACCACATGGCAGTTCAGTTTGTTTTGTTATGTTGATTTTGTTTCATAAATTTCGTGCAAAATTAGGAGCATGCTGGGAGATGTACTTTTAATCACTGATAAACACCGTGTTGCAGCTCAGGAGCTTGTTGCGTTAATCATGAAATCGTATCACCCCAAAATGGTGATGGCAATTTCGGGTGAGTCGGGCAGCGGAAAATCGGAGTTGGCACATTGCATTGGCAAAAGCTTAGTAAAAGAACATGCCATCCGAACCAAAATCATTCATTCCGATAATTATTACCGCATTCACCCACATCAGCGGACCGAATGGCGTAAGCAACACGGGTTTGGAGCTGTAGGCATGCATGAGATCGATTGGGAGACCCTGAATAAAAATATCGATGACTTCAGGCACAGCCGCATTTCAGAAATGCCATGCATTGATATTGTACCCGACGAGCCTGACAGACTGATAACCGATTTTTCGAAGATCGATTTTCTAATTATCGATGGTTTATATGCCCTCAATGCAAAAGGTATTGATATTGGTGTTTTTATAGACCTTACGTATCACGAAACAAAAAAAGCCCAGACCGACCGCGGAAAGGAGCCTGCAAACGACTTTCGGTTTGCTGTGCTGGAGCGGGAACATCAGGAAGTTATTACACTTAAAAAAATGGCACACTACATTATTCAGAAAGATTACACTGTTGTTGAAAAGGCATTATAATGAAGGGAAACATATGAATCGTTTACATCAAATTACAGTATTCGTTTTGCTCATAATTATTGTGGGCTGTAAGGGTAATAAAACCAGCGACAACTACACATACGACAAAATTCCCGAGCTGAAAGCTCCAATCGTGTTGTATCCCAATCAAAACACAATCTACACCCAAAACTATATTACCGATTTGTCAATACTCGATTCTGTACAGTTTTCGATGCCTAAATATTTTAGCATATCACCTGATTTGCAAGAGATTTACCTCGATATTGATTTTGATTCAATAAAACCTTTGACTGAGCTTAAATTCTGGATTGAAGGATATTGCTATTCTGTTCTCTGCAAAAAAGCCCCACTGACGAAAGCTACTTTCACCACTGAAGTTATTAAAAACAATACTTTCAATAAAGTAACTCTGACAGGAGACTTCAATAACTGGAATACTGATGAACTCCCCATGATATATCAGGGATACTCATGGTCGCATTACTTGTATCTTGAACCGGGGCGTTATGAGTATCGCATTGTGGGTGACGGAAAATACAATCTTTCCAGTATGAAGGTGAAAGATTCGGTGAAGAATGAGGCAGGCGGCTATAATTACATAAAAAAGATTCCTGATAAGAGTGATAAAGCACCCTCGATTAGTATTAAATCAATTGAGGAGGATGAAATATGCATAACTAGCACTCAGGTTCTGGTCGAGTACTTTATTTTTTGGCAAAACATGAGGTTGCCGTTGGATCTAAAAAAGGTGGAAGGCTACAATTATTATTTCTCAACTCCCCCTGTGGCAGAAAAAATCAATACTTCCCACATTCGGGTTTACGGTTATAACAAAAATGGCATTTCGAACGAACTGGTGATTCCATTGGTACACGGGAAAGCAGTAAACACAGCTACAGCATTGAACAGTTCATTCCCTCACAGTAACATTATGCTTGCATCGGATATGGTTGAGCCCTCGGTTGAAATATTGGACAGCATGATTTCAAAACACATATTTAGTAAATTGGGAATTAATTCTTTGTGCATCAGCGAATTGCCTTACACAAACGATTATATACCAACGAAATCATTAGGCAAGACCGGTAACAAAACAAGCTCCCTTATGCCATTTATTGAGATGAGAAAATCGGATAAAAATACTACTTCTTTCGAAAAGCTCAATCAGGAATGCACTAAATCAGGAATTACGGCTTACTATGTTAAAAATTTTGGAGAAACATATTTCAATAGAAAGTTGAATTATATTGCGAATAGCATATTTGCCAACGATACTCTATCATTCGATGGCCTGGCACAGGCAATGAGATATTCATCACGTACGTTTGGCGACTTGCATTTGCTTGGCAACCTTGTAGAAGACCCACTTACACAAGGATTCCATGGTCAGATTTATAATATCGGATCGGATTCGGCAATTGCAACCGCGCAGCAGCGGGGAGAATATATAAACAAAAAATGGATGCAGTATATTGCTTTCCAGTTTACTATTCCGGGAATTCCCTGTTTGTTGTTGGGAAGTAAAACGGAAAGCCTATGTAGTGCATTAAACGACATCGAGCAATCGAACCTTTCGCCAACAGAAAAGGAGCAGCTTTTGGTTTTTTTGAAATTACTGCAAATCCGCAAAAACAATATTGCATTGTTTTACGGGGAAATAAAAATTCTGGAATGCAACAAATCGTACCTGATTTATCAACGAAAATACTTAAATAACATTGTAATTGTTGCGTTTAACAAAACCCCATTTACCCAGATGCTCGGAGTTAACCTTACTGATATTCAGAGTTCGACACGGTTTTCCAACCACTTTGCAAGCCTTATAAAACAGGAAGATTTTTATGTAAGAATGGAGATACCTGCCTATAGCTTCGAAATATTAACCTCAAAGAATAAATAGTACCATGAAGTCGAGCATGATAATAATATCACCGGCCAAGATGAATATTAATCTATGCAAGATTCCCTTAGTCCAATAAAAAATATTTACAAATGAAAAGGTTGTTTTTTATTATTACTGCTGCACTGCTGATAGCTTCGTGTAATCAACCTTTAAAAAAACCAGAAACTAAAATGAATGAAGATAAAAAAGCACTCGAAACTTTTGCGCCGGAATGGACGAATAATAAAAACATTTACGAAGTTAACATCCGCAACTTCACACCCGAAGGCACCCTGAATGCCTTTGCAAATCATTTACCGCGCTTACAAGCAATGGGGGTGGATATAATATGGCTCATGCCGGTTAACCCCATTGGCGAAATGAACCGAAAAGGCAGCCTGGGCAGCTACTATTCAATAAAGGACTATACCCAAATCAACCCGGACTTTGGTACTCTCGAAGATTTTAGAAACCTTGTAAAACAGGCACACAGCCTGGGTATGTATGTCATTATCGATTGGGTTGCAAACCATGCTGCATGGGACAACACATGGACAAAAAATCATCCTGAATATTTTATACACGACGAAAACGGTAATTTTACACCACCTGTACCCGATTGGTCGGATGTAATCGACCTGAACTACGATAATCCACAGATGCGGCAGGCTATGATTGATGCCATGAAATTCTGGGTATCGGAAACTGATATCGACGGATTCCGTTGCGACGTTGCAATGATGGTTCCGGTTGACTTCTGGGAAGACGCACGCAGTCAGCTCGATTCAATAAAATCGGTTTTTATGCTTGCCGAAGCCGAAGAGCCAGCCCATCATTTTGCATCATTCGATGCATCTTATAGCTGGGAACTGATGCATACTTTCAACGACATTGCAAAAGGCAGTAAAAATTCAGAATCAATCGATAGTCTGCTCAGAGATGAAAAAGTAAAATTCCCTGCAAAAGCCTTCCGTCTGAGATTTATAACCAACCACGACGAAAACTCATGGAATGGAACCGAATTTCAAAGGCTGGGCGATGGCGTTGACGCATTCACCGTATTGTGTTACACACTGCCTGGTATGCCTTTGGTTTACAGTGGTCAGGAGTCGGCATTCAACAGAGCATTACGGTTTTTCGATAAAGATCAGATTGATTGGGGTAATTATTCGAAACAGAAATTTTTCAGGGCACTTAACCATTTGAAACACGAGCATGAGTGTCTTTGGAATGGTTCATATGGAGGAGATATGATTACTGTTTTCAATCATCAGAACAATCATAACATCTATGCTTTCTTACGTTGTAAAAAAGAAAGCATTATAGGGGTTATTGTAAATCTTTCGAATCAACCGGAAAAAGTTACATTGGTTATACCTGATACATACACCGGAAAGTATAAGGACTATTTCAGGGGCCCGGAGTTTGAAATCGGGAAAGAAGTAGATATTGCAATGCAGGCATGGGAATACCGTGTTTTCGAAAAAGTGAACTAAGCACCAATCACATACATATTATAACAGCAACAGGGGAAGAGACGGACCTTTATGGACAATGAAATCACCATCCGGGTATGTAACATCGGTAAGAAATAATCCGCGTGCAGGTACCGACTGGCCTGAGGCACACCGATTTTCCGCTGCAAGAATCGTCCTGAACTCATCAACACTTGTTCTACCCCTTCCCACATCGACAAGAGTCCCAACAATAGCCCTAACCATATTCCTTAAAAAACGATCTGCAGAAATAGTAAATACATAAAACATTCCGAAACATCGCCATTCAGCAACGTAAACTTCGCAAATATTGGTTTTATTGTTGCTATGCAGTTTGCAAAAACTACCAAAATTCTTCTTCCCAATCAGTAAGCCGGCTGCATCATTCATCAGCTGCAGATCGAGCTTCTGATGATACTCCCACGAATATTTCGAAAAGAAAGGAGTTTTACCGTTGCATATATAATAGGTATACTCCCGCCGCAGGGCATTGAAACGCGCATGAAATGCCTCCGCAACCTGCTGGACTGAAAATACACAAAACTCCTGTTTCAGCAACCTGTTAAGTCGCTCAGTCAGGGTATTTTCTTGTATATCAGCATCACAGTCAAAGTGAGCGGCATAATACAAGGCATGTACCCCCGTGTCGGTTCTGCCGCAACCTGTAAGCTCAACATTAGCATGGAGCAGCATTCCAAGGGCTTCCTGCAATGTTTGCTGAATGGTTTTTGAATCGGGTTGAAACTGCCAACCGCAGTATCCGCTGCCGTCGAACGAAAATTCAATAATATAGCGCGGCATTTCTAATTGACGTGATTAATCCTTAATAAAAGTTACCTTACTGTATCTATTGTCGTGCGATTTAAGCCTTATGATATACAAGCCTGAAGGCAATCCGTTAAGTTCGATTTCGAAAGACTGATCCGGTGCATCTGATAAAATCATCAATTTTCCGCTAATATCGAAAATGCAAAATTCCTTTGCATTGAAGTTCCCTGTATTCACAACAATTCTGTTGTGGCAAGGATTGGGATATACCGATATATTATCAGAAACAAATAAATTACTGCTACCTACAATAATCACAGCCTCTGCCACAAGTTCACACCCGGCTGCATCAATTACCGTAACTGAATAGGTTCCCTGCATCAATCCGGTAGCGGTAGGCGTTGTTTGCCCATTGCTCCACACATACTGAAAGGGTGCTGTTCCACCGGTAACAGTTACAACCGCCCAGCCATCTGCCACACCAGGACCACTCGAAACGTGCGACTCCACATCAATAGTACCGGGCTCATTAAACTGCATCAAGGTTGAAGCCGACCCAGGGCAACCAAACTCATCGGTAACAGTAACAGAATACGACGTTTCCTGAGTAACTATCACACTTTGATTGTAGCTGCCATTCGACCAGTGATAAGTTTCGAATCCCGCTGCAGCGGATATTTCACATTCGTTGCCCTGACAACATAACCATACTGATGGCAGTTCCGGGTTAGGATACTGTATGTAAGCGGTAACAGGAACACGGCCACTGAAGCACTGGTCTTCGAAACCGGCATATACTTCGATATCGTAAAGAAAATAGTAAAACGAGTCGGAATAATTGTTTCCGGTTAACGAAATCAAACCATTAATCACATAAGGATATGGGTAGCTGGGACCATCATAATCACCTGTGTAAGCCAGGTTATTCTGCATCGAAACAGAAATTGCATAGCCCGAACCTTCAGGTAATTCAAACCCAAGGTCTATTCTGCTTTCACCGGCGGGGATATTTACGGTTTTCTGATCGAGAAGCTCATCATTACTGTCGTATAAACGAAATGTACGGTTTGCTGTACCCTGAGCATATACTTTTGCCGACACGATTGTCACATCATCAATGGCATCGAAATACAACCTACGGTCAATATTCCACCCAAAATAACCGCCGGGACCAGTATTATCAAACATCCCAAAGTATTCGTGTTCGTTTCCGGTAATCTGTTCAACATAATAAACAGTAGTTTCATTTAAACCCTCAGCCAAATATGCTTCACCGGTATGAAATGCTTCTAATTCAGCCTGTGAATGATACCACTTTACCTGGCCTTCGGAAGATTGTACCGATAAGCTTACATCCCCCGGTCCGCAACTATATCCATCAAAAACCTCCGGACCATCGTTTACATTAACCGGAACACAGTTGGAACATGAAAAAGTATTACTTCCGAACTGATTTGTTGAAGTTAGGCTTACGGTATAATTACCGCTTTCTGCGTAAACGTGTATGGGTGATTCTTCGCCGGAAGTACTGCCGTCGCCAAAATTCCAAAAATATGACAAAACCGGAACATCTGAAACCGTTGTATTTGTGAACTGAATATATCCGGAGCAATTGAATAATTGATCGTAGTTGAACGAAGCTACAGGTGGGCTATTGGGTTGAATAATTGTGAAGGGGTATTCTGCCTGATCCTGAAAATCGCAATCACTGGCAATCTGCTCACCGGTAGTGGCATTTTCAACAATGTAATAACCACTTTGGGGACCAATACACATACCGTTGCCATTACTATCGTAAATAATAAAGACATAGTTGCCGGGAGGTAAGCAAATGCTATACTGTAGCAAACTGTTGGTGGCCAAAGGCCCATCAAATAAAACAGCGTCTCCTACGGCGTTAATAATTTCGAAAGAATTTTGCATACCCCATTGGTCAGTTTGAATGGTAACTTCAATCAAATTGCCTGCTGACATCTCCAGCGTTGTTTGCGCTGAATTGTCAACCATATTTGCATCCACGCTTTCATTTGGAGAATGAGCTAAAAACTCGATATAATATTCACCGTTTGTCGGGAAAACACCATCGAAAACAACCTGCGCAATGGCGTTGGGAGTAAGGCTACCCGTCCAGGTTATACTTTGTACAATAACTTCGTTCATTGAAAAATCGACAACAAAGGATTCAACATCTATAGCCCCGACATTTTTTATGTTTACCGTGGGGTAAATACTATCCAACCCGCAAATATCATTATTCGGGCTTATGATATTCAGGATAGCAATGTCGCCGCCAGCAACAATAAAGCTACATGAAAGCGTATTATTTTCTGTGTTTTCATCACTAAGCCCTTCGTCGAGCTCTACCCATGCAGTAAAAGTATGCATGCCATCGGGTAGTGTTATTTGCGGGAAAATAACATTTCTGGTTTCTCCCTGATTCAGTATTATAGGTGCAACGTGCCGCAATACGGCGTCACCTTCATCGATGCGGTAATACACATCAATTGAATTTATCGTCTCCTGCCCTATGTTTTCGACAATTACATAAGGATACTGCAATGCTTCATCGGACATATACTGTCCGTTTGGGCATTCAATACCGCTGAGTGCTACGTCGTAAGAATTTTGTGCAAAAACTGTCCCATTCAATAATAACGACGCAGTAGCCGCAATCGTTATGACTATTTTATACGAAATAGATTTTATACAGAATTTCATAGAAATATGAATTAAATAGTAACTCTTGCTCATTTTTGTTTCTCCTGAAAGCCACGCAATTTACAACAAAAAACAGCATGAATTCACAGGTGTTAAAAATACCTGAGTTATGCAAAGATTATTTCTACAGTTGCTCAAAAATCTCCAGTTCATTAAAGAAAAAGCAGCTTTCGTGATAAGCATTGCTTTCGCTGTCGGATCCGTGCACAGCATTTTGAGTAATTGACATCCCGAACAATTTTCTGATGGTTCCTTCCTCAGCTTTGGCAGGGTCGGTATTACCAATCAACTTACGGTAATCTTCCACTGCATTTTGTTTCTTAATTATAGCCACTGCAATGGGGCCTGTCGACATAAATGTGGTAAGCATATCAAAGAAATCTCTTTCCTTGTGAACTCGGTAAAACCTCTCGGCTTGCTGCTTGTTAATAATAGTAATTTTAAGGGCAACAATGCGAAACCCTGCGTTTGTGATAGCCTTAAGAATACTGCTCAAATGACCATTTTTCAGGGCATTGGGTTTAATAATCGTAAAAGTATATTCTCCTCTTTCCATATATTATGATTTTAAATTAAAAACCAATTAAAAGGCCAATAGCACCTATGGCCAGACTGATGACAATGTTAAGTCCTTTAGCGATAAAAAAGCTTTTTTTCGACTCAGCAAACAAAGGCAACGCCCCATGACCATCCTGAATTATACTGTTAGCAATTAAAATCGATAAGGGAATTGCCCCACTGATATATAATGAAATAAACAAGAGATGCGGTCCTGATTCAGGTATAATACCAATAAGTACTGCAGCCAGCAACACCAGCCAGAGGTTTTCGCTAATCCAAATATCAAAGGAAGTATATTTCAATAAAACCTGAATTAGTATAAGTGCTAAAAACGTCCAGAGAAAGATTTTAATGAAGTGCTTTTTTATGAGATGTTTCCATATGTGATCGGTAAAGAAATGTTCACTACAGGTTAAACATATTATAAATCCGATTGAAGCGCATATGGCAAGTGTTATTCCAAGCCAGTTTACATGATGCTCATGTGAAGGATGTCCAACGTCGTTATTATGCAGTGCATCTGCATTACCAACATTTTCGATGGATGGCATCATTACATTGTGGTTATGCTCAATGATACCTGTAAAAGGTGCAATGATAAAGAATCCGAAAATAAGTAATGCAAGTACGCGACGATATGTAAAGCTAAAGTTTTTAATACTGAGCTTTGACCAGATTGCGACTGAATTTTCATGACCGTGTAACTCAAACTTGTAGTCGTTTTTATAAAAATTAAAAGTAGGCTTATAAAATCTGTCAATCAGCACCCCTGCAATAAAACCTACTACACCGGTTACTGCTATGATTATTATCGCTTCGCGTGGTATAAGTGCTAACATTACAAATGTTTCGTCGCCGCTGGTAGCAATCAGCGCTGCCACCAATGCACCAAAGCTTAGCAACTGGTGGGTGAAAAGAGAAACAGCCGTATAAGTACCCAGACAGCCCGGAATCATTCCCAACACTGTTCCGGCAATCACTTGGCCAACCGGTGAGCTTTTAAGTCTTAACAGTAGGTTACCATGCGAAAGAATATTTACGAATTCTATTATCATCATCATTGTGATAACAAAACCCGTAATCAATAAAGTCTGCTGAATAACCTCGATAAAAAGTTCAATCATTTCACTAATATTAAATCATCAATCTACTCATTCACCGATACAGCAATTATGCGAATTTTTCTTTCGGCGGAAGCCAGGGGACTAAAAACAGAATTTCTGCGATCGTTTGGGTCATCGCTAACATTAATCCCTGCAAGCGTTTCACCGAACGCTACCCGTTGTATTATTATTTTTCCACTCGCTTCATAAGGCAGAAAGAATCCATCATCATATTCCCGGAAGAAGTTAATCAGGCTTGATATTCGCCTTTTCGCAAGAGCTTCATTGTATTCCGTTGTATTTAAAGGGCTGGTATAACCTTTGATTGTAATAATAATCTGCTGGTCCTTAAGCACAAGCTCTTTCAGTAATGCAGCAAATTTCAACAATTTCTGATACTCTGAGCTAACCTGATAGTCGAAAAAGTTAAGAACGCTATCTCTAAGCAAGTCTTTTTCATCGCCACGATAACCCTTCGAAAATTCGGAGCAAAAAAGCTCTTCCTTTTCAACGTATCGGTTGTAGGCATCTGTATAATTTATGGTGGTAAGCGTATCCCATGTGTTCGGATTGGGGTGATCATTATCGAAAAACAAGGTAATCGGAATCAGCTCACTGGCTTCTAAAGTAAGGGTTGTTATCTGCTGTTCCACAATTTTTACTGTATCAATTTCTTTATCGATAGGGTACATAAAAATGTCGTTACAGCAACTTTGATGCTTGAGGGCACGGGCCTCTTTGCGATTACTTGTGAACATAACAAAACCAGATTTATTATCGATAAAATAATACAGGTCGTTCTGACTGCTGTTAATCGGGTAACCCAGATTTACAGGCTCCTGCCAATCTATCAGGTTAGTCTTTGACTTATAAATATCGTAAGCACCCAGACCTTCGAACCAGTCAGAGCTAAAATACAGGCAGCTATCTTTATAATTAAAATACGGGCATAATTCATTACCCGCCGAGTTAATCACTGATTTTACACCGAAATAGGCAAGATATAAACTATCGACACTGGTTGGAATACCGGCCAATTTCGGCGGTGAGCATATAAAATCATCTTTCATTTCCGAAAACCAGATATCGTACCCCCCGAGCCCTTTTGCCCTGTCAGAAACAAAAAACAAGTATGTTTTACCATTAAACTCTGCCAAAGTTGCCTGAGTATTGTTCGAAGACGTGTCGTTGATATTTTCTCCAAGTGGAACCGGAGTTTCCCATTCATAATTACGATAGGTTGTCTTAAAAATACGCGTCTTATCATCGTTACCAAAACCTTTTCGGCTAAACAACAACGTGCTGGTCGAGGTAGAAAAAAACGCACTGGCATTGTGATACCCGGTCGCATTTATTATCGTGTCGAGTCGATAAGTATTCACCCATTCTCCGTTTCTGCGTACACTGCAATAGATCGATGACACAAATTCATTCGAAAATGCAGAATCGGGTTTCACCGAAGAGAAAAATATCACTGAATCACCCCAGGAAGAAGCCCCGATTTCGCTGTAAAGGCTGTTTATTGTAGTATCAAGTGCAATAATATTCACCCCTGTGTGATTGTATTTTATTTTAATTGCATTTTCGCAAAACACAATTTCTTGTTTTGCTTTTATTGTAAAATAATCGGTAGAGTCCGATTTGTGAGTCGTATAGTATTTATTGAAATTAAACTGAGCTGAGAAATAATCTTCATCCGATTTCTGCATCTCCGCCAAATAAAAAACCGAAAGAGGGAAGCGTGATGCGGCCCTATCGCAGACAATTTTATAATGCTTTATAGCATTAACATAATCGTTATCCATTCGAAACGCTTCTGCTGCTTTATAATGAATGTCATACATCTTATTGTCGAATTTCAGTGCGTCTTCATAAAGGCGGGCGGCTCCATAGAAGTTCTTATCCTGAAATGCAATATCGGCTGACTTAATGGTACTAATAAGGTTTTGCGATGAGAGAGCTGTTGCAAAACAAAGGAAGAAAAGCAATATGTATAATTTCTTTATTTGCATTACATAAATTCCGGGCATTTACGGTAATACGGGGGTTTAAAAGGTCGTGGTTTCTGATAAATATATATCAGCGAAAGTTCAATACCTCCCCTCCCATAGCTGATATTCGACAATTTCGAAAGATTAATATCGTAGCTCAGAGTAAGCCTGATATTCTGGTAATTGGCACCTAACATCAGTATTCCTGCATCTAAAGTGCGCATACTGATACCAGTAAATACATACTTTAAACCCAGAGGATTATAGGCAATTCGAACTATTGCACCCAAATCCGATTCAATGTACGGACCCTGATGCATAAAGAGCAGAAATGGATCTATGTACAAATTGTCTTTAACATTCCATTCACAACCGGCATGATACACGAATTTCCTCTGTAACACAATATGTTCGTTCTGATTGAACGATTTCTCCGGCTCATTAATATGTTGTAACGAAAATCCAATGTGATACAAAACATTTGCATTGGCAATATACCCAAGGTTAATTCCGGCTGAATAATCGAAATAGCTGATACTGGTCGCATTGAAATACTCGTTCGTAGGTGCATCAGGGTTAAATTGTCCGTCGATATACTGACTGCCAAAATGAAGCAGGGTTACATCTACTCCATGGTTCGTAAAACCGGCATTAACACCGGCAGCCAAATAAATCGAAGAATCTCGGGTTAGTGGCTGATTCCAAGAAAAATTGAGTTTCACCTGATTTGTACTCAAATTACCATCACCCGACTTATCAGAGTTCAGCAGGATTCCCAACCCGGTTCTTGATTTGCGAACAAACGGAGCCTTCAGGTTGGCATCGAACGAAGCAGAGAATGTGGAATATGCATTCGCAAACGATTGCCATTGTCCTTTATGATTAAGGCACAGGCGAAGGTCACCTTCATATGAACCACATAAGGCCGGATTAAGATTTAATGGGCTTGAAAGAAACTGGCTGAAATGAATGTCCTGACCCTGCATGAGCAACCCAAGCAACAATAAACAGCAAGTCGTGGAAAATTTCTCAATCACAGAAATCAATCATTCAGGTTATAAAGTCAAATTTAATAAAATATATTTCATTCAAATATCGAAAATTAAAAATACTTAGTTAATTTGCGTTTATGCTTAGAGGTCGTAAAATACTGTTTTTTTTCGTTGTAGTTTTAATGTTCGTTCCATTACTGCAGGAGTATTTTCACATTTTCAAGGTAAAACCCCTGCTGGGATCGTACAACCTGGCAGCCAAACCGGAAATTGGATTCAAGCAGTGGTTCAGCGGAAGTTGTCAGGACAGCCTGAATGACTATTATAACCAGCACTTTACGTTGCGGCCGGTTTTTGTAAGGGTTAACAATCAGTTGGACTATAGCCTTTATCGAAAAAGTAATGCTAAAAAAGTTGTGATTGGCAAATCGGGAGTCCTTTTCGAAAATAATTATTTGCTGGCATGGCAGGGTGCCGATTTTATCGGAGAAAAGCCAATTGACAGCATCATGGAATTAGCATCAAGTGCACAGAATCTGCTGGCCCAAAAAGGTGTGGATATGCTGGTTGTACTTGCCCCGGGGAAAGCCAGTTTTTTCCCGGAGTATATACCTGCTCCATATAATAAGAAGGTATCAGAATTTACCAATTACGAGCTAATTTCAAAAAAATGTCAGGAAAAAGGGATACATTACATCGATTTAAACTGTTGGTTTTCTGAAATTAAATCAGCCTCCCCATACCCGTTGTACCCCAAATGCGGAATTCACTGGAGCGAATACGGGATGTTTCTCGCATCGGATACTATTATTAAAACAATTGAGTCGATACGCAAGGTTAATTTGCCTGACATGTATATTAAAAACATTGAGATTACAAAGCAACAGTTGGGCTTGGATTATGATATCGGTAACACTCTCAATCTGCTTTTCCCGATTAATGCTTATCCTATGGCAAAACTCGACATTGGCTATTCAAATACAACAAATTACAAGCCCGATGTACTAGTTATTGGCGACAGTTATTATTGGAATATTTACCTGAGTTCAATTCCAGGAAATGTATTCAGGAGCAAAGATTTCTGGTATTATAACCTGAATGCTTACAATGATGGCACCAATATCATGGCTGCTACAACCAACACTCTCGATTATAAAAGCGAGATTCTGAAACGGGATGTGATTATAATTTTACAAACTGATGGTGGTTTGAATAATTTTGGCTTCAACTTCTTTACTGATGTAATAAACACTCTGAATAACCCGGGATTCAACGATAGGGTTGAGCAGTACAGACAGGCTATTCTGAAAGACGATGCATGGAAAAAATCCGTTGAAGAAAAAGCACGTCAACGCAATATACCTTTCGAAGAGATGCTACTGCTTGATGCAAAATACATGGCTGAGCACGAAGCACAGTAAAGTTATTTTTTAAGAATTACGAGGTATTTAGTATTACTCCAGAATTCACGCGGTCGTGTGATTATGAGGTTATTCACATGATCGGAAGGACCATCAAATTTATACGAGTTTGAAGGGTGTACCGAAAGTAGCTGTGCGCTACTGCAATTCAACGGAATTTTCTTTGTTTCGGAAATGGAAATACTTTTAAATATTTTCTTATCGAAGTCTTCACTTAATATAAATACACTGCCAATTCCGAAAATACCTCCGGTAACAAACACTATTTCATTTTCGGTAAGGTAGTTAGCATAGCCGGAAATATAATAACCGGTATTCATTGCCGTTTCGTGTTCATCGAGTTGTTGTTTTTGTTCCGCATTAGCTGCATTCAGCGAGTCGATATCCTGTTGCAATAGCACAAAAGATTTGCTCACCTTCATTAATTGCTCTTGCAATCGCCTGATTTCAAACTCCTGTTGATTTATCACTATCGAAAAATTATCGATAATCTGCTTCAATTCTTCCGAATAAATAATTGAATTCTCAAGGTCGTTGTGCAATTGTTCAATAGTTCGCCTGTTTTTATCCATCAGGTCGTTAATCAGCAATATATCACTGCTGATTTTTTCAATTTCGGTGCTGTTAAGCTCAACATCTTTTGCCGATAACGATATTACATTTTCTTTCTGCTTTATTACTTCTAGGTTGGCACTGATTTCGTTCAGGGTTCCAACAAAATCCTTGATTGCCTTATCTTTGTCGGCATCCGACTTTTTCAGCGATTTATTTTCAGTTTCAAGATTGGTGATTTTTTCATTAAGTTCTTTTTCTTTCTTCGACAGGGGTGTACTACTGCATGAAGCCAGCACCAACAATACAACTGCATAATACATGTAGGTTTTCATAATCTTTCAATAAAACATGATAACGTACAAAGTAACAGGTTTTGTACAAATGTTGAGGTTATTTTTTTGTTAATAAGTCAATAAGCTTTTTATCAAGTGCCCGTCCTGTTTCCAGCAACTCTTGATTATGGTGATAGTTTTCCGACTTATGGCATTGACCCAGCCAGTAATTTACTTCTTCCATATTTTTCTTCACTTTTTTAAGGTTCGCGGCACAGTCCGACTCCCTTTCAACAAGTTTACACGACTGAAGTGTGCTACTCACACCAATCGCAGCATCGAGCAGTTTGTTGGCAATAACATCTTTCTTTTGTTTGGTAAGATAATCGCAGAAATCAATTACTTCGATGGTAAACTGAAGGTATTCCTTTAACAGAGGTATAGTAATATCCGATTTCATGATAATAGGGTTTGATGAACAAATGTAATAATAATTTTCAATTGAGCCTGAATATTTTGCAAAATTTTCATAGCTCCCCATCACAACAGCAAACACTAGGGGATTGCAGGCGTATTGGTTGACTCACAAGTTATTACAAAAATTGCCAGTCTATTGATCATGGCCGGCAACAACAATTACAAATTCACCTTTTGAGTTAATTTTAGCGAAATGCGACAGAAGTTCGTTCAAACTGCCCCGAAGGGTTTCTTCATGGATTTTACTTATTTCGCGGCTTACCGATGCAAGCCGTTCGGAGCCAAAATGCTGCGATAATTGCTCCAGTGTTTTTGCAATACGATGTGGCGATTCATAAAAAATTATAGTACGCGATTCATTTGCCAGTTCGCTTAATCGCTTTTGCCTGCCTTTTTTAACAGGAAGAAAACCTTCGAAAACAAACCGGTCGGAAGGTAAACCCGAAACAACAAGAGCCGGTATAAGGGCCGTTGGCCCGGGAAGGCACTCTACCTCCACTGCTGAACGGATGCAGGTACGCACAAGTAGATATCCCGGGTCGGAAACCGATGGTGTTCCGGCGTCACTAACCAAAGCCATGGTTTCTCCCTGTAAGATTCTGTTGCAAATGACTTCGGCGAACTGGTGTTCGTTAAACTTATGATGAGAAAGCATTTTAGTTTTAATTCCAAAATGATGCAACAGAATCGCCGTTTTCCGGGTATCTTCGGCAAGAATTACATCGGCTGTGCGAAGCACTTCCAATGCCCTGAAAGTGATATCCCCAAGATTACCGAGCGGTGTTGGAACGATAATGAGTTTACTCATATTCTGAAATGAAATCAGTTACAAGTTTAAACAAAGGTATATAAGCTTGAAGGCTAAGATTGTCAACTACATCGCCGGGACTATGGTAAAAGGTATCTGCACCCATAGTATAAAAGAATACCGCCTTCACTCCTGCTTCATGAAAAGGATAATGATCGCTGTTCTTCGACAGACCCCTCAATTTAATATCTTTCAGGTAATTGTTGCGATTATTGATCTCTATGAATTTTGCCGCAATTTTTTCATAACCCTCTGCCTCACCGTTTACAATTGCAGCCCCCTTTTCACCGGTTCCAACCATGTCGAAGTTAAGCATTATCTTGGTTTTCTCCAATGGAATTAATGGGTTTTCGGTAAAATATTCCGAACCCATCAACCCGGCTTCTTCGCCAGTGAAAAGGATGAAAACCATATTGTATTTTCCCGGATGTTGTTTGTAGTAGCGTGCAAGATCCAACACCATGACTGTACCGCTGGCATTATCGTTAGCACCCGGAATAAATACATTTTTTCCCATCATTCCCAGATGGTCGTAATGTGCACCAATAACTATGTATTCATCGGAAGTTCCCGGAATATATCCTACGATATTTTCCGTTTTATAGTTTTTAATCAGTTTGGGTTTTACCCGTATATATACGGTCTCTGTCTCTGCAGAGAAAGCGTTTTTCTTGATTTTAAGAACCGGAAAATCTGATTGTGCATTACGGGTTGCCCATGCAAGGTTGCCATTGCTGATTTCGATATAACCCGCGGCTTGTATGAAATTACTTTTCATTAAATTCACGTAATACCAGCGAACATCGGATGCCTGCAGGTAAGAGAAGTCAATCACCACAAGCGCATCTTTAAGCCTCATCATCCCAGCTTTGGCAAAAAAACGAATTGTGTCGGAGAGGGTTACCGAGTCAAATACAACAACCTTGTATTCCCTGTCAACCTGAGGACATGCCGCACCAATAAAGTAGTCTGTACCCGTCTGAAGCAGTTTGCCATCGACCCTAACAGTTATATTGCCCGGGAACGTATTTACCGGATAGGTCAACGATTGGTAATAGTCCTTTCCCAAACACTGCAATCCAATTTCTTCCATTTCACTGGCAAGGTAATGGGCAGCTTTATTCACTCCTTTTTTCACATAACCTCTGCCGTGATATTCTTCACCGCTCAACTCTGAAATATTCCTGCGAACATAAGAAGTATCCTGCCCCGTTGCAACCAAATATAAAAATGCAAAAAAGAATATAAAAAATATTAACCGAATCATTGTTTAATAAATTTTCTCTGAACTATTTTCATAAAGTGATCAACCGTACTGTTTTCATTATTCCATGTAAAATTTGCTTTCAGGTACTCATTGGCTTCGTTGATTTCGCTCAATGCGTTTAGGTACTCCAGAGTCTTATTATACAAATCGTTATCGCCATCGAACAACTCCCTGATAAACAAAAAACGATCGCCAATTCCAATAGCAGCCTTAATATCGGTAATGGGCTTTGCCTGAATGCGTGAAACCACATCCTGCTGCTGGGTTTTCAGTCCAAGCACTTCGTTCAGCGATGTTTTCTTCTCTCCCAGCTGCTCGCCGATGGTTTTTGTTTCCGATTCGGTTCCGTTATTAAATAAACTCGGTTGCGTAATTTTTTTATCTGTTGCTTTCTTTTCTGCAGGTTTTGTTTCAGTTTTTACAGGTTCAACAACTGTATCAACAACTTCTGGTTTAAACTCCTGTGCTGTAATTGGTTTTTCGGAAAGTGTGTTAGTTTCGGGTAGTGCCTCAGAAGTAGTTTGAACTGGCTCAGATGGAGCAATAGGGTCAACTTTTTCATCGATAAGTGTAATTTCGGTCGGTGGCGCGAATTCAAAATAGCTCTGGGGCTGTGTTGCAGAAATTTCAACGGCGGGTTTGTCTGCTATGAGTTTCTCCAGATCAGGCAGTTGAAGCACTTCGGAATACAATTCGCGTATCTGCTGCAAACAAAGGTCAATATCGATCTGTTGCATTCCGTTTGCTTCTATCCTTTTTAGCGATGCCAAAATTTCTTCGGTTTTTAAACTTAAATTTTTCATGTGATTCTTCCTTACGAGTTTTTTTCTACATTTGTGTATTCTGAATGACAAAAATAATTATTTTATTGAACCAATATGTTTTTAGAGCGTCCGGGATATGAACATAATATTAAAGGCTGGATTGAAGTGATTGCCGGATCGATGTTTTCGGGAAAAACTGAAGAGTTGTTGCGACGGTTACGCAGGGCAAAATATGCCAAACAGAAGATCGAAATTTACAAGCCCAGTGTTGATACACGCTATTCCGAAACCAATGTTGTGTCGCACGATGAAAACTCTTTTCCCTCTACACCGGTGAGTGTTTCTTCAAACATATTATTGCTTGCCGGCGAAGTTGATGTTATCGGTATTGACGAAGCCCAATTTTTCGACAACGGACTCGCCGATGTATGCAATCAACTGGCAAACAGAGGCATACGCGTAATTGTCGCAGGGCTGGATATGGACTACCTCGGCCGACCTTTTGGTCCGATGCCTGCACTTATGGCCATAGCCGAATATGTAACTAAAGTACACGCCATTTGCGTACAATGTGGCGACTTAGCCCAGCATTCCTACAGGGTTAGCGCCTCCGATAACCTCGTTCTCCTTGGGGAAAAAGATTCGTATTTGCCCCTTTGCCGCAAATGCTACAACGAATCGATAAAAAAATAATCAATGACTCCCTATACACTATTGGATCTGAATATTGCCGTACAGGGTCAAGCCTTTGGCAATACAGCCATTGTTGTCGAAAGCCTGTCGACAAACAGCCGCACTGTTTTTAATCCGGAAGGGGTTGTGTTTTTTGCCATTCCAGGTAAAAATCATGATGGGCACATATATATTGAAGCTCTCATCGAAAAAGGTGTAAAGGCATTTATTGTTTCCGACCCAACCTGTATCCGCGAAATAAAGGATTGCGGTTTTATACTTACCGACAATGTAGTTCTTGCTTTACAGAAAATTGCCGCATTTCACCGCAGTAAATTCAACATACCTTTGGTAGGTATTACCGGCAGTAACGGGAAAACCATTGTTAAAGAATGGCTGAATTATTTACTTTCGTCGCAATTGAGAGTTACCCGCAGTCCGAAAAGTTTCAATTCTCAAATTGGCGTTCCGCTATCGGTGTGGCAATTGAGCGAAAAAAGCGATATAGGCATTTTTGAAGCCGGCATTTCGATGCCAGATGAAATGGATTATCTCGAAAAAATCATTCATCCAGATGTCGGAGTTTTTACAAACCTGGGGAATGCTCATCAAAAGAATTTCACGTCGTTACATGATAAGGCTTCCGAAAAAGCAAAACTGTTCCGTAACGCAGGCACAATAGTCTGGTGTGCCGACGACCCAATAATCGATGGGATTATTCCCAGAGATTCAAACCGAAAGTTGCTTTCATGGTCGTTCGGCAACAAGGGGGCTATTAGGGCAATGGTTAGCCAAAATTCCGAGTGCTGCTCGGTTATCGAAATTACAAGCAAGTCAGAAACCTATCAGTTTAAAATTAATTACACCGACAAAGCTTCCATCGAAAATGCAATTACCTGTTTTGTATGTTGCATGGCATTGCATTGCGATCTCCACTGTCTGATTCCGCTTTTTTCAACCCTGCCAATTGTTGAAATGCGCCTTGAGATGATCGACGGTAGAAACTCCTGCCGTATAATTAACGATTCCTACAGTTTAGACATAAATTCTTTTGAGATAGCACTCGACAATCTGGTTTCGCATGCTGCAAACAAAGATACCATTCTTATCATCAGCGACTTTCAGCAAAGCCACTTACCTGAATCAGAGTTATACGCTGCTGTCAGCCGCATGATTACAGCTCACAGAATTACACGCATCATTGCCATTGGGAAAATAATTTCGAAAAATAAAAACCTGTTTCCGCCCGAGACTGCATTCTTCGAAGAAACAAAGCAATTTATCGACAGTTCGCTTTGGATGACTTTTCGCAATTCGGAAATCCTGATTAAAGGCGCAAGGAGTTTTTGTTTTGAAAACATTGTTACTCTATTGCAGAAGCAAACTCACGAGACTGTTTTCGAGATAAACCTGAACGCAGTTGAATCGAACCTGAATTACTTCCGGCAAATTTCCGGAAAAAAAGTTAAAACCATGGTTATGGTCAAGGCTTTTTCGTATGGAACCGGGTATTTCGAAATTGCAGGGTTTCTCCAGTATCTGAAAGTGGATTACCTTGCTGTTGCATACATCGACGAAGGCATCGATCTTCGACGTGCAGGAATAAGTATGCCGATTATGGTGATGAACCCTCGCCGCGAGGCTTACGACAAAATGTTTGAGTTTTCTTTGGAGCCTGAAATATATTCGCTCGGAATGTTCGAAGATTGTATTCATGCAATAAAGACACATGGACTACGAAAATATCCCGTTCACCTGAAGCTCGACACAGGAATGCACAGACTCGGGTTCTCTGAAAACGATATTGAGCCATTGCAATTCCTAATTGAAGGCAACCGTGAATATCTGAAGATTCAATCTGTATTCACCCATCTGGTTGGTGCCGACGATCCGAAACATGATGAATTTACGCATAAACAGGTTGCCGGGTTTTCTTCAATGGCCAGCCGGTTGGCAGATGATGGGTGCATACAGCATGTTCTGAACAGCTCTGGGATTATACGATTTCCTCAGTATTGTTTCGACATGGTACGTATAGGGATTGGTTTGTATGGTTTTGCTGCCGGCACAAGCTACCTGATAAATACTGGGACACTAAAAACAACTATATCGCAGATACGGCAAGTGGAACAAGGGGAAACAATAGGGTATAACCGCCATGGTAAAGTAATGCGCAAATCGTTGATTGCTACCATCCCGGTTGGGTACGCCGATGGCTTTAACCGGCATCTGGGGAACGGAAAATGGCAGGTTATAATAAATAACCAAAAAGCACCGGTAATCGGCGACGTTTGCATGGACATGACAATGATTGACGTTACCGGACTCAACGTAAAACAGGGTGATGAGGTGATCGTGTTTGGGTCAGAAATGCCTGTTACCGAAATGGCAAAGGTCCTTGGAACAATACCTTACGAGATTCTTACCGGTATTTCGCAGCGGGTAAAAAGAGTATATTATCAAGAGTAGAAATCACCGTATTTCGAAAATTAGTTGGTAGAATTCCACACGATTGTTGCCTTTCGCCTTATTAATTAACTCACTTTAACAGGCAAAGTGCCTATTATTTTAAGGTTTTTAATGTTTTTTTTTTAGTTTTGATGATTGATACGTATTATAATTCCTTCAGTAATGAAATTTACCGCAGTAATTATCACATTCAACGAGGAACGAAATATTGAAAGATGTATTCAGTCGCTTGTTCCCCTAACCGATGACATTGTGGTAGTTGATTCTTTTTCGGAAGATGCAACTGTAGACATTTGCCATAAATATGGAGCCAGAGTATTTCAGAGATCTTTCGCAGGTTATTCCGACCAAAAAAACTGGGCAAACAGTCAGGCAAACTATGATTACATTTTTTCGATTGATGCGGATGAAGTTGTTTCTGCAGAGCTTCAACAAAGCATACAAAACATTCAGACACCCCTTGCCGAAACAGCGTTTATTGTGAATCGTCTCACAAACTATTGTGGCAAATGGATACGCCATGGCGGTTGGTATCCCGACAAAAAAACAAGGCTTTGGAATAAAAATAATGCGATATGGGTTGGTTTGATACATGAGACTGTTTCTTTCAGTAAACCTGTTGCAACCATACCTCTTAAAGGCGATTTGCAGCATTATTCTTACATTTCGATAGATGATCACCACAATCAGGCAATGAAATTTGCAAAACTAAGTGCTGTCCAGATGTTTGAGAATTGCAAAAAAACAACCCTTTTAACAATACTCGTTGCGCCCGCATTTCGTTTTTTAAAAACATACTTATTCAAAGGCGGATTTCTGGATGGGTATTACGGTTTTGTAATTGCAAAAATTTCAGCGCGTGCAACCTTTTACAAACATTTGTGGTTATATAAAAAAAAGTGTGACAAAAATTTATAACGATAATTTTTAAAAATATTTATTTTATATTTGCATGTTTTTAATTGAAAACTAATTATTAATTTAAATTTATAGCTATGAGAAAAATTACATTAATGTTATCATTGCTTGCTTTTGTTTCTTTTGCTTTTGCACAGGTTTCTGGAACCTACCGTGCAACCAGCGATATTAACAAACAAGTTGTTACGAGTCAGGCAGTAAAAGCCCCCGGTGATATTCTTTGGGAAGTTACTTTCGACGAAGCCACTCCGGTATGGACTTTCGGTCAGGTTTCCGGGACAAAAACCTGGAACGTAACTGACACAACTCCCGATTATGGATATACCAATGCAAACTATCAGGGTGGTACTGTTCCTGTTCCACCACTATGGTTGTACATGGGCTGGCAATATGTTCACGACTGGTCAGATTCAGGTGAAAAATTTGCATGGGTTGACGGTATTTCCGATTTACTTGGCGCCGGTGGCAATACTATGCAGGTTTGTAACACGTATATCCAATTCGACGATATTGATATGACAGGCGTTTCAGCTCCTAAATTATCATTCTATCAGGACTACAAAGGGTTCAATGGCGACCATTGCTATATCGATTTCTCGACCAATGGAGGTACAAGCTGGGAAACCCTCGAAATTAATCAGGGTGTTGCAGGGAATGCTTATGCAGAGCCTACTTTTGAAGTATTCGTAGGCGACTACATTGGCAATCAAGGCAATGTTTCCATTCGTTTCCGCTGGGAAACCACAGGAACAACTATTTCAGGCTATGGATACGGCTGGCAGATTGATGACGTAAGAATCATTGAAAATGCACTGAACGACCTGAAACTGGTTGACGCCCGCATGAACTTCTTCGAATACATCGATTACACTGTTGCCGGTCAGGAATCTTACTTCCATTCAAGTTCACATTATGGAATGATTCCAAACGAACAGTTTGCAAGTGAATTCGCCAACATGTGGTTCAACGGTATGTTCGAAAACAAAGGATTGAACGCTGTTGCTCCAGAATTCAACGTAATAGTATTGAACCCACAGGATGAAGAAATCTTCAATGAAACCGTTTCTGCAACTGACGATTATGCTACCGGAGAGGTAGACACACTCGACATGATTGAAGTTGATTTTACCTTACCCGGTGGTTTTACATCAGGAAGATATACAGTAATTTATAGTATTAACGTAACCGGTGTTGAAGATGCAAACCCTGCCGATAACACCGATACCACCTATTTCTATGTTTCTGACACTACTTTTACCCGCGATTTGGGAAACATGACATCTACAACCGGTCCGTGCACTTGGTTAGATGGAAACATGGACGGAGAAATGATTGCTACAAATTATCTTTTCCTCTACAATACCGAAGTTGTTGCAATGGACATCTACATTGGCTCACAAACGACTGCTGGAACACAAATTATCGGACATGTTATGGAATACAGCGAAGCTGATGAAACGTGGGTTGACATTTCAGCTACTCCACTATACGAAATTCAGGAAAATGTACTGGGTTCTTGGATTAGCTTAAGTTTTGCCGATCCTATTTTAATTGACCTTGCAGGGGAAGATGGTAAATCAGTTAAAGCTGCCATTGAATTCTATTACGGATCGACAAGCAATAAAATATGGATTGGCGTTGACCCAACTGTTAAAGACAGTTTCTGGGGTGTAAGCTGGTTCCTGCTTTCAGGTTCAAGTGCCAATGCATGGTATTCGTTCACCAATTGGGCTAACGGCGGTCTCGGCGTTCGTCTGTTGACAAACGATGCTGACCTTACAGCAGTTGAGCCGGTTGCAAACAATAATGTAAGCATTTATCCCAACCCAAGCAACGGAATGATCAATATCGACAATATTGATGGTGCCAGTGTAGAGGTAATGAATGTTCTCGGACAAATTGTTGAGAGCATCAATATTGCTTCTACTCACAATACCATTGATATGAGTTCATATGCTACCGGTACATACGTTGTTCGCATCGTTAACGGTTCAAACGTTTCGACTTACAAAGTGAATATTACGAAATAAACACTTTCACAGTTTTTCTAAAAGCTGTCTCCCAAGGACAGCTTTTTTTATTTTCGTATGTTCCCCAAATAATTGCACATCTTTAAAACTTCAACTATTTTTATCAGCCTATCTCTGTATCATGAAATTACAGCCTACATTAACCATAATTAATCAGTCATTTCAATGAATTCTGGTATGATGAACAAAACCAATTCTCCTGTTGCTCCGGTAGCAACAAAACACGTAACTACCCTGAGCATGCATAGCCATTCAAGAACCGATAAATATTATTGGTTAAACGACCGGAATAACCCTGCCGTAATCGAATATCTGGAGGCTGAAAACAATTACCTAAATACAATGATGGCGCATACTGCTTTACTTCAGTCGAAGCTCTACGTAGAAATGATTGACCGGATTAAACCAGAAGATGCCTCAGTGCCATATATAAGAAATGGGTACTATTATTATATACGATACGAAGAGCAAAAAGAGTATCCGGTGTACTGCAGAAAAAAAGATGTTTCAGGGGCTCAGGTAGAAATTCTACTTGATGGGAACGAAATGGCAAAGAACTATTCCTATTTCCAAATCGGTGATTTCTCTGTAAGCCCTGACAATACGATTTTAGCGTTCAGTACTGATAATGTGAGCCGCAGACTGTATACAATCAATTTCCGAAATCTGGTTACCGGTGCGACCTATTCCGAAACAATAACCAACACCGATGGGAATATTGAATGGGCAAACGACAACCACACAATTTTCTACTGTTTAAAAGATACAGTTACTCTCCGAGCTTTCGAAGTTAAAAAGCACCGATTGGGGTCTGATATTAATACCGATTCAACAATTTTTAGTGAGTCAGATGAAACGTTTGAATTATCGCTGGGGAAAACCAAATCGGGGAAATTTATTACAATTGAGTCCGGAAGTACCTTGTCATCAGAGATCTGGTTTTTGGATTGCAACGCACCTGAAGAAAAACCCATAGTTTTTCTCCCTCGCGAAAAAGAGCATGAATATACTGTCGATCACGCTGGCAAAGAGTTTTATATCGTAACAAACTGGAATGCAAAAAATTTCAGACTGATGAAATGCTCTGAAAAAAACACATCCAAAGAAAATTGGGTTGAAGTAATCCCGCACCGCATGAATGTTATGCTTGAATCTTTTGAACTGTTCAACGACTTCGTTGTGGTGAACGAACGGTCCGATGGGCTCAATTTTTTCAGAGTACTTTCAAGAGATGATAATTCGTCTTATTATATCGATTTCAGAGAAGAAGCGTATGATATCAGTTTTTCCGATAACCATGAATTAGCTTCAAAAAAGCTCCGTTTTTTATACAGCTCACTTACCACACCTGCATCAATTTTCGATTTTGAATTGGAAACAAAAGAAAAAACATTGTTAAAGGAGCAGACGGTATTTGGAAATTTTGACAAAAACAACTATGAAACAAATCGACTGTATGCAAAATCGGAAGACAATAAAAACATTCCAATTTCAATCGTGTATCGCAAAGGGATTAACCTGAACGGAAAGAATCCTTTGTTGCTATATGGCTACGGTAGTTATGGCTACACGATTGACCCAACTTTTTCAGCAGCAAGACTGAGCCTACTTGATCGGGGTTTTGTTTTCGCCATTGCCCATGTGCGTGGAGGCCAGATTTATGGGCGCGAATGGTACGATGACGGAAAGCTGATGAACAAGAAAAACACGTTTGCCGATTTTATTGCATGTGCTGTACACCTTATAAGCGAAAGTTATACAGATAAAGAGCACCTTTTTGCAATGGGTGGAAGCGCGGGAGGCTTGCTTATGGGAGCTGTGGTAAATATGCGTCCCGATTTGTTCAAAGCTGTTGTGGCAGCAGTGCCATTTGTTGATGTGGTAACAACCATGCTGGATGAATCGATACCACTTACCACGGGAGAATTTGATGAATGGGGCAATCCTAAAGACAAAATCTTCTACGACTATATGCTCTCCTATTCACCTTACGACAATGTTTCTCATACAAACTATCCGGCAATGCTTGTTACTACAGGTCTGCACGACAGTCAGGTGCAATACTGGGAACCAGCGAAGTGGGTGGCAAAGCTTCGTGAAATGAAAACCGGCAATAATATCCTGCTCCTCTACACAAATATGGATACCGGTCATGGGGGTGCTTCGGGAAGGTTTGAGCGCTATCGAGAAATTGCGTTACAATATGCGTTTTTACTCGATCAGGCAGGCATTAAAAACTAGCTTTATTCAGGGTCGTACTTCGACAAGTTGAGAATTTTCTGATAATCAGTTTCAGCCATTAATTCAGGAAGGCTAACCTTATTATGCTTCATATATGAGCTTACGATTCTCCAGCCAAGCCAGTTCCCTGCTCTCGGAGGACTTTCCATTCCGAAGTCTTTCGTATAGGGCGCATCGTCACAATAATTGCGAATGGTAAGATAGTCAGTCGAAAAAAGTAGTTTTTTATCAATGATAAATGCCCACATATCTTTTTCGTGCCAACGGCAATATTCAATATCAGCCGATGAATAGGCATGCTTCAGACTGTCTTCATCACGTGGATACATCGCATCAAGAAAATATTGAATTTTGCCATTATAAATCATTCGATTCAGTAAGTTTTCGGCAGTGTCGTTATAAGGATATTGCATTTGTGCAAATGCGGTCATTACATCGAAAGGAATTTGTTCAGGAGTCATCCTGCTGGCAGAATACTCAGGAATCTGAAGCATTGCATATAAAGTGCTGCGCGAACCCAGATATTTATCAAGTCCCACACCAATAAACCCATCCATAGTGGCAACCGATTGGTTAAAGCCCGCAATAAAGCAAACAACTCTTGGCACCGTGCTGTCGGTATAATAGTATTTGTAATGTTTAAATCCATCAGTAAGTTGCGCATTAAGCATTTCGGTATCCTCAAAAACACTGTCAACTGCATGGTATGCCTGTTGCACTGCATAATCGTTCAGAAAGGTTTGAAGATATACAGCATACGATCGATTTTCGATACCTCCAATACTAATTATATCGTAATTAAAAACATCGTAAAAAACATCGTATTTTTCATTGAGTATCTGAATTCGTTTTTCAATGGGCATTTTCTGGTCGAACATGATTTTATCGAAGCGCTCCATTTTCACTTCGAGTTCGATATTTTTCACATTTACGTCAAGAGGGTTTTTGTTACGAAGTAATAGATACATTACAACGAGAAGCACAAAAGCAACCGAACCAACAATAAGCCAAATTTTATAATGCTTCATAAATAGAATTTATCTTGTTTAATTTTTTCATATATTTGCTGTGAACAAAAATACATGTTTTATTAAAATACAACCTATGAAAAAACTAACTATTGTAACTATTGCCCTGTTAATTTCGGTTGCAGCTTTTTCACAGAAAAAAGTTTCGGGAGGATTATATGTGGGTACAAACCTTTCGTGGTACACTTTCAATAGCCGTCTCGTCGTTAACGATGGAGTTAAGCTCGGGTACCAATTTGGGGCAATGCTTGATTATAATTTGATCGATAACTTTGCATTAAGCACAGGAATCAACTTTAATAGTATGGGCGGAAGCCAAACATACACGTATGGCGTTCACAATTTCACAAGAAACGATCTGGCTGATACAACTACTGGTAACGGAAGTACAATTAAATATAAAATGGATTACCTTGAAATTCCTATTGGGTTCAAAGGTAAAACTAACGAAATCGGATATTTTACCTATTTCATGAAAGCGGGGGTTACTCCAGGTGTGAATATCAGTGCTAAAGCAGATGTTACCGTGAATTCAAATGATATTATTACCGCTGAGCGTAAATTATTCAACATGGGCTGGTATCTCGGTGCAGGTTTCGAGTGGTCGCTTCAAGGGAACACAAGGTTTATCACCGAAGTTTTGTACACCGGTGGCATTTTCGATACTGATAAAACCGAAGTATCGCGTGATGATAATACTTCTGCAAATGTGAGAGCATCATTGAGCTCAGTTGCCCTCAAAGTTGGAATATTGTTTTAACGATCAGTTTTTTGAAATATACCCGGGATATGCTGCATATTCCGGGTTTTTAATATAATTACATGAAAATTGTTCTTGCACAGTTAAACTACCATGTAGGTAATTTTAGCGACAACGCCTTAAAAATTATCGAAGCTATTGAATTTGGCAAATCAAAGTCTGCTGATCTCGTTGTTTTTTCGGAACTGGCAGTATGTGGGTATATTCCTCACGACCTTTTAGAACAACGCGATTTTGTTGATAAGGCAACCCATACTGCTGTTGAAATAGCGGCCCATTGCACCGGTATTGCTGCTATTTTGGGATGCCCCACAATTAACACTAATGAGAAAGGCAAACATCTTTTCAATTCTGCACTATTTTTATGCAACGGAAGAATTGAGAGAATCATTCATAAAACACTGCTGCCTACCTATGACATTTTCGATGAATACCGCTATTTTGAACCCAACGATTGTTTCAGCCTGATTGAATTCAACAATTATAAAATCGCTGTTACCATTTGCGAGGACCTGTGGGATGAGCAGGAAAGCCAGACAGAGTTTGTTAATGAAAAATTATATAAACAAGCTCCGCTTCAAGTACTAAGTGCTATGGGTGCTAATCTTGTAATTAATATTGCCGGCTCCCCTTTTTCGTACAACCAGTCTGAACTACGAAAAACCGTTTTATTAAAAAATGCAGCCCATTACCAGTTGCCCATTATTTATGTGAATCAGGTCGGAGCTCAAACCGAAGTTGTTTTCGATGGCGGTTCTTTGGTAATCAATAAAAATGGTCAAATTGTCAGCGAGTTGGCATATTTCGAAGAAGAAATCCGGTTGTTTGATACTTCCGAAATCAATAGTACTACCCCTGTTCGGTTAACGGAAATCAACAAAATCGAAAAAATACACAAAGCCCTTGTGTTGGGGATTAGCGATTATTTCTCAAAAATGAAATTTACCAAAGCAGTGTTGGGAATGTCGGGAGGTATCGATTCAGCACTTACCCTTGCACTTGCAGCAGAAGCACTTGGTAATAGAAACGTGCATGCATTGCTCATGCCATCACGCTTTTCATCGAAAGGTTCCGTTGACGATTCAGTAGATATGCTTAAGCGGCTGAATAGTTCATATGATATAATTTCCATCGAGGATATGTATATGCAGTGCCTAGGTAGTTTGCATGATCATCTGCCTAAAGATGCGCCCGGTATTGCCGGTGAAAACCTACAGGCCAGAATCAGAGGGTTAATGCTCATGGCATATTCCAACCGCTATGGTCACATTCTGCTGAATACCAGCAACAAGAGTGAAGCTGCTGTGGGATATACCACTCTTTATGGAGACATGAGCGGAGGACTGTCGGTACTGGGCGACGTGTATAAAACCGATGTTTATGCGCTTTCGGAACTTGTAAACCGTTCGCAAGAAATAATCCCTCGAAATATAATTACCAAAGCCCCCAGTGCAGAGTTGCGCTACGACCAGAAAGACTCCGACAGCTTGCCGGAATATCCTTTGCTCGACAGTATTTTATTTGAATATATTGAGCGAAAAAAATCGCCCTCCGAAATCATTTCAGCAGGTTTCGATGAGGCAATAGTCCGGAAGGTTATTCATTTGGTTGATAGCAACGAATATAAGCGCTTTCAGGCACCACCCATCATCAGGGTATCGTCGAAGGCCTTTGGGTTTGGTCGGCGTATGCCATTGGTAGCAAAATTTTAGTATAGAAACAATTAACAAACAGCAAGCGTGGACGCTTGCTGCATTGCCAAGTATACCACTTGAAGCAAAGTTTCTGTCTTAACAATGAATATGCAGCAAGCGTCCACGCTTGCTGCATTGCCTAGTATACCACTTGAAGCAAAGTTTCTGTCTTAACAATGAATATGCAGCAAGCGTCCACGCTTGCTGCATTGCCTAGTGTACCACTTGAAGCAAAGTTTCTGTCTTAAACAATGAATATGCAGCAAGCGTCCACGCTTGCTGCATTCCGTCCTCTCAAAGAAACAGGCATTCTCACTTAAGCGATTTGCTGTAATCACCAGGAGTTTGTCCCGTAAATTCTTTAAAGATGCGGTTGAAGGTCGATTTACTTTTAAAACCGCTCTCAAAAGCAATAGCCAACAGTGTAAAATGCCGGTCGTCGCTCATACTTAATCTACGCTTCACTTCTTCAACGCGATAGCGGTTTACCATATCGTAAAAGCTGGTCTTCATACTTTGATTCAACAGTTGAGAAGTTTGAAAAATACTCAGCCCCAAATTCTCTGCTAGCATTTCGAGGCAGAAATCAGGATCTGTGTACAGCTTATCCTCTTGCATAAGTAATTTAAGTTGCTGTGCAGCATCGCCCGCAACAGGCTTAAACACTTGATTTGTCTTTGTTGCAGGCTGCCACCGGTTAAAGTAGTTTGCTAAAAAAGTATAACAAATAACAAAGATCAGAACTGCTAAAACTATTGCAGCTGTTGCTCCGAGAACATTTAAAAATGGGAATCCAAATATATACATACTAAAAAACAATACCATAAAAAACCCAAACAGCAATAATAGTATTGATAATTTCATCGGATACTCCATAAACCATTTTCCTGTAAATTGTCCCGATCTGATGCTCAGCCAAAACTCACGAATACACCAGAAAAGGCACATTACCCCTGGTAAAACAACAATAAAAGAAACAATGGTTAATGAGCCGGGGAACACAGCATAGACCACAATGCAGCATACGGCTACAAAAGCATATATCCAAGAGATCCACATGGTGGCTTTCCGGTTTTCTTTCCGTGATATTATCATGTTGATCAGAGATATCACAGCAGTGAGAGTGATAATAAAAATCAT
>JAGOLH010000103.1 GCA_017994175.1 Bacteroidales bacterium | reverse complement strand
TTGGCAACTCCAAGATCCGGACTCATGCGTACTGCTGTTACGGTGAGCAGTTTCCCGGGCAGCCAGTTTTTCCCTTCTTTCAGCAACAATTCAGCCAGCTCGCATTGAATGAGCCTGCCAACCTGATTTTGACGTTTTGAAAGCATGTGTTGAATTTTTTTCAAATGTAACTAAAGTTTCAGAAATGCCGGTGATTATTGTAATTAATCACGGTTTTCTGCATATTTTGCTTTTACTCAAGAGTGAGAATAAGAGAAAGATTTATTAACTTTACCTCAGTAATTATTTGGAAGAATTAACAAATTCGATATGAAAATAAGAACTTCTTTATTGTTGGTAATTATTGCTGTAGTTATTATTGCCGGCTGCACAGGCAATTACAAAAACATCAAGCATGGAGCTACGGGCACCCCGGGTGAGATACTTGTAGTAACCAGCGATGAATACTGGAAAACCGAAGTTGGCGATTCGTTGCGGGCTGTGTTTTTTAAATATTGCCCATCCACTCCCATGGAGGAGTATCTGTTCAATCTGGCTCAGATTCCAAAGGAGAAGTTTATTGAATTAAATCAACGCCACCGAAATGTATTATTTACCGCAGTATCGCCTGATTTTTCAAAAGCAGAACTGAAGGTGAAAAAAGACCCTTATGCCATTGGTCAGATAATGGTTAGCCTCTCGGCTCCAAGTATTCCGGAGTTGGTAAAACTTATCAGTGATAACAGGAATTTGCTGGTTGATATTTACAAAAAAGCTGATAGCGAACGATGGCTAAGTTCGTTCGAAAAATATAAGGTTCAGCCGGTTATCGATCAGCTTACAAAGCTATATCATGTAAAAATGGTTATTCCCAAATCGTATTCGCTTGACGTAAAGAAAGATGACTTTGCGTGGATTTCATATGAAACAAGAAAATACAATATGGGAATTTTCATATATACCTATCCTTTTACCGATACCAACACTTTCTCGTTGGATTATCTTCTCAACAAACGCGATGCCTTTTTGCAGAAATATGTACCGGGAGAAAGGCAGGGTTCTTATATGACTACAGAACGTAAATATGATTACCCCCAAATGGCAATTATAAATCAAAAAGGGAATTATACCGCCGCTATTACAGGATTATGGCGGATGCAAGGCGATTTTATGGGTGGGCCATTTGTAAGCAGGACCATGGTAGATACTTTGCGCAACAGAGTAGTTACGGTTGAGGGTTTTGTGTATTATCCCAACGAAGAGGTTCGCAACTATGTGCGGCAACTCGAAACCTTGTTGTCAACCATGGAAATCACTGCAGAATAGAATAAAAAAAAGGGGATTTCCTTACCCCCCTTTTTTTATCTCAAGGCTATTTTAATCAGCAGCAACTACGAAGTTATCGATATAGAATTCTCCGGTAGCTCCGCCGGTAGAAGTATATTTAAATGCAATGTATATGCTCCCGCTATATGACGACAAATCTACATCTCCCGACTGCAACACAGTGGTGGAATTCGCAATTGTCGCACTTAACTCTGTCCAGGTTGATGCTTCCGGGTTTGTACCACCGGTATAGTTGGTCGAAACATATACTTTCAAACTTGCTCCGGCAACATTAAATGCACGTGAAATGAAATTCAGATATTCACCGGTTGTAGCATCGAGGTTAATGGCAGGAGATATCAGCCATCCGGTATTGTTGCCCGTTCCTACAAATTTGGCCATGGCATCGATGCCGTTATTTAAACCTACCCATTGAACCGAACCTGTTGTGGTAATGTTTTTCCAGCCGGTAAGATTGATGGCAACATTGTTTTCAACTGTTGCAAAATCTTCCTGAAGCAAGGCGTTGTATTCGCCGCATCGGAGTCCGTTCAAACTAACTTCTTCGGTACGCCTGATATATAGCTGCCAGTCCTCACGGTATTGTCCTGCTATGGCAATAATGTCGCCTTTGCCATTGGGAACCGGGGCTCCTGCAAAACTTGCATAACCACTGGTACGAACAATAATTGTATTCCCGTTGCAATCTTCAATTGTGCGGTTAATTGTGGTAAGACCCACAGGATCGGAATACAGCTGATTGGTATCACCTTCAATAAATTGCACGTCGTTTATCTGAACCAGTTGGCCCTGATATGCTCCGCTGAGAATTTGCGGAATCGTAACTACTTTGGGTGTCAAATCTCTATCGGTAGCCTGTTTGATTACATTTTTATCAGCATCAACCGAGTCGATTTGCAGCATATTGTTATAAGCACCCAACACAGTGCCTTTCAGATAAACTCTTACCGAATCGCCTTCATAAAGACCTCCCGATGCCAGTAAATGAAGATTTATAGCTCCGGTGGAGTCCTGAATATATGCGGTTTTATAAATATTACCCGATTTGTCATCCATGGTTACCACGGCATACACCGAATAATCGCCGGTAAATTTGTAAGTTGCCAGATACGTTCCTGAAAGGATACTGTCAGCATACATATTCCGTATTTGTTCAACCGTAAGAACATGACCTTCGGGGATAACATTCAGGGGTGGCTCATCGAACTCGTTGTGAATACACGACATAAGCCCGGATAAAGAAACAAATAATACAAAAACTAAAACATTCTTTTTCATATCTGCATTTTATTAATTATCAAAATCTGAAATACACATTCAACATAAAAGTACGTCCGTACATATACATGTATTTTGTGGGATATTTGTCCACATCGCCTTCGTCGAATCGCAATTGTTCAAAGCCTCGTGTAACTAGGTTTTTGTTGTTCAGTATATTGTCGACACTTAAAGTAAAACCTAGATAATAATCTTCTATTCTCCATGATTTCCCACCCCATATATCAATTGTAAATCCTGGGTCAAGTTTTTCCTGATCGAGTATCTGATTCCACTGAGGATCTGTTATTACGAAGCTTTGAAGAGCTTCTGCAGTACGGCGTTCCGGATTGATGTCAATATAGTTCTCATCAAAATAATTGGCGTTAACTCCAACAAACCAGTATTTGGGATCGGAATATTTCACGCCAACAGATGCTGCAAGCTCCGGGGCTCCACCAACGTGATAGTTTTTAAGGTATACGGTTCGGTCGGTAGCAAGCACAGTAGCATCGTTATCTTGCGCAATGGTAACCAGCGGACGTGTACTGTAAAGAAAACGGCCGTAGCCCAATGCTGCCTGAAGGTTTATTGTTGCACCAACTTTTACTTCAACCCCCATTTCGGCACCATAGTGCTTTTTACCGACATTGGTCATTACATAATTGACAAAAGTTCTAAGTTCATCATGATAGAAACTTTTAATTTCGGTTTGGTCGTTGAATTCTGAATAATAGCCGGTAAGCCTTGCCTTTACAACAGGCGACCTATAGGCATAACTCAGATCTCCCGTATATCCCGTTTCGGAACACAGATTCTCTACAACATTGTCGCGGGTACGGGGACTGATATAGGCATTTTCAAAATAAGGAGCACGGGTAAAATAACCAGCATTAACCAGTATAAAATGTCGGCCTGTAATTTTTACGGTTGCACCGGCTTTTGCCTGATAGTTGAAAAAATTCTGATGCTCTGAGTCTCCTTTTGAATTGGATGGGAACAAACCGTTACGCATCATGCCGGTTCTGTAGAATCCGGTGTAGGAACCAGTAACTCCTCCGTAGAAATCAATTTTTTTATAGGTAAATCCTGCCTGTGCAAAAACGTTGTAATTATTTATATTTGCAATATAATCGTAGCCGAATTTATCGCCGACTTTAACAGGACGGTTGAGGTTGTCGAGGTCGCTTTGCGATAAGTAATCGTCGGAAAAATCACGTTCAGCAAACTGATCGATGTCGAGCCACCAATCGCCTCCCAGCAGGTCAAACATTTTTTTGTAATGCTCTGCTTTATATAATAATGCATTTACACCAGCAACCAATCGAATGTTTTCGGTAATCTGATCGTTGAAAACAGAATTGAATGCAAGTTTCGAAACATCGGTTCTACGCTCTTCGATGATGTATTTTGAACGATTCCCTGTAAGATTTTGTGCGGTAACACCATTTACATCATGAATGGTATACAGGTTTTTTCGGTTGGCATCGTAGAAAGCATCCCAGTCGAGTTGGCGAAAATTTTCCTCATTCTGCCATTTATCAGTGAGATAATCGAACATAAAATCGTCGCTTTCGAAATAACTTGGAAGATAGCGGTAATAATCAGGTCTGGGATCGGCAGCATCGTACCAGTTCAGCGATGTGGCACCACCTTTCCCGAACATATACGACACAGAGCTTGTGAGCTTTTTCTGTTCATCAATTTTCCAGTAATGCGTAAGCATCATGGTGGGCTGATGATAATTATTTACTCGGGAATTCCGGATTTCACCATTTTGATACCCCCAATAACTATTATAATAATTATCTCCGGTGAGGTCGTAAACTTCCTGGGTAGAAACACTGCTTTTTCCTCTTCTGTTTGGTGATGCAAACCCGGTGAAGCCAATGCTGTGGTGCTTGTTAAATATTTTTTCGGCACTTACAAAATACGACCAGGCATCGTAAAAGGTTCCGTCGGAATATCCATTCACTGCCCAGCGATGGGATCCGGATACGGCAAACGCCCAGCCATTTTCCATTAATCCGGTTGAGTAAAGAAACATTGCGCGGTGGCGGTAACTTTTATTACCGATGGAATACGACACCTTAACACTGGGAGCATAATTCGAGGCCCTGGTGATAATATTCGTCATACCACCAATATCACCAAATCCCTCACTCGAAAAATTAAGACCATTGTATTCGATCTGCGAACGGGTTGCATCGTTTAAGCCCCCCCAGTTACTCCAGAACGCCCTTCCTGTTTCAGGATCGTTCGCTCCGACGCCATTAATAAGCACCTGATAATACTGACTGTCGTAGCCTCTGATACGATAGAATGCCTGCCCGAATGTGTAACCGGCAACCGAAACAAAAACATCGCTTGATGACTGCAACAACCCGCTTATATCCTGCGACTGTGCATCGTTTTGCAAATCAGAATCCGATAACGAAATCACCGGAATATTTGTAAGCTTGTGATCTTCGATTATGGTGTCTTTGGTTGACTGCCCCCATGCATTTACAGCAATTATTGAAATTGAAATAAAGATTAGTACTTTGTTCATGCTGTCGTTTTATTAATAATCATGACAAAAATAAGAATAAAATAATTTACTGGCTAATATCTAGGCATTTATTGTGCTGGATTTAAAAATCAGAAAGCTTAATATGCCCTTTCGTTGCGACCCTCAATATAATTGATGAATGATGTATTTACAACTTTGTTCCCGCCGGGAGTAGGGTATTCGCCGGTAAAATACCAGTCGCCGTGATTATTCCAGCATGCCTTGTGAAGATCTTCGACCCGTTGGAAAATTATCCCCACCTCAGCATGTATAGCCTCATCGCGTATCAACTCCGATATTTTATGCGAAATCTGCTCCTCAGTGAAAGTATTGTATATATGGCCAACATAGTTAATCATTTCTTCTTTAGGAAGGTATTGCTGCGACTTGCATTTCTGATACACATTTTCGATAACATGCTCCATTCCATTTTCTTTCAGCAGTGCAATGGCCGCTTGAAATGCAACAAAGTCGCCGAGCTTTGCCATGTCAATGCCATAGCAGTCGGGGTAACGGATTTGCGGTGCCGACGAAACTATAATTATCTTTTTTGGCTTAAGACGGTCAAGGATGCGAAGAATGCTCTCACGAAGGGTGGTTCCCCGAACAATGCTGTCGTCAATAATTACCAGCGTGTCGGTATTTGGAACAATTGTTCCGTATGTGATATCGTAAACATGATGAACCAGATTGTTCCGGTCTTTATCGTTGCTGATAAATGTTCGTAGCTTCATGTCTTTTACGGCAATCTTTTCAACACGGGGGCGTAACGAAAATATCTTATCAAGCATTTCATCGTCGATATGTTCGCGATTTTCGGAAATCATTTTTTTGTTACGCTGCAGCAAATGATTCTCGAGACCTTTAAGCATTCCGTAGAATGCTGTTTCAGCGGTATTGGGTATGAAAGAAAATACGGTGTTCTCAAAATCATAATCAATACTTTCCAGTATTTTGGGAACAAGCAGTTCTCCAAGCTTTTTCCTTTCGTTGTAAATGTCAGTGTCGGTACCTCGCGAGAAGTAAATACGCTCAAAGGAGCAAGGGGTTTTCACGCGGGGTACTCGAATTAAGTTGTGCGATGTATCACCGTTTTTCTTGATAATAAGTGCATGACCGGGTTCAACTTCTTTGATTTCGTTGAATGGGACATTGAAAACTGTTTGTATTACAGGCCTTTCGGAGGCTGCAACAGCAATTTCATCGTTTTTAAAGTAAAAAGCCGGACGAATTCCCCATGGGTCGCGTATAATGAATGTGTCGCCATGCCCCAGCATACCTGCCATGACATATCCGCCATCCCAGTTTTGGCTGGCACTGGCAAGAATTTTAACCAGGTCGATATTTTTTTCGATTAATGGCGAAATATCTTTGTGAGCAATTCCTCTGTTTTTATAATCCCTGAAAAGCCTTTGATTTTCTTCATCGAGGTGCAATCCTACCATTTCGAGGGCAGTGACGGTGTCGGAATAATCGCGAGGGTTTTGTCCGAAATCTACCAGATATTTAAACAGTTCGTCCACATTGGTCAGGTTAAAATTACCTGCCATAACGAGTGTACGTGAGCGCCAGTTGTTCTGTCGAATTACAGGGTGGGCATTTTCAATGTCGTTTTTGCCAAAAGTTCCATAGCGTAAATGCCCCATATATAGTTCACCTGCAAAATCAAAGTTTCTTTTTGCTTCATTACAGTCGGTAATGGTTCCATTTCCATTAAGTGCTAGTTGGGTCAGGTTTTCCGATATCTGCTCAAAAATATGCTGGATGGGATTTATTCTTACCGATCTGAAGCGATTGATGTATTTGTTTCCGGGATCCATGTCCGTTTTAATGCAAACAGCTCCTGCTCCATCCTGCCCGCGGTTGTGCTGTTTTTCCATTAAAAGGTACAGCTTGTTCAACCCCCATTGCCATGTGCCGTATTTTTCCTGATAATATTCCAAAGGTTTTAACAGGCGGATAACAGCAATTCC
>JAGOLH010000032.1 GCA_017994175.1 Bacteroidales bacterium | reverse complement strand
CAGGCAATTGTGCATGCACATCCCGAAAATCTTTCAATGCTATCATGTCTCAATCAACCGGTGAAAAATGTATTCACCGGAGAACAAAGGTTTATTCTTGGCGAAATTGGAACGGCTGTATATAAAATTATGGGAAGTAAGGCACTGGCAGAGGAAGTTGCTTTTCTTACCCAATCGCATCGCGCTGTCATTATGCAAAATCACGGTGCAATCACTGTTGGCAAAAACCTTTTTGAAGCATTCGACAGAATGGAAGTATTTGAGCGATTGGCGTCACAAGTTTTATTTTCGTTACAGAAGCCCCCGATTCGTGTTCTGAGTGAAACAGAAATCAGAGATATTGATTTGTTTAAATAAAAAAATGAGGAGAAATCCTCATTTTTTATTATTTGTTTCCATCTGAAATGTTAACCGCCTGCAGTAAAACTGTGTACGTGGTGTAATTGCTTGGACGTTACGCTCAAAACGGGTATTGGAGATTCGTTGAGCATTTGAAGAGCATAGCTGCCAAGAAGCAAATTCGACAAGGTAGTTGTTTGTTCAGTCATTATGGCAATCAGGTCTGCATCGATGGTCTTTGCATAATCGATAGTAATTTCTGTAATATTGTCCCCAACTAAAAGACTCTTTTCGTATTTGATACCATTCTGGTCGAAATATTGCCGTATCTGACGGCTGTATAAACGTAGTTTATTGTGAATACCTTCGTTAGTAGAAGAGGTAACTTTAACGATATGAACTTCAGCTCCAAAAGCTTTGGCAATGCGGGCCACCAAAGGCACTTTTTCGCGGGTTTCGATACTTACATCAATTGGCATTACTATTTTTTTTATCTCTCTGATATACTGGCAGTTGGTTATGCTGATAACCGGCCGGTCGGTTGCTTCAATTATGCGGTAGGTGTTGCTTCCAACAAAAAAACGTGTAAACCCTGATACTCCATGTGTGGAACATATTACCACTGAATTATCGAAGGCTTCAACCTGTTTTACAACTTCTTCGTATATACGGCCTTTTTTAATAATAAAAGAAAAGTCGCATTCCTGAAAGACATCTTTCTTATATTCTGCAAGAACCTTGGTGAATTGTTCCTGTGCTTTTTCGTATTCGTGCTCAATTTCTGCACCGAAAAACGAACTTTGCTTTGTTTGCACATATACCATCTGAATGTCAGCCCGGAGGCGATTCGCAAAAATAATTGCCAATTTCAGGCCGCACAACGATTCAGGTGAAAAGTCAATAGGTACGATAATTTTTTTCATTAGTGTTTCTTATTTTCTGCTAAAATAAAAAAATAAACATGATTTATCTAATTTTGTGTTACAAAAATTTTTGTAATGTCAGAATTTGATTCCAGTAAGATAGAATATATAATTGGTATTATGTCGGGCACCTCCCTCGATGGTTTGGATATTGCCGCTTGCTCTTTTGCCCGTGATACTGAGGTATGGAAATATACCGTTGCTGCAGCAGAAACCGTTGTTTACGATGCTAAATGGAGGCATAGGCTTGCAGGGGCTCAGAATCTATCATCATTTGAGCTTATTCAACTGCACAATGAGTTTGGAAGCTATGTTGGCAAAAGTGTCGCCGATTTCTGCAAAAGAAACAAAATAAACCCATCGAAAAGCTGGATATCAAGTCATGGACATACGGTTTTCCACCGTCCGGAGCAAGGAGTTACTTTACAGATTGGTAGTGGAATTCACATTGCAGATGCCGCTTGTATGCCTGTGGTATACGATTTCAGAACTGCCGATGTTGCTCTTCATGGACAAGGGGCTCCTTTGGTGCCAGTAGGTGATAAGTTCTTGTTTTCGACATATAACGCATTCCTTAATATAGGTGGTTTTGCGAATTGCTCATATTTCAGTGAAGACAGGCTTATCGCGTTCGATATTTGCCCTGCAAATATTGTTTTGAATTATTTTAGTTCACAAGCAGGAAAGTCTTACGATAAAAATGGGAATATTGGAAGAAATGGAAAACTTAATCGAATTGTCCTGGAACGTTTGAATAGCCTTCCATACTACAGTCTGAATCCTCCCAAATCGCTCGGCAGGGAATGGGTCGAACAAAATATTTTTCCGTTTTTTGAGGATGCTGGGCTTTCACCCGAAGACTGCCTGCGTACATATTATGAGCATATTGCCGTTCAGATAAAAAGTGTTTTAAATGAATACAGCAACATTTTGGTTACCGGTGGTGGTGCTCATAATAGTTTTTTAATGGAATTGATGAATGATGATGTAGTTAAACCCTTTGTTATACCCAACAAGCAATGCGTCGATTTTAAGGAGGCCATTGTATTTGCATTTTTGGGCTACTTAAAGCTGCTTGGTCAACCGAACGTATTGTCGTCGGTAACCGGTGCCGACTACGACCATAGTTCGGGTATTGTTGTGTATCCATCGAATTCTAAACAATTTACCGTGAATAAATGACCTGTAACGAGCATTTTAATTTGCGTTGCTGGTGCTATTTTTAATCAAAAAAAATTATGGACACGAGGCTTGCTTTACAACAATTGTATTCCGAAACATTCGGCACTGAACCTTCAGCCATCGTTCCTTTACGGCAATCTGGTTCCAATAGACAGTACTTTCGCATTCAGGGGAATAGTGAAAGCGTGATTGGTACCTACGGTAACGACGTTTCCGAAAATAAGGCGTTCTTTTATCTGACAAAACACTTTACAACAAAGAATATTCCGGTTCCCCGACTTATAGCAGTAAGTGCCGATAATTATTTTTATTTGCAGGAAGATATTGGTGATACATCGCTTTTCAGCCTGATTGAGCAATCGCACAAGGAGGGAAAAACATACTCCCCTGTGATTGAGAATTACCTTAAGAAAGCCATTGTACAATTGGTACACCTTCAGCGGGAGGCCTCAGGAGGGATAAACTTCCGCCGGTGTTACCCATATCATAGCTTTGGAATTGATTCGGTGCTGTATGATTTACGATATTTTGTGTTTTATTTTGCCAAAATTTTTGACCTAAACTACAATGAGCTATTTCTGGAAAAGGAATTTAAGCGATTTGCCGCACTGCTGGTAGCGGATAGCAATACTTGTTTCATGTACCGGGACTTTCAGAGCAGAAATATTTTTATTAAAAACAGTGAAGTGGTTTTTATTGATTATCAGGCAGGGCGAAAAGGCCCACCTCAATACGATCTGGCATCGTTACTTTATCAGGCGAAAGCAATGATTCCCGATAACAAACGAAGGGAGTTACTTGAGTTTTACCTTGATTTGTCGGGAATTATTGATCAACATGAGCGACAAGAGTTTACACGGAAATATTACATGGTTGTTTGTGTAAGGCTTTTACAGACTCTGGGAGCCTATGGTTTGCGTGGTATTATTGAACAAAAAAACCACTTTATTCAGAGTATTGCTCCTGCAATTGATAACCTGAAAAACATGCTGATGGTATTTGATTTGCAGCAGAGATTCCCCGAAATGCATAACGTATTGCGGCAAGCCACCGAAATATCCGGACTGGAAGAAGCTAACAGTGAGCAATCGACTTCAAAATTAAATGTTCTGGTTCACAGCTTTTCATATAAAAAGGGTGCAGCACGCGATTACTCAGGAAATGGCGGAGGGTTTATTTTCGACTGCAGGGGTTTATTGAACCCGGGAAAATTGAATGAATACAGTCCTCTGACGGGAAACGACAAAGAAGTAATACGGTTTCTCAGTAACGAAACCGAAGCCAACCAGCTTGTTGCAAACGCATGCAAGATTGTGGCAGTCAATATTGATTCATACATTGAACGAAATTTTAAAAACCTGATGATAGGCTTTGGCTGCACAGGTGGAAGACATCGAAGTGTTTACTGCTGTAATCGGTTGGCTAAAACCCTCCATAAGAAATATAGAGATAAAGTAGTAATCAATGTATGGCACAAAGAGCTCAACATCAAGTATTCCTTGTAAAGAATGGATTTTATCATTTCTTTATCATATACTTTGTTGTTTGAGTAAGCCTTTTGCTTAATGTGGTCATTTATTGATAGCCTGTGATTCAGTTCCTATAGCCAGTGTTTATGAGTTTTTATGCTTTAACGGTTTCTAAGAATCGTTTTTTTGAATGGGCTGATATTTATCTGATAAAAAAAAATCAATTGAGGTTTCTTTGTTTCGAAAAAGATTAAATTTGCCCAAAAATTACAAATAATGAAGCACTTAGTCATCTTTTTAGCCCTTGTTTTTTCAACAATCTTATCAATGGTCGCTGCTCCTGTAAATGAGCAAACAGCAAGACGTGTTGCATGCAATTTTATGAACCACCAGGCTGTTATGTCCGGTAAATCAGACTTCAGCAGCGAGGTAGCCTCCCTTTATATATGCATGAAAAATGAAAAAATTTATTATTACACTATAAATTTTGAACAGGGTGGCTTTGTGATTATCAGTGGCGATGATGCAACTGTTCCGGTTCTGGCATATTCGCTAGATGAAAGTTTTGACCCTGCAAATGTACCTCCAGCAGCCGCTGAATGTATGTCGGCATACGAGAAGCAATATGAACTTATATGGGAGAATAATACTCCGGTATATGAACCTTATATGGAATTGTGGGCAAATATGCTGTATAATGATTTTGATATGAACAAAAGCGTTCGATCTGTTTCGCAGCTGCTTACTACGCGCTGGAATCAGGATTATCCTTACAATATGTTCTGCCCATACCATATGGCCGGTCCCGGAGAGCATTGCTACGCCGGTTGCGTTGCCACTGCAATGGGTCAGGTAATGAAATACTATAACTACCCGGCTACCGGTAGGTTTACTAAAACCTATTTCTGGGGCGATTATTTCACAGTAGATTTTGGTGCCACTACCTATCGCTGGGATGAAATGACGAATGTAATCAATAATACCAGTAAAGAAGCAATCGCCGAACTCCTCTACCATTGCGGAGTAGCATCTGAAATGAACTATGGCCCTGATGGTTCTGGTACTCAGCTCGAATACGCGTGGTTCGCACTGAAACAGTATTTTCGCTATCGCCCCGATTGCAAATTCCTCGAAAAAGACGATTTCACCAATGCCGATTGGAAATTTCTACTAAAGCAGGATTTGGATATGGCCAAACCGTTGATTTACCGTGGCACTAACGATTATGGCGAAGGGCATGCTTTTGTTTGCGACGGTTATCAGGATACATCATATTTCCATTTCAATTTTGGATGGGGTGGTTATAGCAATGGATTTTATTATCTGGATGATATCAACCCACATTTGAGTTTTTATTGGGGTCAGGCAGCAATTTTTAATCTGAACCCTTACGATGCAGAATATTGCAATTCGATGGTTTACGACCAACAGTCGTGGACAGTAACCGATGGGAGCGGACCCAATTATTACTGGAATAACTCAGAATGCTCTTGGTTGATAGCCCCCGGAGGAGCCGAAAAAATTGATTTACACTTTGCTGAAATGAATACTGAAGAGGGAAAGGATATTGTGTATGTGTATGACGGTGTTGATGAAAACGCTCCACTGCTGGGATCATTTTCGGGATTTTCAATTCCTACCGATTTACATACTACCGGTGGAACCGCGTTTATAAAATTTGTTACCGATAGCCAAAATCAATTTGATGGATGGAGTGTTGAGTATGCAGTTAATACTACATCAATCGAGGCTAATAGCATCGGAAGTTTTGGGATAGTCCCTAACCCGGCTTCAAAATATGTTGAATTTAAGTTTGGAAACGACTGCAGTTCTATTGCCATCGAAAATATTCAGGGTAAAAAGATTCAATCGTTTGAAACTGATGGGAATACTGCTAAAATCAATATTGAAAATCTAACTCCCGGTATTTACATCGTCACTTTCAATTGCACTGATAACATATATACCCGGCGTTTGGTCGTGCAATAAGTACATTGGTCTATATATCAATATCTTCATTCACTACCCGGGATAATAGGATATTCCTGCATCTGCTGTAACGAATTGGCTTTAGTAATCTTCTGTTTTTTTATTGAAAAGAATGTAGCCGATATGAAACAGGTAATAAAACCTGCCGCCTTCTTTTTGGTAATAATGTGCACTTATTGACGCAGGTCCGATGGGAGTTGTGAAAACCACTGTTGCTGCCACAACTGGCTGTAGAAATGAAATTGGATCGGTATAGAAAGGCTTACTATAATATGCTTTGAAAATCTGATTCCCGATATCTTGTTTTATTATTTTCTGGTAGGGAACAAATAAAAACCCCTCTAATCTTAAATCGAGTCGTTTTGTGAATTTATAAATGCCTTTTATACCTGTGGCAAAATATACATTGGCACGGTATTCCTCCAAATAAATTGTTCTGCTGTGGGGAGTAGGATAAAACCCTTGTGCAGTTATCACCGTTGATGTATAGTTGTTCATGAGAGGAATATTGCATGCAGAGAACTCTCCATACAATCCCAGGGTAAATCTTTTTGAAAGGTTCAGATAGCTATCGTTTACAGCTCTAACGTGCAACCAGTAATGGGTGTTGAAAGCTGTGTCGGATGCTGATGATGTTGACCCGGGGTAGTTCACTTCCTTTCCAAGGTAGTACGATACTCCAATATTCCTGTAAGTTCCTTTGTTGGGATATATTTTGTAGTTCAGTGTATTATGTTCAAAGTATCCGAAAATGCGCAAATACGACAAATCTGTGACATCAGCAGTGTCAGATTGAAGGAAATTGTTGATCTGAAAATAGTTGTCGGTCAGCAGTCCGGTATTAATACCCGCCGATAGTTTACTACTGTTTGTCATAGGTGTTTCCAGCTCGCCCCGCAGGTAATAATCGTGATGAATAAGATACGGGGGTCTGATATCCTCGAAAAAAGTCCGTGAGCTGCTTTTATAATAATCCCACCGGTTGAGTGATCCGGAAAACTTTAGAGCCAGAGGCGTTTCCGATGGTATATCCATCCGGGCTGAAAGATATAAAGATGAATAAAGTCTTCCGAAATAAATATTCGCATGGAGAAAATAGGCATATTTCCCCAGGATCTTATAATTTGCTCCGATAAAAGCCATGTTTGCAAATCCCGATGATAAATTGGCTCCGATAAGCAGGTCGTAGCGTTTGGTTTTTTTTACATTCAGATACATGTCGAAATATCCGGTTTCGCTGTTGTAAACAGCTTTTGGCTGAGCCGACTCAATCTGGTTGTCGAGTACCAAAGTGTAATATGCTTTTTTGAATTGTTCCAGAGTGAGAAGCTTTTTATTTTGCTTCAGGCTATTCAGTATGTATTTCTGCTCATATTTGTCGACACCGTATATGATGATATTATCAATGAGAAACTCAGGTTGTTGTTTTTTGTATATTTCTCGTCTTTTGTTTACTTCATCCAGCGGAATGCGTCGCGATATCTTCTTTTTTATCATTTCCATGTTGTTCATGGTATTGATATACCCAATCGTGGAAAACTCTTCGAGCCTCGAAAACTCCAGTAGTCCGGTTTTCGAAAAGTCTGATTTTATGGTTATCCCCAGAGAGTCGGGCATGCTAAGTGAAAGTTGCTCATTCATTATCATGTTTTCGATCTGCCCCAGTATATCATCTTCATCCGGCATTTGGGTATCGCTGCTTACAAGGCTGCCAATGATTACATCGGGCTTAAAATCGCGCTGCATCACATCGTAAGGGAAATTGTTGACAATACCTCCATCGAATAGTAATGTGCTGTCGATGGAAATGGGTTTAAAGTAAAACGGAAACGTCATGGAGGCTCTCACCGCATAACCCATATCGCCTTTAGAGAAAACTACCGCTTTGTTTCGGTGTATGTCGGTGGCAACGCAGCGATAAGGTACAAATAATTTGTCGAAATCGTGTCCGGCCCCGGCACTGTTGCGAGAATAAATCTCAATTATCCCGAGGTCCATGGGTTGATTGGCCACTAAATTTGTTGGAAGCACCGGAACCAGCGAAGAGTCTCTGACGGCAAATTTCAGGTTTAACATTTCGGCGTGATCATCTTTTTTCTTGAAATAAATTTGATAGTTATCAGGCACATTCCCCTTATACCAGTTAATAAAATCTTCTGATTGAATTATTGCCTCCATTTCATCGGGAGAATAACCTATGGCATACAAGCCTCCGATGATAGCCCCGATAGAAGTGCCTGTAACGTAATCGATGGGAATGTTGTTTTCTTCGAGTGCTCTGATTACTCCAATGTGAGCCAACCCCTTCGATCCGCCACCACTAAGCACAAGACCAACCTTCTGTGCATCTACTAACCTGGTGGCAGCAAGACAAACTAATAACAACAGTATTATTTTTATCGAAAAACGCGGCATAAAGTCAATTCCTGAGTACAAAAATATTTAAAAACCTTAACATGAAGGATGCGTTTGAAAAAAATGTTTATTCAAAAAAAGGCAGTTCGTCGACTGCCTTTTTTTATAAATTGTGATTAAATTATTTCATCAGCATGGGAACCAGATCCACAACGCGGTTACTGTAACCCCATTCATTGTCGTACCAGGAGAGGATTTTCACGGTTTTACCAATCACCATTGTGCATCCGGCATCAAAAATTGATGAGTGTGGGTTGTGAATGATATCAACCGAAACGATTGGATCTTCGGTATATTCAAGGATTCCCTTAAGCGGTCCTGCAGCGGCTTCTTTCATAGCTGCATTTACTTCTTCTTTTGTAGTTTCCTTTTTCAAATTAACTACAAGGTCAACCAACGACCCGGTTGGAGTGGGGACCCTTACAGCCATTCCATCGAGTTTGCCTTTTAATTCAGGGATTACCTTACCCACAGCTTTTGCAGCACCTGTGGTGGTGGGAACCTGTGACACAGCGCACGAGCGGGCACGGCGCAGGTCTTTGTGAGGTCCGTCGAGAATTATCTGATCGTTTGTGTAACTATGTATGGTTGTCATCAGACCGTTTTCGATACCGAATTTATCGTTCAGTATTTTTGCAACCGGAGCAAGGCAGTTGGTGGTGCAGCTTGCATTCGATACGCAAATATGTTCAGGCTTTAGCATATCGTTATTCACTCCCAGAACAATCATAGCATCGATCTCATCTTTTGCAGGTACTGTAAGGATCACCTTTTTTGCACCGTTCTTAATATGGTCGCCATAGCCGCCTTTTTCGCTTTCTCGGTTCAGGAAAACACCGGTTGATTCAATTACAACATCAGGCGTTTCTCCCCATTGAATTTTTAATGGCGACTTCTCAGCACTAACTTTGGTGGCTTTACCGTTAACAATTATCGAGTCGGCAGTATAGCTGATTTCTTCGTCGAATTTGCCCTGAGTTGAATCGTATTTCAGCAAATGAGCCAGTGTTTTGGTATCGGTCAGATCGTTAATGCCAACAATCCTGATATCGTTACGCGAATGAGCAATTTTAAAAACATTGCGCCCTATGCGCCCAAATCCGTTAATAGCTACTTTAATTACCATGATACTATAGTTTTATTGTTTGATTCATGCAAAATTAATAAAAACCTGTATTGAATATAAATTTGTGATATGTTATATAATCTGATTTTGTAATAAATTGAATGGTAATATGTTAGTTAGTGGTTTTAGGATTATTAGGTTATATGATTGTTGTTTGAGCAATGATTAATTTTCCGAAAATTAATTATATTTGAAACTCAAATACCAAGCAATGCATCGGCTGCCAATAATACTACTATTTACCCTGCTGTGTTTCCCTTGCCTTTCGCAGTGCATCACAGCCCGCGATTACCTTTTTTCTGGAATATGTAAACGTACATCCACACCGGCCGACCTTGGGGGATCGGTTGCTGATTTTGATACCGCCATTCTTCTTCAGCCTGCTTTTGCCGAAGCATACGCAAACCGTGGGTATTCGTTGTATGTAAATAAGGATTTTTACGGGGCTATTAGTGATTTTAGCAAAGCAATTCAATTGAGCAGATCAGCCGATTCGGTTGAGTGGACAATACCATTGTCGGTTGTTGGTGATATGCCCGGTTTATACGCTTGCTATTATTTACGAGGCGTTGCTTATTTCATTCTCGAAGACTCTAAAAGTGCAATTAACGAATTAACACAAGCCATTCAGCTTTTTCCTGAAATCGCCGATGCATATGCATTCAGAGGTGATATAAAAACGTTTCTTACCGATTATAAATCTGCAGTAGCCGATTACGATATGGCAATTATTTTGAATACTCAAGACCCCGGATATTTTGAAATATACTACAGAAGAGGCGTTGCAAAAGCAGAATTAAGCGATTATGAGAGTGCCATCCTCGACTTTGGAGTCTGCATTGAGATGAACCCCGGTTTTCCGGCAGCATATTATTATCGTGGTCTTTCGAAACTGATGATTTCCGATTCAAAAGGTGCATGTCTCGATTTATTGCATGCTGAAGATATGGGGTTTCAACAAGCAGCAGAACTGCGCAAAAAACACTGTAAATAAAAAGCCTTGTAATACTTCGTTTACAAGGCTTTGCGCTTGTGGTATCACCTGGAATCGAACCAGGGACACCAGGATTTTCAGTCCTGTGCTCTACCGTCTGAGCTATGATACCAAAACAGCGGTGCAAATATAAATCAATTTTTTTATTATGCAAACAATTGAAAAATATTCAAACGTACTTGAATATGTAGTTACTTAAAAATGCTGGTGGATTAGATTTTTATAGTAAAATTTTTCTCTGAAATACATTGACTATTACTATTTTGATATATTTGTTGTTTATGAAATTTACATTATGAAAAACAAAATTTTAACTCTTTTAATTTGTTGTATCGCAACATTAAGCTTTAGTCAAAGCCATAACAGAAGTAAGCACCCATCAGTTCAAGTCATGAACTCTGCTCAAGGTGAAATAGTTCTGAATATTGAAACCGGTGAGTATAACCTTGCGCGCGTTGAAACCCCGAATGGTATACAATATATCGTTAATGCCGAAGGTGCATCTTCATTGCTGCATGCGGCCGCACCCGATATCCCTTGTTTATCGGTATCGGTAATTGTGCCTGATAACGGAAGTTTTACTGCCGATGTTACTTACTCCGATTTTGAGGATATCGAAAATGTGTTAATTGCCCCTTCAAAAGGTAGCCTTTCACGTAGCATTGATCCGGCAACAGTTCCATATAGCTATGGTAGTGCTTATCAGAACGATGCTTTTTTCCCGGGAAGTGATCTGCCCGTATTAAGCGACCCTTTTATTTTAAGAGATTTCAGGGGGATAACAGTAATGACGTATCCGTTTCAGTATAATCCGGTAACAAAAGTACTCCGCATTTACAAAAATGTAAGTGTCCGTATCGTCAATAACCATTCGGCCCAGGCAGTGAATGAGTTGTTCAGAACTAAGTCGCTTTCTGTAACAGATAGTGATTTCGATAAGCTGTATAACGACTTCTTTGTCAATTATCGAAATAATCCTTTGCGTTATACTTCTCTTGAGGAAGGTACACCGGGCAATATTCTAATCCTTTGCAAAAACACATACTTAGCTGATATGGCTGATTATGTGCAATGGAAAACCGAAAAAGGATTTCATGTTGAGCTGGTTGATGTTGCCGAAGCCGGTACTAACGCTAATGCAATTAAATCTTTTGTGCTGAATTATTTTAATACCAACGGTATAACATATCTATTGCTGGTTGGCGATTCTCAACACATTCCGGCTGTTTCAGCAAGCTCCGGCGATTCCGATAATTCTTATGCTTACGTGTTGGGGAGCGATGGATATGCCGACTTTTTTGTTGGTCGTTTTTCGGGGGAATCTTCAGCCAATATACAAACACAGGTACAACGCACCATTCAATACGAAAGGGATTTGGATGCTTCGGCTATCTGGCTCGAAAATGCATTTGGTTCAGCATCGAATGAGGGCCAGGGGCAAGGGCATGATGGTGGAGAGTCGGACGTTACTCATATGAATAATATCAAAACCGATCTTGAGAATTATGGCTATACTGTTACAAGCGTATATCAAGACGGCGGCAATAATGCACAGATAACCGCAGCATTCAATTCAGGTATTGGACTGGCAAATTATATCGGACATGGTGATGTTGACCAATGGGTAAACACTACATTCACCAACAACAATGTAAATCAGCTACTTAATGAAAACAAGCTCCCGTTTATATTTAGCGTTGCTTGTATAAATGGCGATTTTGCCGGTCAGACATGTTTTGCTGAGGCTTGGTTACGGGCAACAAAAAACGGAAACCCAACCGGTGCTCTTGCCTTCCTGGGTTCAACCATCAATCAGTCGTGGGCAGAACCTATGACAGCACAGGATGAGATGAACGACGTACTGGTAGAATCGTATAATCATAACATTAAAAGAACATTTGCAGGAATCGCTTTTGCAGGAATGTTTCTGATGATTGAAGAAGGAGGGCAGGGGCAAGCAATGGCCGATACGTGGTCGGTATTTGGTGACCCTTCGGTAATGGTTCGCACTAAAACTCCTCAAGCGATGGCTGTTTCTCATGATCCAGTATTCTCAGTCGGTGCAACTGACTTCACAGTTAATTGTGATGTTGAAGGGGCTTTGGTTGCATTAAGCACATTGGATGGAGAAAATACTGTTTTACTCGGCTCAGCTTATGTTTCGGCAGGCAGTGCACAGGTAACAATCCCCGCTTTTTCTGCACCCGGTACAATGAAAGTCACTGTTACAGCCTATAATAGAATAACATATCAGGGCGATGTAACAATTATTGTCCCCGACGGCCCATATGTAGTTCTCGATCAGGTTTTGATTGATGATTCCGATGCAAATAATAATTTGCAGATCGACTATAATGAAATTATTTATTTGGGACTTGAGCTTACCAATGTCGGAGTTGAGGTGGCTTCCAATGTTGTAGTTACAACTTCTTCCGAAAGCCCGCTTGTTGATGTAACCGACAACACTCAAACTATTGGTGATATCACGGTTTCGGAAACAATCACCGAAGAATGGGCATTTACTGCTGTGTTTTCTGACGGAATTGCCGACCAAACAATGATTCCATTCACTTTGTTAATTTCAGGTGATAATGAAAACAGTTGGAATACTTCGTATAATTTACGGGTGAATGCACCTTCGCTGGCTATCGATTTTATAGGAGTTAACGATGACGGTACAGGAAACGGAAATGGTCTTCTTGATCCGGGCGAAACAGTACAACTCATGTTCAGGCTGTCGAATAACGGACATTCCGATGCATTAGAAGGCTCTTTGACTTACAGTGTGAGCGGACCCTGTCAGACTTCCGGTTCACCGCTGCAGGTTGATGCAATGGTTGCTGGTGGCAATGGAATGTATAGCATTGGTGTCACTATCGACGAGGAGGCTGAAAGCGGTAGCCTGATCGGCTGTAACCTTATTTACGATGCGGGTGCGTATTCAAAGTCCTTGGCAGCATCCGTTCCGGTTGGTTTGCAGATTGAAGACTGGGAAAGCGCCGATCTTACCTCGTTTGCATGGCAAAACGATGCTTCGCATCCTTGGTTCATTACCGAAAGCAACCCATATGAAGGTAATAATTGCCTTCAGTCAGGCGATTTACCGGAATCAGGCGGAGAGTCTGCCCTGATTCTGGTTGTTGATGTTGTTGCCGACGATAACATAAGCTTTTATAAGAAAGTGTCATGCGAACCTTCATCGTGGGGTTATTACTGGGATTTCCTGGCATTTTACATCGATGATGTAATGAAAGGGCAGTGGGCGGGAACCGTAGCATGGTCGAATCAGTCCTATCCGGTTACAGCAGGTCTCCATGAACTGAAATGGACATATGAAAAAGACAGCTACCAGACCAATGGGTCCGACTGTGCATGGATCGATTTAATTACACTCCCGGCTCATTCACAGAATGTGGCTATTCAATATGTTACCTCTGATATCGAAGAATTCAAGATGAACATGTTCCCAAACCCGGCAACTGATATGGTAAATATTTCTGCTTTGCTTCCGGAAAATGGAATTATGAGCATTGAGATGTATTCGGTTACTGGACAGTATGTTAAAACAATTGTGCATGAAATGGATTTTAACGAGGGGAGCGCGATATTTCATTTTTCGGTCAATGAACTCCCTGCCGGTTTTTATATTGTTGTTAGCCGTTTTGGAAACACAAGCCATACAATGAACCTGTCGGTAATCCGTTAAATATTTATCGATGAGAAGAATATCTGTTCTGCTTGCGCTGCTTGTTATGCCTTTATTTCTTTTTTCACAGCAGCCGATACAATCGAGTTTTGAGGGTAGCCACCATATGCTGAGCCACGAGGAACTGTTGCCTTTTTATGGTTCTAAAGCATTTGAAGAAACCGACCCTCCGGTCGGTAATGTCAGAAGCATTGCTGAATTTGAGACAAACTCTGGGGTAATAGTCAGCCGGCCCTCTTGGGGCGGATTTGGTATCCCCCTTGAGCTAATAGCAAGCCTATCTCAACAAGTTGCCGTGTATGTAATTGTCGCCAACTCTTCTGCGAATAGTTCTGTGTTGAATTCGCTTGATGATGCCGGTTGCCAGATGGAGAACATTACTATTATTAACATTAATATCGATTCATATTGGTCGCGTGACTACAGCCCTTGGTTTATTGCCTATGGCGATTCATTTCAGATAGGAATTGTTGATTTCCCATACAATAGGCCTCAACGGGTGAACGATGACCAATTCCCGATTGAAATAGCCGATTACTTCGAGCTTCCGGTTTTTGGAATGAACCTTACCCATACAGGGGGCAATTATATGTGCGACGGCCTGGGCGTAGCTGCAAGTACAAAACTCCTTGAAGCGGAAAATGACAATTTGAGTACTGCAGAAATAAATCAGCTTGCCTCTGATTATCTAGGCATCGACCACTATCATCTGATACAGGACCCATTGGGTGAATATATTGAGCATGTAGATTGCTGGGGTAAATTCCTTGATGTTGATAAAATACTCATTTCACAGGTTGCCGAAGCCGACGATCGTTACGATGATTTTGAGTCTGTAGCCAATTATTGGGCTAATCAAACCACCTCCTATGGTAACAAATATCAGGTGTTTAGGGTATACTCACCTAATGGACAGCCCTATACCAATTCCTTAATTATGAACGATAAGGTTTATGTTGCACTGGTTACCGGAACTGGATCTGAATGGAATGATGAGGCTCTCGATGTTTATGAAAATGCCATGCCGGGTTACGAGGTTATTGGTATGTACAATACAACATCTTCGCCATGGGAAACGACCGATGCATTGCACTGCAGAACTCATGAGGTTCCCGATTTTGGAATGCTTTACATCAGCCATATGCCGTACTACGATACAATTGATTATTCGGGTAGTTTTACATTTTCTACCGAAATACAACCCTATTCCGGAGAACAAGTAGTAAGTGAATCAGTGAAACTTCACTACAAAATCAATAATGGAAGTTTTGTAGAACTGGCGATGCAGCAAGCATTGGATAATGTTTGGACTTGTTCAGTGAACAGCTTTGATCCGGGAGATGTGGTGGATTATTACCTTTCAGCCTCCGACGAAAGCGGACGTTCTGCAACGCATCCTTTTATTGGTAGCTCCGACCCGCATCATTTTGTTATAGCAGAAGACAGTTACAGCAAAACCTTTTTGTCATCAGAATTCACTGTATATCCAAATCCGGTTCGGGACAGACTTACTGTTATTGTGGAAGGTAATATGGATGGAAAGCTGCAATATAAGATTGTTGACGTTTATGGTAAAACAATGGATTATGGTGAATTGAGTATCTCCTCCGAATGGCAGCGAAGTATAATCAACACCGACAGGCTGGCTCCGGGTGTTTATATGCTGGTGTTGGAAAACGAAGGAAACGTCACATCAAAGCGTTTCATTGTGTACTGATGAATTTTAACACCGAAGCGGTTACCAAGCGCAGTCGAGGTGCCCACTATTTGAAAACAATCTTTTTAATCCAGTTAGCATCAAGCCGACATCTCGACTACTCGATGTACTCGATGTACAGCTGAATAAAAATTAAAAGATAACATTTTCTGATATCTTATTTTATTGGTATCTTTAAGCAACAATTTTTAAACGTATAATGAAAAACACGACCAAAATTTTTGTTCTCGACACAAATGTTCTGCTACATGATCACGAGTGCCTGTTTAAATTTCAGGAAAACGATATTATCATTCCCATTGTTGTTCTTGAAGAGTTAGATCATTTTAAACGTGGGAACGACCTGATTAATTTTCACGCCCGTGAGTTCACACGTGTATTGGATGAGCTCTCCGGGGAGGAATTGTTTGAAGGAGGCGTTCAATTGGGAGAAGGATTGGGAAAATTGTTTATCGAAACTGGGAAACCCTTTGGTAAGGAGCTTATTAGCTCATTCCCGGAGCAGATACCCGATCATAGAATTTTAGCCATAGCCCAATTCCTCAGAGATAAAAACACCGATCGTCAGGTGGTGCTGGTTACCAAAGATATTAACCTCAGAGTGAAGGCAAAGTCGCTGGGATTAACTGCGCAGGATTATAAGAACGATAAGGTTGCGAACCTCGATAACATCCGCAAACAAGTTGCCATTATTGAAGGAGCCGACAAAAACCTCATTTCTAGCCTCTACGACCATCCGGAAGGCATACCCCTCGAAGATTTTAATTTTGGTATTGACCCCATTGCTCACCAGTATTTTGTTTTGCGAAACGGGTCGAACAGTGTATTAGCCCATTACGATCCATTTAAAAATGTGATTGACCGGGTTGTGAAAACGGCAGCCTATGGTATTGAGCCACGAAATGCTGAGCAGGCATTTGCAATAGATGCCCTGCTCCGCCCCGAAATTCAATTGGTTGCCCTTACCGGAAAAGCCGGAACCGGTAAAACGCTTCTGGCCTTGGCGGCTGCAATACATATGCGTAAAAGCTATTTGCAGATCTTCCTTGCAAGGCCGATTGTGTCGCTTTCAAATAAGGATATTGGATACCTCCCTGGTGATGCTAAAGAAAAAATTAACCCATATATGCAGCCCTTGTTCGATAATTTGTCGGTGATTAAGCATAAATTTAGTCAGCAGAGTGCTGATTTTAAAAGAATCGAAGAGATGCAGAAAAGCGAAAAATTGCTTATCGAACCGCTTGCCTACATCAGGGGGCGCAGTCTTTCAAGGGTGTTTTTTATCATCGATGAGGCTCAAAACCTTACTCCCCATGAGGTGAAAACTATAATTACACGTGCAGGTGAAGGAACAAAAATCGTATTTACCGGCGACATTCAGCAAATCGATTCGCCATATCTCGACTCTGTCTCCAACGGATTATCGTATCTTGCCGAAAAAATGCGCGGTCAGGACATCTTTGCACATATCAATCTTATTAAAGGTGAAAGGAGTTACCTCGCTGAGTTGGCCAGCGATTTACTATAATCAGTTTAACGCACCTGCGCTTGCAATTCCCTTATAAAAGCTGCCATCAGCTTCTGCATTACCTTTTCAATCTCTTTGTCATTAAGAGTTTTCTCAGAATCCTGTAAAATGAAACTAAGTGCATACGATTTTTTACCTTCAGGAATTCCTTTGCCCTTATATACATCGAACAACTCAACTTTTCGTAATATCTTACGTTCTGTCCGCAATGCCAGGTCACGGATTGAGCTGTACTTTATGTCTTCGTCAATCAGGAGTGCAAGGTCGCGTTTTACTTTAGGATATCTGGGCAGTGGTTCTGCTTTTGTTCTGCGATTTTTGATGATTTTTAGTGCATTGTCAGTATTCATCTCCGAATAATACACACTCTGAGCTATATCGGTTTCTTTCAGCACTTTCCTGTCGATGATACCAAATTCAGCAATCTCAAGTCCATTGATGGTGTAACGCAATGCTGTTTCGAATTTATTATCGGTGAAATCATCGGCTGTAATATCATCCGGTGTAATCCCGATGCGCTGCAATACCATATTGGTAACGGCTTTTACTGTGAAAAAATCGGTTTTTATTGCAGAAGTATTCCAACCGCCATTAAATAAGTTCCCGGTCATCCAAATTGCTATGGTGTTCGTTTCGCAATATCCTTTGCCTGGAACAGGGTCTTTATCAGGATTGAAGGTATAGCGGCGCCCCAACTCATAAATAAGAATATCGTTTTGCTGAAAACTAATATTTCTTGCAATGCTTTCGAGTCCACCGAATAAAAGCGTCGGACGCATGCAATTTAACTCGTTACTTAACGCATTATGTATTTCGACCACAGGTTTTTTATCCGGGAAAAGCTCAAAATATCGCTTTCTTGTGAAGCTGGTACACATGATTTCGGAGAAGCCCCTTCCAGTAAGCATTTCAGCAATATTTGCTTCAATGGCGGTTCTGTCCGGTTTTTGTGTAAACGTCAGCGACGACACCATTTTTGAAGGAAGTGTAACATTGTTATAGCCATATACCCTTAAAAAGTCCTCAATTATATCAGCTTCACGGGTAACGTCAACCCTATATGTCGGTACAATTGCTGAAAATCCGCTTTCGTTAACAGAAGTAATTTCTATTTCAAGGCTCTTCAGAATACTGTGAATAAGCTCTTTTGTAAGCTCAACACCACACAATCTTTCAAAGTGCTTGTAAAGGCAATTCACCGTGACCGGTGTTATAGGTTGTGGGTATTGATCAATAATATCGGATGCGATTTTACCTCCCGCAAGTTGAACAACCAGGTCCGCAGCTCTTTTAAGGGCATATGGTGCCATATTTGGGTCAGCTCCCCGCTCAAACCGGAACGAAGAGTCTGTGCTGATTGCATGACGCTTTGCTGTTCTGCGCACCCATGAAGGGTTAAAGTATGCACTCTCAATAAAAACATTCTTTGTTGTATCAGAAATCCCGGCATCCATTCCCCCGAAAACTCCTGCGATGCACATGCCTTCCGAGCTGTTGCATATCATCAGGTCATTGCACGAAAGCTTCCTTTCAATGCCATCGAGTGTTACAAAGTTCGTATTTTCAGGTAATGTTTTAATGATAACTTTTCCTCCGCTTATTTTTTCAGCATCAAACATGTGTAAGGGCTGCCCCGTTTCAAACATTACATAATTGCTGATATCCACTACGTTATTTATTGGCTTTAGCCCAATGGCTTTCAAGCGGTTTTGCAACCATTGCGGCGATGGTGAAATGCTAACATTTTTAATGTATAGACCCATGTATCGCGGACATGCTTCAATGTTCTCGATATGAACTGTAATTTCCGATGGGGTAGAGGGATAAGGGAGTTGTGGTACCTCGGGTAAACGGCATACTACTTCTCTTGTTTTAGCGAAGAAGGCTGCAAGATCGCGTGCCACACCAAAATGAGATGCGCTGTCGATGCGATTGGGTGTGATATCTACTTCCAGAACATAATCGGTTTCGATGCCAAATAAGGCTGCAGCTTTCATACCTACCGGAGTGTCTTCTGGCAGAACCATAATGCCGGCATGTGATTTGCCGATGCCTATTTCATCTTCAGCACAAATCATTCCTTCCGAAAGTTCTCCCCTGATTTTTGATTTTTTAATAGTCAATGGCTCAGCCATTCCATACAAAGTTGCACCAACTGTTGCAACCACAACTTTTTGTCCTTTGGCAACATTGGGAGCCCCACAAACGATATCAAGCAGATTGCTGCTACCAATATTAACTTTGGTCAGACTTAAATGGTCGGAATTTGGGTGAGGTATGCACGAAACAACCTCGCCAACAAAAAGGTCTTCCAATCCACCTTCGATGCTTTGAAATTTTGTAACCGACGAAACTTCTAACCCAAGATTGGTAAGTATTTCAGCCAGTTGCTCAGGCGATTCTTCAAATTGAATGTAATCTTTCAGCCATGAATACGATATCTCCATACAGTAATTGATTAAGAGTTGCAAAAGTAAGAAAAATGCCGATTACTTGTTCTGTTGTTACTGTATTTCACCAGCATCTGTACAAAAATAATCCAATTATAAATGCGCCGATTTTATTTCTAAGCTTTTCAAAATAAAAGAACTCCGTTTTTTTTGGGTAAGGACATTTTTTTATATTTTTAACCCATAAACAAAATTTATTATTATGATACGTACTCGCGAAGATTATCTGAGGTCGTTAAAAGCAATGCGACCGAACATTTACAAAAATGGAGAACTTATTCAGGATGTTACGGTTCACCCAGCCACTAAACGTACAGTTGAAAGCCACTCACGTGCTTTCGATGCAGCCAACGACGAAAAATATCGTGCCCTTTTTACCACTGTTTCCTATCTGACCGGTAAGCCCATCATGCGGTTCAACAGCCTGATGAAAAGTCTCGACGATATTATGAACAATGCCAAACTGAAGCGCGAAATGTATCATTTCACAGGTTCATGCAGTGGTGGTGTTTGTGTTGGCTGGAATGCCCAGAATGTGATGTGGGCTGTAACCAGTGATGTTGACACGGAATTTGGTACCAATTACCACCAACGGCTTGAAAAATGGATATTGCAAGCCGAAGAGCGTGGAATAACCTGTGCCGGTGCGCTTACCGATGCTAAGGGCAACCGTACACTGAAACCCTCACAGCAAGAAAACCCCGATACAAACGTAAGAATCGTTGAAAAACGCAACGATGGAATTGTTGTTAGAGGTGCAAAGGTTATGATTTGCGGCGCAGCTGCTTCGGAAGAAATTTTTGTGTTGCCCGGATCTTCTTACAAAGATACCGATGCCGATTATGCGGTTTCTTTTGTTGTACCCCGTGATATAGAAGGTCTTACACTTGTTGAAACCCGCCGCCCTAGCGATGGCAGGGAGTACGAAGAAGGTTGGGATGTTCCGGACACTGGTATTTCGCAGGCATATTTAATTTTTGACAATGTTTTTGTTCCAAACGAACGGGTTTTTATGGCAGGGGAGTTTAAATATACCGGCAAGGTAATCGAATACTTTACTGCTAATTACCGTGCATGCATTGGCGCATGCGTAGCAGGGCAGGGCGATGTAATGATCGGAGCTGCTGTTTTAATGGCTAGGGCTAATGGCATTTCGAATAAGAAATTCGATGATAAGTTTACAGTGATGGCTGCCAACAACGAAACTACCTTTGGTTTGGGTATTGGTGCTATGGCATTGGGGGGACCTCACCCATCAGGACCCTGGTTTGCCGAGTCAAAAATTGCTCACCTGAATAAAATATATGTTGCCACTTTACCTTACGAAACCAAAAGGTTGTGTCAGGAAATAGGAGGGGGCATTGTTGAAACCGGTTGTACTCCTTCATATGCCGATTTTAAGAACCTTATCTACGGAAATACACTATTGAATCTTGTGAAAGCAGGACCCTGCTCTTCCGAAAGCCGACTGCGTGCCACACGTTTATCGGAGTGGCTCACGATTGGTGCCGGAGTGCCGGGGTGTATGCATGGTGGTGGATCACCTGACGGTGCGCGCATGGTGGTTAAGGCATTTACCCCATTTGAGAAGTATGTTGAAATGGCAAAGAAAATTGCCGGTATCGAAGAAGATATTCCGGATCCCGCTGCTGTTGCGAAATAATCATCGCAACATTACATGCTGTGAGTTTAAATGAATTGAGTTTATAACAAATAATAAGGAGGAATCATGTTTCAGTTTTTCAATGAAGATCAAAAGATGCTTCAAAAAGTTGTTAGAGATTTTGTTGAACAGGAAATTGCACCGTATGCAGCCGAATGGGATGATAAAGATACATGCCCAGTTGAACTGTTTAAAAAAATGGGTGAAATGGGTATGTTGGGAGTTTTTGTTCCTGCACAATATGGTGGAGCCGGATTGGGCCTTACTGAAAGGAATATTATTCTTGAAGAAGTTTCGAGGCACTCCGCAGGCTTTGGTATTGCCATGATGACGCATGAACTGGCAATTGCCGCAATTGTAAACTTTGGTAGCGAAGAACAAAAGTTGACCTATTTATCTCCGTTAATTTCAGGCGAAAAAATTGGTGGACTTTCGGTTACTGAGCCCGGAGGAGGATCCGATTTTGGAAACCAGATGGCTACTATCGAAAAAACTGATACTGCCTATGTAATTAATGGCAGAAAATGCTTCATCACCAATTCGCATAATGCCGAAATTAACGTAGTTACCGGAACTTGTGGTGTAAATGAAAAAGGACGTAAGCTGATCAGTGCCATTATTGTTCCTCCGGGAACTCCGGGATGGAATGCTGGACGGAAAGAGCATAAATTGGGACTTCGCGGCTCTGTGACTGGCGATATTATCTGCGACAACATTGTTGTACCACATAATTGCATTATTGGTAAAGATGGTGACGGGTCAAAAATTGCAATGCATACGATTGGTCATTTCGGAAGGTCAGGAATGTCGGCAATTGCTGTCGGAGTGCTGCGTGGTTGCCTGGAAGAGGGGGTTAAATTTGCCAAGGAAAGAATAATATACGGAAAACCCTTATCAAATTTGCAGTCAATTCAGTTTATTATTGCCGAAAATAAGGTGGATTACGATGCCGCTCATGCCATGTTGTATAATGCAAGCGCAATTTACGACCGCAAACAGGAATGTGTATCCGACATAGCTGCCGTGAAACTGTTTTCGTCGGAAGCTGCCGTAAGGGCTTCAAAGAGAACTATCGATCTGATGGGTGGGTATGGAATTATTAACGAATATCCGGTTGGCAGGTTCCTTCGCGATGCAATGGCAATTATACCCTCCGGTGGCACATCCCATATCATGTCGGTTATTATAGCTTCCGGACTTACCCGATAGGGTCTGTCATATTCGTCATTCTGGAATTACGGTATGTATAATAATTTTACGAAATAATTATGCCGTTACAAATAGCAGTTTGCATAAAACCGGTTCCTGATTCAAAATACTATGATAAAATTAGTATTGACCCTAAAACCAAAACCTGGGACAGGTCAGGTATTCCAATGGTAATCGGTGACCTTGATAAAAATGCATTGGAAGCAGCATTGGTTCTACGTGAGAAGTTTCAGGGTAAAATTTCGGTTTTCAGCATGGCTCCTGAATTTACAAGGGAGGTTATGGTGCAGGCATTAGCAATGGGGGCCGATGAAGCTTTCCTTCTCAGCGACCGCTCTTTTGCCGGTGCCGACACCCTTGCCACATCCTATACGCTGGCTTCAGCAATTAAAAAGGCAGGGAACTTCGACCTGGTTCTTACCGGCAATGAAAGCGATGATGGCAGTACAGGGCAGGTTTCTCCTCAACTTGGCGAATGGCTGGGTTTTCCACATCTGATGAATGTGGTTCACCTGGATTTCGACGGCGAATTATTGTATGTTGACACACTTGCCGAAACGGGCATTTACCATTATCAAGTAAAGCTGCCCGCTGTTATTGCTGTAACGCGGAAAGTTAACAAACCTCGCCTGATAGGAGTGATGGGTTTAATGAAAGCTAAGGCAAAACCTTTGAATTTGTGGACAGCTGCCGACCTTGGTGCAGACGCCAACAGATTGGGTTTAAAAGGCTCACCTACCCAACCGGGCGATATGGTTTCGCCTGATACTAACCGCAAAGCCGAGAGAATTGATGGTTCTCCCGAAGATATAGCCGACCGTATTATTGTTGAATTGCGAAAAGCAGGAATCATCGGATAGTAATGGAATCAAGCGATAACACATACAGAATTCTGGTATTTGCCGAAATCATCGACAATACAATAGCCCGAAATTCCCTCGAATTGTTAGGGGAAGCCAACAGAATGAAGAAATGCATTAAGAAAAGTGTTGAAGTAATTGCAGCATTTATTGGTAACGATGTACATGCCTTTGCTGATATGGCTATAAAGTACGGTGCCGATACGTGTGTAATTTTTAACAACACTAATCTGGAACATTATCGGAGCGACTGTTACGGAGATGCACTTGCAAAAATTGTAAAAAAGCTTCAACCTGAAATTGTACTAATCGGTGCTACATTTTTTGGGTCAGAAATAGCACCCACAGTAGCTGCTAAATTGCAAACCGGTTTGGCTGCTCATTGTACTGAACTTAAAATCGATAATAATGAAAGGTTTATTCAGGTAGTACCTGCTTTTGGAGGGAAAGTCCTCGGTGAAATTATAACCCCTGTGCACAGGCCGCAGATGGCTTCTGTTAAACCCGGAATCATGACTTCGTTATATGATGAAAAGAGAACCGGACAAATTGCCTACTTCTCTGAAGAATTATCTGATTTTGGTGATAGAATAAAATTTGCTGGAATTACCCCGGTTAAAGCATCGGGTAAGCCTTTGCACGAAGCAGATTGCATAATTGGGGGGGGCTATGGTATTGGTAGTCGGGAAAACTGGGAAGTTCTTACGAAAATTGCAGCTTTACTGAATGGCGCAACCGGCTGTACTCGTCCGGCTCTCGATGAGGGATGGACAACCGGTGAGCAGACTATGATAGGTACCAGTGGCGTGGCTGTCAGACCCAAAGTGTATATCAATGCTGGAATTTCGGGTGCCGCGCATCATACTTGTGGCATAAAAGAAGCCGGTTTGGTAATTAGCATTAATAAGGACGAAAATGCCCCTATTTTCAACAGTTCCGATATTAAGATTGTTGCTGACTGGAAAAAAGTTCTTCCTGTATTGTTGGAAAAATTGAATCAGTTGAACGATGCAGGTTCATTGAAATAAAAAAAGCCGCATTGAGCGGCAATTTTGGTAACAACACAGCAATTAAACCAATTTATTGTAAAAACCTGGTATTGATTTTTTCCCAATCGATGATTTCCCAGAAGTTTCTAATGTAGTCAGGCCTTAAATTCTGGTAGTCGAGGTAGTAGGCATGTTCCCACACATCGCAAGTGAGCAATGGTTTGTAGCCATCACGCAGAGGTGTGTTTGCATTACCGGTAGCTAATATTTCAAGTTTACCCTGTTGGTTTACCACAAGCCATGCCCAGCCCGAACCAAACTGATTGGCTGCAGCATTTGCAAATTGCTCCTTAAATGAATCAAATGAACCAAACTGTGTGTCGATTGCCTTTGCGAGTTGGCCTACGGGTACACCTCCTTTGTTTTTACCAAAACCTTCCCAGTAGAAAGTGTGATTCCAAACCTGTGCCCCATTATTGAAAATACCGCCTTCCGATTTTTTTACTATTTCTTCAAGGCTTTTACCTTCAAAATTGGTTCCTGCAATCAATGCATTCACTTTATTTACATAAGCCTGATGGTGTTTTGTGTAATGAAATTTTACTGTTTGCTCCGATATATACGGTTCCAGAGCATTCATCGCGTAAGGTAATTCGGGTAATGTAATCATAGTTAAAATATTTTTAAGTAATTATTTTTTGTAATTATATATTTATAACAATAAACCTATGCATTTGTTCAATTCTTCAATAAAAAATACCTTGAATCAGTTTGCAGAACGAAAAGAAGTACTACTACTGTATAATTCTTTTGATAACTCTCAAATTGTGGGTATATATATGCCTGTCGGTATTAAAAATTCCGTTATGATCAATATTATCGATGCGAACCTTGCCCGACGCATGAACTATTTTTCCATTTTCTGCAATAATCCCAACATGCTTAATGTGTCCATTATTATCATCGAAGAATGCAAGATCACCTGGTTTCGCCTCGGAAAGCAGGTTTACGGTAGTTCCTGCCTGAACTTGTTTCGAAGCATCTCGTGGAATGCTTATGCCAAGAATTCTGTACACAGTTTGGGTGAGGCCAGAACAATCAATTCCCCATGGAGTGCGCCCGCCCCATAAGTAAGGACTGTTCAAATACTGCATTGCCAGTACAACAGGCAACTGGTTGTCGGTAGCGGTAAATTTTACAGGTGTCTTGCCGATGATCGTAAAATTGTTACCCGAAACCTCAAATTGATTCCCGTTGTGATAGGGTAAAGTAGTACCTCCGGGTAAATAAAACCTTTCGTGTTTTTGATTTTCTATTTCTAAAAAGGGTTCCGAAACCACCGAAACTTTTTTGTCGCTACACAGTTGCTCATATTTTTCGTGGGTAATGAAACTAATGGTTTTTGTATCGATCCATCCTTCGTAGCCGTCATGAAAAAGTTTAACTTTTGTCCAGTTACTCCTTTCAATTAACACCTCGAACCATTCTCCAAAGAGCAGCTGGCTTAACATTTCGCTACCTTCCGAAGGTGAGGAACGCAGTGGAACAATTGCTATTTCGGTAATACCATATTTCATATATTTCAACTTCTTAATTGTACTCTTCCCGTTACTTACGCTTTAATAATTAATCAGATCTCCTTTTTTAATGTTCAGGCTGTCGCATGTGCCGGCATTAAGTTCTATCACATATAAAGCCGGCTTATCGGAGGCAAACGATTCATCGCTTAACACAGGGGTGTTTTTATGAATGGTAACTATTTCCTTATGTGCATTTACAAAAATCATGTCAAGTGGTATTAGGGTGTTTCGCATCCAGAACGACTGTACTTCTTCATTATCAAAAATGAACAGCATGCCCTGATTAGGTTTCATTTCTTTTCGGTACATAAGACCCATGGCACGCTTTTCGAAAGTTGATGCCAATTCTATATCGAAAGTTGCAATGTCGCGAAGACTTCCTTTATCAATAAAAACAAGCTCCCCGTCTTTAACAAATTTCGGAGGGTTATCGAAGTTGTAAACCACTTGTTTCAGTTCTTTGTTGTTGCTCACATCAGGGCGTTTGGGCTTAGGATTGCACGCAAATATAACCATTAGACCTGTCAGAATAAATACTGTATATTTTAAAATGGGTTTCATTGCTACGACATTTGCAGTGTATAAAGTTTAGTATATAATCCGTTTTTATCAATTAAATCGTTGTGCTTACCGCTTTCAACAATTTCACCATCATGAATAACAAATATTTCATCGGCTTTTTTTACCGTACTCAGCCGATGGGCAATTACAATAGAAGTTCTGTTTTTCATCAGGTTCTCAAGTGCTTCCTGAACGAGTTTTTCTGATTCGGTGTCAAGAGCTGAGGTTGCTTCATCGAGAATGAGTATCGGTGGGTTTTTTAAAACAGCCCGGGCAATGCTGAGGCGTTGTTTTTGCCCACCCGATAACTTGCAACCGCCATCACCAATGTTGGAATTATAACCATGTTGAGTTTCAATGATAAAGTCATGCGCGTTCGCAACTTTTGCCGCTGCAACAACATCTTCCATTGAGGTGTTTTCAATACCGAATGCTATATTGTTGTAGAAACTGTCGTTAAACAATATTGGTGTTTGATTGACATATCCTATTAATTTTCGTAAATCTTTGATTTTTAAATCTTTGATTTCATTGCCATCAATGCTTATGATCCCTTGACGGATATCATAAAACCTTGGTAGTAGGTCAACCAGAGTCGATTTACCCGACCCGCTTTGCCCAACCAGGGCAATGGTTTTACCTTTTTCAATAGTGATGTTGATGTTTTTAAGTACTTCGTGGGTTTCGTTATACCTGAACCATACCGAAGTGTAATTGATTTGGTTATTGAATGAATTGATTGAAACGGCGTTTGGTTTTTCCGTAATTCTCTCTTCACTGTTCATTATTTCATTTACCCTATCAAGCGAAGCCAGTCCCTTTTTAATATTATACCATGCGGTTGAAAATGCTTTTGCAGGTGTAATGATCTGACTGAAAATAATCAGATATCCGATAAATGCCTGCGATGAAAGCCCGGATGTGTTTTGCAGAACCATTTTACCTCCATACCACATAACAAATACTATTGCAACTGTTGCAAGAAACTCGCTCAGCGGACTAGCAAGAAAACGCCTTCTGTTGATTTTATTCATCAGGTTTGTATATTCCTGATTGCCATGAATAAATTTGCGACGAATATGGTTTTCAGCATTAAATGCTTTAATAATTCTTAAACCGGTTATCATTTCCTCAATTTGCGAAAGCATCTGCCCCATTTGTTGCTGACCGATCATCGAGGTCTTGCGAAGGGTTCTTCCAACTTTTCCAACAATAAAGCCAACTACCGGCAGTAGTATCATTACAAACAATGTAAGCTGCCAGCTCATAAGCACCAGTGTTATAAGAAAGAACAGTATTTTAAGTGGGTCTCTGAACAACATTTCAAGAGAACTCATAATGCCCCATTCAATTTCGGTAACATCGTTCGACATTCTGGAAATGATATTTCCTTTTCTCTCTTCGGAAAAATAACCCAGCGGAAGCCCTGATACTTTGTTGAAAAGTTGGTTTCTGATGTCGCGGACAACATTGTTGCGTATAGGTACCATGAAATGGTTGGCCAAATACCATGATATAGTTTTAAGGAAAGTAAAAACCATAACAAGCATACCAATTGCAAACAATGCATTGGCCGGTCCGCTTTCTGTAATAATTTTACTGAGCCAGAAGTAGAAGTTGTTTTCGATGCTCGCAGCACTCATCAGATCGAGAGGAACGCGCTCTGTTACCATGGGCTGAGTACCGAAAAGAATGCCGAGAAATGGTATTACCATCCCAAACGAAAACAGGCTGAAAATTGTTGACAGAGCGTTGAACAGTACATTAAGTACTGCGTACCACTTGTAAGGAACAATGAATTTAAAAATTTTAGCAATATCTTTCATCAATCTGCACTTTCCGTTTTTTATTTCCCTATATAATTATAAGGTGTAATCTGAAGCAATTCATTTTTAATATTTTCATCCACATTCAGTGCTTTGATAAAGCTTGCAATATCTTCTTTCGAAACCACATTGTTCTTGCGAGTCAATGCTTTCAGGGTTTCGTAGGGCTCGGGATAATTCTCCCGTCGCAGAATGCTTTGAATTGCTTCAGCAACCACAGCCCAATTCGAGGCAAGGTCGGCACTGATTTTATCTTCGTTCAACAATAACTTACCCAGCCCTTTTTGTAACGAATTCAAGGCAATAATAGTATGTGCTGAAGGAACCCCCAGATTGCGCAAAACAGTGCTGTCGGTAAGGTCGCGTTGCAATCGGCTTACCGGAAGCTTTTCGGCAAGGTGGGTAAAAATGGTGTTTGCCATCCCCAGATTCCCTTCTGCGTTTTCAAAATCAATTGGGTTCACTTTGTGTGGCATGGCACTGGAGCCAACTTCCGAAGTTTTGATTTTTTGTCTGAAATATTCCATCGAAATATACGTCCACATATCGCGGGCAAAATCGATGAGAATAGTATTAATTCTTCCAAGTGTATTGCATATAGCAGCAAGATTGTCGTAGTGCTCTATCTGAGTTGTAGGGTAACTTCTCGATAAATATAGTTTCTTCGTTACAAATCTTTCGGCAAAGCAATGCCAATCAATATTTGGATAACTTACGTAATGAGCGTTGAGATTTCCCGTTGCTCCTCCGAATTTTGCAGAGAAAGGGATTGCTTTAAGTTGTTGAAACTGAGTTTCGAGGCGTGCTGAAAAAACGCGAAACTCTTTCCCGAGACGCGTTGGGCTTGCAGGCTGACCGTGTGTATGCGCCAGCATTGGAACATCATTCCACTGCTCCGAAAGATGATTGATGTTATCAATTAACATTTGTAATGCAGGGGCGTATTGCTCTTGTATAAAATCACGTAGTTGTGCAGGAATAGCTGTATTATTAATGTCCTGAGAAGTTAGTCCGAAGTGCACCAATTCACGATATTTACCCCAGCCTTGTTGGTCGAATTTTTCTTTTAATAAATATTCAATCGCTTTTACGTCATGATTGGTTACTGATTCAATTTCTTTAACCCGTATTGCATCACTTTCCGAAAAACCTGCAACCCAATTCCGCATGATTTGAAACCCAGCATTTGGGAAATCAGCAAGCACCGGCACGGGTATTTCGCATAGCGCAATAAAGTATTCCACTTCTGTGTGCAGCCTGTAACGAATAAGTGAATATTCCGAAAAATATGCCGACAAACTTTCAACTTGTTTGCGGTATCTTCCATCGATGGGTGATACGGCGTATAGACTGAATGTATTCATCAAAACAAATGTTTTGTCAAAGGTAAAAATTTATAACTGATTTTAAATATTTTCGGTAAGCGATATTGTTTTATACATTTGCATTAACATAGACTTGCGATGAAAATAGCTGTAGTATCATACCTCAATACCATACCCTTCAGGTATGCAATAGAGAAATCCCCTGTTAAACCGGTTGGGGTTGAATACATATATTGTCCTCCTTCGGAGTGCGCATCTTTGTTGATAAATAATAAAGCTCAGGGTGGCCTGATACCCGTTGCAGCAATCCCATCACTGAAAAAGCATTATGTTTTTTCCGATTATTGCATTAGTGCTTACCGTGAGGCTTATTCTGTAGTTTTGCTGAGCCAAATGCCTTTATCCGAAATTAAAACGGTGATTCTCGATTATCAAAGCCGCTCATCAGTAGCAATGTTCAAGCTGCTGAACCAACATTATTTGCACTTCAACTTTGATTTTGTACAGGGCCAAGAAAACTTCGAGAAGCAGATTTGTGGGACTACAGCCGGTCTGGTAATTGGCGACAGAGCAATGAAGTATCGGATGCATGCTGAATATGTTTACGATTTGGCAGAGATGTGGTTTGAACATACCGGCTTGCCTGCAGTTTTTGCTTTGTGGGTTTCCACAGTGCCTGTTGCATCACAAATTAAACTAGCATTCGATTCAATGATGCAATTTGGCATGAAGTCGGTTGATGAGGCTATTCACTACTTCAACCCTGCTTACGACAGGGAACTGATGCACAGTTACCTTACCGAGAATTTATGCTATTCCCTCGATTCCAATAGGCGAAATAGTGTTAATCTATTTCTCAGCCTGTTGAATAACGGCGATTTTAAAACTAATTTTTCATTTCAATGAACAAATTTATGTACTCAGTCAGAAACTATAAAAGCGATGATTATCAGGATGTTGAAAATATATGGAATGCTTGCGATATGGGTGGTTCAGTGCGGGGCGACACTGCTACTATTGTTGAAAGAACTTTAGCCGGTGGGGGAGCATTATTGTTGCTGGTAGCATCGGATGGCGAAAATGAAACAATAATAGGTACAACATGGATTACCAACGATGCACGAAGGCTTTATTTGCACCATTGCGGCATACTACCCGAATTCAGGGGGCTTGGGCTCTCAAAGCTTCTGGTTCAGGAAGCATTGCTGATGGCAAAACGACTGGGTATGCAAATCAAACTCGAAGTACACCGAAACAATACCGTTGCTAAAGCACTATATGCGAAAAAATACTTCACCTACCTGGGTGATTACGAGGTTCATATTGTTAGGGATGTAAGTAAAATACCCGACTAATTGAAGTCACTGCACAACGATATTCTACGACTGGCCGTTCCAAACATTCTCACCAATCTTACAGTTCCTCTACTTGGTTTGGTGGATATCGGTTTAATGGGGCACCTTACCGACGCAGTATATCTTGGTGCCGTTGCCTTGGGATCGACCATATTCAGTTTGTTATATTCCGGATTGTTGTTTCTAAGAATGAGTATAACCGGATTCACAGCGCAGGCTTATGGAGCCGGATATCACAGAGAAAGCTCGTTGGTATTAGGCAGGGGTGTTTTTCTTGCGTTAATTATGGGCGTAATGCTGATATTAGCTCAGCACCCAATAGAATGGGGTTTATTCAAACTGGTTAATGCCAGCGATGCAGCCGAAAGGATTGCTGTTGATTACTTCAGAGTACGAATTTGGGCTGCTCCTGCAACTTTATGTGTTTTCGTTTTTACCGGCTGGTTTCTAGGCATGCAGAATTCACGCATACCTTTGCTGATAGCAGTTGTAATAAATGTCGTAAATATATTGCTAAGTATTCTATTTGTCAACCGATTCGGAATGAATGCTGCCGGAGTTGCGCTCGGAACTGTGATTGCACAGTATTGTGGACTTCTGATCTCCGTGCTTTGCTTTTTAAAATACTATGGCCGCTTTCGGTTGTTGTTCAGCTTATCGGGTATGATTCGTATGGACAGGCTTACACGGTTTTTTAAGGTAAATGGTGATATTCTGGTAAGGTCAATACTGATTACTGGCACTTTCTTTTACTTCAATGCTGTTTCTGCTTCAATGGGAAATCTGGTTTTGTCGGTAAATTCAATTTTACTGCAGTTTCTTTACATTTTCTCTTATTTTATTGATGGTTTTGCTTTTGCCGCAGAGTCGCTCACCGGAAAAATGGTTGGATCGGGAGACAATTCAGGGCTGCGAAAACTGGTGAAAACATTGTTTTTATGGAGCGGAATATTAAGCCTTGCCTTTTCGCTGTCTTACCTTGTTTTTGGAAATGATTTTATATCGTTGCTGACAGATAACAGCGAAATTGTTTCTCAGGTTAAGCCATTTTTCTTCTGGGCAGTGTTAATTCCAGTTGTGAGTTTTGCTGCATTTGTCTGGGATGGTATTTATATTGGTGCAACAGCTTCACGCTATTTACGCAATGCCATGCTGATTGTTGTTTTGGTATTTTTTCTACCGGCAAGTTATTTCATGAAGGATGCCTGGGGAAATCATGGATTGTGGTTGTCCCTGATTATTTTTCTATCGGCCAGGGGAGTGATGTTAGGCTTGTATTATCGCAGGGCTATAATGAGAAGATGATAATTCCACTAAGCTTATGGAAGCCTTGTAATCAATTGAAAAATACTATTTTTGCAGCAATAAAGCCTTGGTAATTCAATTGCAATGAAAAAGAAAACACGGAAAATAGGGTTGATAATACTTGTATTTTTTCTCCTGATACTGGTTGCTGGAGGATTTACTGCATATCATTTCTATAAATATATATATGCTCCGAATGTTGTGGAAGGAGCTGCCCCACATTTTCTGAAAATCCCCTCTGGCTCAGGTTTTGATGATGTCGTTGAAATTCTGAGCAATGAGGGTTTAATTATCGATACAAACTCATTTATATGGGTTGCTGAAAAAAAAGCTTACCCCGAAAGGGTTAAACCGGGTTGCTATCAACTAAATCCGGGAATGAACAATAACGAACTGGTGAATTTGCTTCGTTCAGGAAAACAATCCCCGGTGAAACTTACCTTTAATAACTTAAGAAGTCTCGAGCAACTTGCGGGAAAAGCGGGAGAAGTTTTCGAAGAAGATTCTGCATACATCGCCCAGTATCTTGCAAACAAACTTGTTGCCGATTCTTTGGGTTTTAACGGTAGCACTTTCATTGCTATGTTTATCCCGAATACTTACGAGTTCTACTGGAATACGCCTGCATCGAAATTTGTTGAAAGAATGCACGAAGAATACAATAAATTCTGGACTTCGAATAGAAGACAGAAAGCCGAAAAAGCAGGGCTTTCGCTGGTTGAAGTGAGCACCCTGGCATCTATTGTTGAAATGGAAACGCAAAAAAATGATGAAAAGTCAAGAATTGCAGGGGTGTATATGAACAGATTACAAAGTGGTATGCTGCTTCAGGCTGACCCTACCGTAATATATGCAGTGGGTGATTTTAGCATCAGAAGGGTACTGCTGAAACACACCGAATACGATTCACCTTACAATACATACAAATACAAAGGTTTACCTCCCGGGCCTATTTGTATGCCATCGGTTTCGTCGATTGATGCTGTGCTTGATTATGAAATACACGATTACTTTTATTTTTGTGCGAAAGAAGATTTTTCGGGTTACCATAATTTTGCCAAGACTCTGGCTCAGCATAATGCCAATGCTCGTAAATTTCAGAGGGCATTGAATGAACGAAATATCTACTGAGGACGATATGCAACAAAATCGAAGCTTAATCCCGTGAGTTCGGCATAGTCCTGCCCCGATTCGAGTAAATCGGTATCACCTTCTTCGTAATACCACGCAACACGAATATTTCCAACTGAGCTAATCCTTTTTAAAAACCTGTAAATCAGCCTCGCCGAACTGCTGTTAAAGTAAATGAGCTGGAAAACAACGGTTTTTTCGCGGTTGCAAATGTAAACAAATTCATCGAAACATGATTCTAGCCGTGTAAAAAACGGAATAGGGTTTTCAGGGCACATTACTCCGGTTATCGAAAACAACCCTTCCTGAATATCGGTTAACACTTCGGGCGAATTTTCACCTGCGGGTATTAAAATCTTCTTCATATCAATTAGTTTAGAGTATTATTTGATAATAAATTATGGTAAAAAGTACTAAAACAAAAATACCACCAGCATTCCCAAAGCAACGAACAGAATTATTTTTTTAAATTGCTTCTTTGCATTATCATCCATTGCAATTTCGTAATTGCCTTTTCGCCCTGATTTCTTTGCATTGATATGGAATTGCATGTTTTTCGACTTGACCGAAAACTCTTCCATTTCGGAGTTCAATATAACGCATCCGCAGTAATTACATTTAAAAGTGTTGTAATTGATTTTTGTAAGGTTAACTCCGCTATACTGAGGGCAATAAATATCAGGTTTATCCATTTATTAATTATTAATAATTACATTTTGGTTTTTTCAAAAACACGATTGGCTCAGGTATAT
>JAGOLH010000102.1 GCA_017994175.1 Bacteroidales bacterium | reverse complement strand
TTCCATGAATCGCGGTATGCCAACGATCCAACGCCTTTCTTGTAGAGTTCATACATGGGATTGTACAAGTTGGTTTCACTAACTATATCACGTTGGTTAGATACTTTTAAAGTCTTAATAATACTGTAATTGAATGGGTCATCATTTAAATCGCCGAAGAGAATAATTTTGGCATCATTGTCAAGCTTCCTTATGGAGTCGGTAATTTGCAAGGCAAGTTCTGCTGATTCGATGCGCAATTGCCGGCTGCGTTTTTCACCACCCCTGCGCGATGGCCAGTGCATTACAACAAAATGTACCGGTTCTCCCAACAATTTCCCACTTACAAGCAGATGGTCACGCGATTGAAAGGTAACTCCGTTCCTAAAATATATCCTGTGCGTTACAGAGTTTTCCGGCTCGAAATAACCGGGGCGGTAAAGAAGGGCTACATCCATACCCCTGAGATACCACGAATCGAAATGAACAATCTGATAGTTGAAGGGTTTCATGGCTTCTGAATTCACCAAATCGGTAAGTACGATACTGTTCTCAATCTCGCACAAGCCTATTACTGCCGGGGCATCCCCCGTTTTTTCATTGCCTATTTTCACTAGAGTCGTTGAAATTCTTTCAATTTTCCGGAAATATTTTTCTGAATTCCATTGATTAGCACTGGTAGGTAAATATTCTTCGTCCTGCACATCGGGTTGATCGATGGTGTCGAACAAGTTTTCAACATTATAGAAAGCAACACAAACTATTTCGAACTCTTTTTTTTCCTGCGAAAATCCGGTAACGAATGCAACCAGTAAGAGTAGAATAACTAAAAAAGAAAATTTCATTTTAAATTATTTTTTTCAATAAATGCAAAGATAGCACCTTCTTTCAAAGAATATCGGGAATGTATGATTAATTCTATGCCATATTTATCAACCAGATAGTTTACGAACCAGGATGCCAGTGGTATAAGTTCAACACGCATGGGCTCCATACCTTTGATTGCCATACGTTTATCAAAGTCGGAATTGATGATTTCGTAATATACTTTCTTAAAATCGCCAATCTCAATTGAACGATATGTATTCAATGGGCTCTCGACGCTTTTCCCGGCATGCATTAGAATGTTCGATAAAGTTTCAAAAGTTCCTGAGGAGCCTATGATAGTTTTTACATTGTGTTGTTCAAGAATGTGATATAAATCAGTGAGTTGCGTATCGAAATATTGCGAGATTCTGCCCATATCGTTGTTTATCAGCGGATCATTAAAGCGGAATGTATTCAATACTCTCGAGATTCCAATATCGAAGCTTTGCTTCCAAGCTGCTGCGTTATTATAATAGACTATAAACTCAATACTTCCACCACCGATATCAACAAGCAACGCATCTGTATTTTCAATATTTACAGCACGCTTTACTGCCTTAAAAATCAGGTTTGCTTCCTCAGTGCCCGAAATAGTTGTAAAATGAATGCCACTGTTTCGTTCAATTTTATCAAGAAGCTCCAATCCGTTTGAAGCACTCCTGACACCTGATGTGGCATTTGCAAGGATAACATCAGGCTCATATTTCAGAATCAGGTTTTTATATTCCATAACTGCATCAATGCAAAGAGCAATCCCTTCATCGGAAATTAAACCCTGTGCAGGTGAATTTCGGAGTAGCTTAATGGCTCGTTTTTCCGACGCTTGTACCATGAGTTCGCCATGCTCATAACCGGCCAACAAGAGGTTGCAGGTATTTGTACCCAGGTCGATTGATGCGAAGCGGTGCATATATTAACTCTTATGACGCAGCCATTTCCATAATTCGCGATAGCTCACTTTTTTACCATACATTAAAATACCTGTACGATATATTTTTGCAGCAAGCCAAACCATAAAAATAAAAGTAACAACCAGCAGCGACATCGAAATAATCACATCCTGTATCGGAACCTCAAAAGGTAACCTTACCATCATAATAATGGGAGAGGTGAATGGAATCAACGAAAACCAATATGCCAGCGAGCCATTGGGGTTTGAAATGGCTGAAACCATAATAATTATCGAAAGTACCAGCGGTCCGGTGATGGGTAGCATGAACTGTTGTGTGTCGGTTTCGTTGTCAACAGCGGCTCCAATGGCTGCAAACATAGCAGCATACAGTAGGTAGCCGCCAAGAAAATAGAATAAAAACATTCCTATTATTAATGGAAAATTTATGGTTTTAATACTGCTGAAAACCTCAACAAATTCTTCCGCTTTTTCATCTGTTATTTGGTCGGAGCTGGTTAGGGTATTTCCTGTAATATCACCTGCAGGACTTGCCATTTGCGACATTTTTACATCATCCACCAAAACAGCCTGTGCCACGGTAACCAGTCCAAATGTAAGCACAACCCATAGCATAAACTGTGTTAATCCCACAAGCGCGACGCCAATAATTTTCCCCATCATAAGCTGAAAGGGTTTTACCGAAGAAACAATGACTTCAATGATGCGACTGGTTTTTTCCTCGATTACCCCACGCATTACCTGAGAACCGTACATAAAAACGAACATGTAAATGAGGAATCCGGCAATGTATCCCAATACCATCGAAATTTCGGTGGATGATTTGGTTTCTTTCCCGTCTTCTTCCATTTTGTAGGTTAATATCTCTACATTTGAATTAACTACACGAATAATTTCCTGAATCGATTGCTGGCTAATGCCAAGTTCTTCACCCTTTTTATGCAGTTTTATGTCTTCCAGATGCTTCTCCATGCAGTTGGCTATGTGCATTTTAAGGGCCATATTGGGTTGCTGATAGCTAAAGAGTTGTGCATTACCGGTACCCACGTTTACGATATTGTGCGGAATATATAAGAGGGCGTAGTATTTTGATCCATTGAGTTGTTTCTTAGCAGAATCGAGGTCGTACCCAATCAGGTAATCGAATTTGATATATTTGGTGTCTTTCAGTACCTGATGAAACACTTTTCCATCCTCTCCTACAATCGGTGCAAATGCGTAGGAATCGTCAATCACAGCCACAGTCTTTAATTCATCGTCTTCGAGTTGGGCAAGTAGTGCAGGGGCAATCATTATGGCTGCGAATAAAATTGGGCCCAGAATAGTCATGATGATGAAACTTTTCTTTTTGACCCGTGTACTGTATTCCCGCTGTATTATTAAACCAATTTTACTCATGTCTGGTGTTATTTGATGTATTGCTTAGATTCGTTTTATTATATGCTATATGCTTTCTGATTTTTGGGATTCTCCAACCACCCGGATAAATATATCATTCATGCTGGGTTTAACTAGGCTGAATGACTGAACGGCTCCATATCCAAGCATTCTTTGAATTAATTCATTTTCACTAATGTTTTTATCCAGCAGACGTATTTTAATATTGCTGATTCCATCAACTTCGCTCGTCTCAAGAATTTCGTAGCTGGGGGTCAGGGTTGCAGCAAGCTTATGAAAATAACCTTTATAAGTAAATTCATATATCCCGGAGGCGTATCGGTTTCTGATTTCGTTTATGTTCCCGTCAAGAACTTTTTTCGAATGGTTAATTAGTGCAATATAATCGCAAATCTCTTCAACCGACGACATGTTATGCGTAGAAAACAAAATAGTCGCTCCTTCGTAACGGAGTTTGAGTATTTCTTGCTTCAGTTGATTGGTATTGATTGGGTCGAATCCGCTGAAGGGCTCATCGAAAATAAGCAGCTTGGGTTTATGCAAAACCGTTATAATAAACTGAATCTTTTGTTGCATGCCCTTTGAAAGCTCCTCAACTTTTTTATCCCACCATGCAGCTATTTCGAATTTTTCGAACCAATACTTCAATTGTTTGTAGGCATCGTTACGCGAGAGTCCTTTTAATCGGGATAAATAAAGGGCTTGCTCTCCAACTTTCATTTTTTTATACAGTCCGCGCTCTTCCGGAAGATATCCTATTTCATTGATATGAATTTGCGAAAGTTTTTTGCCGTCAATCAATATTCCACCGCTGTCGGGTGCTGTAATCTGGTTTACTATTCTAATAAACGTGGTTTTTCCTGCACCGTTGGGACCCAATAACCCGAATATACTGTTCTGCGGCACATTCAAATTCAGTTTATCCAAGGCTACAAAAGATCCGTATTTTTTCTCTACCTCATTGGCAATTAAAAAATCCATACTCATAAGGTTTAATTGTGCGAAAATAGAAAAATTTAACAATTTAGTGCTTAAGGTAGCTTGGGATAAACTTAATAATTTCATAAATTAACACCACAAAAAATAAAGAAGTGATATTTTACTTGTTTTTTTAATGATTAAAATATTATATTTGTTTGGAGGAAAAATGCGTACGTTGTAAACATTAAATAACTAATAAATAACTACTTATGAAAAGAATTATCTTAAGTACGGTGCTGTTTGCACTGTTTTCGCTGCTGTGTTTCACAGGAAATGCACAGTTTTCAATTCCGGCATTAAGTACTGATTACACAATCAGTTTTGATGCATCAGTTGATGGTGTCGGTAATGGAGTGTATGCGGGTACAGGCTTTACTAATACTCCCGGAGTTGGACAATTGGATGGCAATGCATGGGAGTTGAACGGTATGAGCGATGGTAATAAATTGTTTGATGCCGAAGCCACAACTGGTGATTTTGCCCGTGGAACCACACTGGGTAGCACAACCGGAGGCTTTTATGCCTACGAAGTTGAAACCGGTAACTTTGCTTTTGGCATGCAGCCAGGAGGAACCGATGTCACTCCGGGTTATATTGCACTTAAAGTGATTAATAACACAGGCAGTGAAGTGTATGGTATCGACTTTTCGTATGATGTGTGGGTATATAATAATGCAGCCCGTAGCCAGAAATTCAACGGTGAATACTCTCTTGATGGAACTAACTGGACTGCTATTCCAGCACTAGCGTTAAACACCCCAGAGGCAGCAGATGGAACACCTGCCTGGGTAAAAACAAGTTTGACCTCCACTTTTAATGCAAGCATTGCCGATGCAGGTACCTTATACGTAAGATGGTATACTGACGATTTGGCGGGAACCGGTTCACGCGATAAAATTGCATTCGATAATGTGAAGATACAAATGAGGGCACCCGAATATGTTGACTGGTGTAATCTCTCCACTCCGAGCCTTCTAACAATTAATCAGGGTTCAACAGGCAATATTTACGGTGAAGTATTAAAGACCGGAGTAACAGAAGCCGTTGGTCAAGGAGCAAATATTCAAGGCTTTGTATATTATAACACTGCTAACACTGACCCTTCTACATGGTCAAATTTTATTAACACAGCCTACAATCAGGATGCTGGCAACAACGACGAATATTCTGCTGCTTTAGGAATTGGCTTAACCCATGGTACTTATTATTATGCAACAGCATTTAGTTTTAATAACGGTCCGAAAAAATTTGGCGGATACAATACTGGATTTTGGGATGGAACCACAAATGTTTCCGGAGAATTACATGTTGCCGGAATGGAAATAACTGCTCCGGCAATATCGGGAACGGTATTCCATATTGGCGATATTATTACTGTAACGTGGACAAGTTCTCATCTTACAGGCAATGTACGCATTGCGGTTGATTTAAATAATGGAAGCGGATATTTCGATGTTTCTCCTGATATTGATATTGCAACAGGAACCTACGATGTACCTATTCCCTCCGATGCAGGTGAAGCCACCGGAGCATCACTTAAAATCTATCTGGTTGCTGATAATACAATTAACGATGTTTTCTCAACATTCGATATCGAAGATCTTACAGCACCCGAAATTGAAACTTTAAATCCGGCCAATGCTGCTGTAGATGTGCCAATTTCTCAGGATTTGGTTGTAACTTTCGATGAAAATGTTGCATTAGGAACCGGTAATGTGAATATTAAAAAATATTCCGACAATTCAATTGTTCAAACCATTGATATTACCACCTGTTCGGTATCGGGCGATGATCTTACGATTAACCCTACCGATTTGGACTATTCAACACAGTATTATGTAGAAACGGATAATACAGCCATCGATGACCTGTATGGTAACGATTTTGCAGGAATTACAGGTAACAGCGTATGGAGTTTTACGACCGAAGGTGAACCATGTTATAACCCCACATTATTATCAGCCCAGAATATCACAGGTACATCCGCCGATTTGGGTTGGACTGCCGGTGGTAGCGAAGCAGCATGGGATATTGAAATTGGAGCGGTTGGCTTTACTCCGGGCACCGGTGCGGCTTTGTTTACTTTCGATGATGTAACCACAAACCCATATAATGCAACCGGACTTTCACAACTCACATCGTATGAGTTTTATGTGCGTGCAGTATGTGGAAGTGAAAATAGTGAATGGACGGGCCCTCATCCCTTTGCAACGGTTTGCTCGGTACTTCCGCTGACAGTTTTCGAAGGGTTCAATACTTCGGGTACAGCAGTTTTCCCTGCTTGTTGGTCACAGCAATATGTTACCGGAACATCAAATTTAACATTTGTTACAAGTGGTTCCAGCCCCACCGTTTCGGCTCCTTACGAAGGAAGTAGAATGGTGTACTGGAACAGTTATAGTATTTCAACCGGAAATCAGACACGCCTTGTTTCAGCTCCGATTTCAACAACAGGGGTTACCAATGTGGATGTTGAATTCTATTGGTACCATAGTAACAGTGGTAGTTTGAGTAACAATGAAGGCGTTCAGGTACAGTATTCAACCGATGGAACATCATGGACCGATGCAGGCAGTTTTGTTCCACGATATAATGCAGCCACTGGTTGGGTAAAAAAAACAGTTACCCTTGCCAATGCAGGCAATCAGACTATTTTTGTTGGATTACTATTCAAATCAAATTATGGCTATAACTGTTACCTTGATGCATTTACAGTGAAACCCGGGCCGACTTGTTTGCCGCCTTCAGCATTAAATGCATCAGCAGTTACTCATAATTCAGCAACAATTGGCTGGACTGCATCTTCGTCGTCACCGTCTGATGGTTACGATATTTATTACAGCACTTCTTCCACAGCCCCTGATGGTACAACCACCCCAACGGCTTCGGTTACTGCAGGAACAACAACCTATAATATGACCGGACTGAGCGCAACCACAACATACTACGTATGGGTACGTTCCAATTGCGGCAGTGGTGATGTTAGCGGCTGGTCGACAGTGTTTTCGTTTACCACACCCTGTGCTCCTGTTACTTCACTGCCATGGACAGAAGGCTATGAAGGTCTTTCAACAGTAGGCACAACGACTTTCCCAAGCTGCTGGCTTGAAGGTACTGGCACTAACTGGCGCTCTATGAATGCCAGCACAACTACGTACAATGATCCACGCACTGGAACTAAGTATGCTGGTTGCTACTATGGTGGAACGGCTGATAGGTTATGGACACCCGGATTTGAATTAACTCAGGACGTTTCCTATGATTTCAGTGTTTATT
>JAGOLH010000003.1 GCA_017994175.1 Bacteroidales bacterium | reverse complement strand
CCCATTCCAGGTGGCTATGGCGGCGGGGCAACACCTCTTCCCATCCCGAACAGAGAAGTTAAGCCCGCCTGCGCCGATGGTACTGCGTAACAGCGGAAGAGTAGGTCGCTGCCGGATTTCTTTTAAAGCCCTTCATTCTTTTGAAGGGCTTTTTTATTTATTGCATCTCTATTGGATAATCAACTCCGTTGAAACTTACCACCGCTTGATTGTTGCAGTCAGTTTCTCCATAATCGATTTCAATCAGAGGCAAATCTTCAATCGTTACATGAAGAAGCCCTGACCGAAACCACTTGCAGCAAACCAACGCATTTAAAGATTCTTCCACATTAATTTCGTAGTGTATGCTATCGGAGCTGATACCGGTTTGGCACCCAGCAATCAAATATACATCGTCGCAGGGCTCGGTTATAGTGCTTTCCCCTTCAATCCATGTCCTTTCTGAATTCTGAGTAAAATAAATATATTTGTTTTCAGGAGTAGTAATCTTCCCATTTGATACCACAACCGTATGCACAATAAAGCCATCGGTATTTCTTCCTGTATTGGTAACTGTTTCGTTACCTTCCACTTTGTGATTGTTCTGATAGAAATTATCGAAATTTATCGTAAGTACCGAGTTTTCGTTCCTGTAATAATCGCTTGCCATGATAATGATTTTCCCTCTGCGGTAACGATTGTCCTGACACAGGTAATTTTCTGAACCCCAGTCAACTGTAATGGTTTTAGGCCATGTGTGTTGATCGAATGGTTCAATGGTTATCACAGGAAAGCCCGTTTTGAATTGCTTCAATGACCCTAGCTGGTTGTCGGCATCTCTTGCTGCATTGTCCGATTCTTCAAATGAATCGGAAAATATACCTGCAGCAATTACGTATTCCCTCATAGCCTGTACGGTTTGCTCAGCAGTGGGAGGGTTGTTTCTTTCGAAATTGCATCCTGCCAGCAACCAGAGCAACAACAACAGAAGAATAAAAAAACTGGTTCTCATGGGTGTTATTTTTTGCGGGTGAATATTTTATATGAAAAAGGAGGGTCATGTTCCGGATGCTCTTCCGCCGATATACAATTCCAATCATTGTAATTTATTTCAGGAAAGTAAACGTCGGCTGTATAACTCCGGTGAACAAGAGTGAGGTACAATTTTTCGGCAAGGGGTAGAAACTGCCGGTAAACCATACCACCACCAATGATGAAATTCTCATCGCTTGCATTGCAAAGTTTTTTTACTTCTTCGATAGAAGAAGCCACTACTACCCCTGGAATGCTGTCGTTTTCGATATCCGAAAGAACAATACTTCTTCGGTTCGGTAGCGGACGTACCGGTAACGATTCATAGGTTTTTTTTCCCATAATTATCGTGTGCCCGGTTGTTATTGATTTGAACCTCTTAAGGTCGCCCGAAATATGCCAGAGTAAATCGTTGTTTGCTCCGATTTCGAAATTTTTCCCTATAGCGACAATTATTGAAAATGACATTGATATTAAGTTGTTAGGTTACACAGCAATTTGCCCCTTTATATGCGGATGCGGGTTGTAGTTCGATAACAAAAAATCTTCGAATTGAAAATCAAAAATACTTGTTCGGTTGTTTAGGATTTCCATAGTGGGTAGCGTTCTGGGTTCGCGCTCCAGCTGGAGCTTCACCTGATTAATGTGATTTAAATATATGTGTGCATCTCCCAGAGTGTGAATAAACTCGCCGGGGCGGTAGCCGCATACCTGTGCCACCATAAGCGTAAGCAGCGCATACGAAGAAATATTAAACGGCACTCCGATAAAAATATCTGCACTGCGCTGATAGAGCTGACATGATAATTTATCGCCGGAAACATAGAATTGGAACATGGCATGGCAGGGCGGAAGCGCCATGTTTTCCAAATCACCCACATTCCATGCGCTTACAATATGGCGTCGCGAATCGGGATTATTTTTAAGAGAATTTATAAGCTCTGATATCTGATCGATAACCTTGCCTTCGGCCGAAGGCCACGATCTCCACTGATATCCGTATATATGTCCGAGGTTTCCATTTTCATCAGCCCATTCGTCCCAAATACTCACTCCGTGGTCTTTGAGGTATTTAATATTGGTATCGCCTTGCAAAAACCATAGCAATTCGTAAATTATTGACTTTAGGTGCAGCTTTTTTGTGGTTAACAATGGAAATCCTTCGCTTAAATCAAAGCGCATTTGATAGCCAAATACACTGATAGTACCGGTGCCTGTTCTGTCGTTTTTAGTTACGCCATGCTGCAACACATGGCTGAGTAAATCAAGATAAGCTTTCATTTGCTTTAGTTAAAAGTCTAAATATAGACCTTATTATAAAACTTTGCCATGCTCTGAAAATCAATTTTTCAAAAAGATATTTACAATTCAACTCATCTAATATTTTTGCTATCCGAGCTTTTCTTGAGATTCGGATTCTAACGCATTACATTACCGATAAGTGAAAAATGAATGGTGATACTGATTCACATTCAAACCGAGTGATTAAAATTATATTCATTTACTGTCTCCGATTCCCGCACTGGTTAATCTGGACTAAAATGCATCGGGGCTTACATTTCGTCGCCTTCGTCCTGGCCGTATTCAGAAGTTTTATCTTTACGCTTTGTGAAATCGTTGAGCTTATAAGTAATTGTAATATTAAATGTTGGTGATTTACGATTCATATAGGTGTAGGAATAGAAACTTTCAGTTTCTGAAATAAATTCATGGTTCATGGTATTAAAAATATCTCTCAGGTTAAAGGTAACCGAAAGGCTGCGATCCAGAAAGTCCTGACGCAATGCTATGTTTACCATTCCGCTGCCTTTGGTTGTACCCTGCGAGGTTATTGAATTGCCCCTAAGGAAGCCACTTAGCTGAAAAGTGGTACCGGTTTTTTTAATTTTAAACGTATTGTTCATCCTGGCTCCCCATGTAAATGTGTTATTGCTGTTTACGTTGCCTGAAGCATCGGCAACAATTTCGTAATAGTATGCCTCTCCGCTCAGATTCAGGTTCCACCACTTCGTAAGATTCACATTCCCCATAAGCTCTCCTCCGAGCGACATGTCTTTCCCAATGTTTTCCCAGGTACTAATCATTATTTCGCTGTTATCGGGGCTAACTTTCTTAATTCTTTCAAATTTGTTGGTTGTGTACCTGTAGAAGCCTTCAATTGACACGAAATTGTTCCCAAATCGTTTCTGGAGGTTGAGCTCGGCAGAGTTTGTGCTTTCTGGAGCCAGCATAGGATTCCCCTGGCGAATATTATATGCATCGGTTACTTCTGGGTAAGGGTCAAGGAAGAAATCCCAAGGTCGGTTGATTCTTCGGCTGTAACTGGTCATTACCTGCATTTCCCAGGGTAACTGATACGATAAGTGCAGTGTTGGGAAGACATTAAAAGCTTTATACACCGAATCGAAAGGTACAATTACGGCTGCCTGGTGTATTGTTCTGTTTGTGTATTCCGAGCGTAGCCCGAGCATATATCCGAATTTTCCCACTTCATGCGAAAATGTCAGGTATCCCGATTGAATATTCTGGTCGAAGGAGTAGTTATTTGTAAGGCTGTCAACCCAATCGTCCACAATCAAACTCTGGTAATCATAGTTGTTGCTGCTCCATTTTTGTTTAACCTGATAGCCGGCTTCGAGTTTGCCTTTTTCGAAGAGCGGAAGGGTATAATCGATCTGACCCCTAAGATTTCTAGAAATCGAAAATTCTCTTGTCCTGTAACTGTTAGTGTCGGTTGCACTAAAATATTGCGTGTACTGATCGTTTTCGTCGTTGTCGTCGTAATCAAAATAAGTATAGGCGGTTAGCTCATGCCCTTTTTTAAGGAATTTATGCTGAAAATTCAAATCTGCTGAGTAGTATAGTCCATTATGCTGCCCTGAATTTACATTATTGTAGGAAATGCTGTCGCTAACCATGTTATCGCGCAACCAGTATGATGTAAAATATTCATCAGCACCACTATGCATACCGTCTTTTCCAATATTTCCCGAAAGGGTTATTACGTCGTTTGGAGTAATAAAGAAATCGAAGCCCCCACGGAGTTTTCCATCCTCTCGGCCACGGTTGTTCTGCGATTCTTTATACACAAAAAGGGTATCACTGGCATAAGTTCTCTGTTCGCTATTACCCGAGCTTTTGTTTAACCGGTTATTATAGTTGCCGCCAACAAAAAAATTAAATTTCTCTGTACGCATATTCACAAGAAAATCTCCTCCCAGAGTATTGAACGACCCATAGGAGAGCGAGAATAATCCATTGATTCCGGTACGTTTGTCTTTTTTAAGAATTACATTTATTATTCCGCCCACGCCGTCTGGGTCATACTTGGCAGAGGGGTTAGTGATGATTTCGATGCTTTGTATTGAACCGGCCGGAATTTGCTGCAAAGCATCGCTTCCCTGCACAGGACTCGGCCTCCCGTCGATTAAAACGAGGAAATTCGAGTTTCCCCGAATGCTAACATTTCCGTCAATATCGGTTTGCACCGATGGAGTGTTTTCGAGAACATCCACAGCGGTTCCTCCGGCAGCACTCAGGTTTTTATCGACGGTAATCACCTTTCGGTCAATTTTATATTCAACACTTGGGCCTTCAGCCTCTATCTCTACTTCATTAAGCATTTCAACAGCAGGGCTGAGTTTAATTTTCCCAAGTGAAACATTGTTGTTTTCAGGATTTATAAAAACATCGTTGACTCTGATTTTTTTATATCCGATAAAATCGATATCAACATAATACTTCCCATAACGCAGCGATGTTATCTGAAAAACACCTTTTTTGTTACTAATTCCACCACTTACCAGCGTTGAGTCGCGAAGTGAGTAAATACTGACATTAGCATATTCAATTGGCTCATTCGACTTGTTGTCGATTATAGTACCAAAAATGATTCCGTCGGCGGGAGCATTTCCACGTGGGCCTTCCTGTGCATTCGATACTGTGGAAAAAAACAAATGTAATAAAGCCACAGTAATTAAAAAGTACAACTTCATACAGCAACGATTTATAAAAGTATTAGATGAAATTTGGAGAAAAAGGTTTAATTTCAGAATAAAGTAGTTTATAACAGGTATTATTCTGCCAGAATTGTGATTATATCGTTTTTCAGCTCAATAACCCCTCCCTGTATGTCGAACAATTTTTCCGAATTATCGGGAAGTACGATTCGCACCTTGCCTGCACTAAGAATCGAAACAATCGGAGCATGATGATCGAGCATCTGAAACCGCCCTTTTGCACCGGGAACTTCAACAAAGGTTGCTTGTCCTTCGAAGAGGGTTTTTTCGGGTGTAAGTAATGTAACCTTCATTTTTAATTCAATTCTTTAGCAGCAGCAAGCATTTTTTCTCCCTTTTCGATGACTTCTTCAATTTTCCCAACCAGTAAGAATGCATTTTCAGGGTACTGATCCACCTCACCATCGAGAATCATTTTGAAACCTCTGATAGTGTCTTCAATCTTTACAAAAGCACCTTTAATGTTTGTAAATGCCTCAGCCACATGGAAAGGTTGCGAGAGAAAACGCTGAATACGGCGGGCGCGGTGCACGATAATTTTATCGTCTTCCGAAAGCTCATCCATTCCTAAAATTGCGATGATATCCTGCAATTCGGTATAGCGCTGCAATATCTGAATTACACGTTGGGCAGTGTCATAGTGTTCTTGTCCAACAATTTCGGGAGTCAATATACGCGAAGAAGAATCGAGCGGGTCAACAGCGGGGTAAATCCCAAGACCTGCGATTTTACGGCTGAGAACGGTTGTTGCGTCAAGATGTGCAAATGTTGTTGCCGGAGCGGGGTCGGTGAGGTCGTCGGCAGGTACATAAACCGCCTGAACCGATGTGATTGACCCGTGCTTTGTACTGGTGATACGCTCCTGCATTTCGCCCATCTCGGTTGCAAGTGTCGGCTGGTATCCCACAGCTGATGGCATACGTCCAAGCAGAGCAGAAACTTCTGACCCGGCCTGAGTGAAACGGAAAATGTTGTCGACGAAGAACAAAATATCTCTCCCGCCGGATTTTTCGTCTCCGTCGCGGAAGCTTTCAGCAATGGTAAGTCCCGATAGTGCAACGCGGGCACGGGCACCGGGAGGCTCATTCATCTGGCCAAATACCATGCTCAGTTTCGAATCTTTTATTGCTTCCGAATCAACTTTCGAAAGGTCCCAGCTACCATCTTCCATCGATTTGATAAAATCGCTGCCATATTTTACAATGTTGGCTCCAATCATTTCGCGAAGCAAGTCGTTACCTTCACGAGTCCTTTCGCCTACTCCGGCAAAAACCGAGAGGCCGTTGTATCCAACGGCAATATTGTTGATTAACTCCTGAATCAGAACTGTTTTTCCTACACCGGCACCACCAAATAGTCCGATTTTTCCACCTTTTGCATAGGGCTCAATAAGGTCGATAACTTTAATACCCGTGTATAATACTTCGGATGATGTGGTGAGTTGTTCAAACTTTGGGGGGTCGCGGTGAATGGGATACCCTTGGCGGTTGTCGAGGGCTTGCATTCCATCGATTTCTTTTCCAACAACATTCATTAATCGCCCTTTAACCTGATCGCCTACCGGCATTTTTATTGTAGTGCCAGTAGCTATTGCTTTCATACCACGCGATAATCCATCGGTACTATCCATGGCAATAGCTCTGATAGTGTGTTCGCCAATATGTTGCTGGCATTCTACAACAAGAACATTTCCGTCTTCCCTCTGAATTTCGAGGGCCGTGAAAATATTGGGCAAATCGCTTCCTGAACGATCGAAGCTTATGTCAACAACGGGTCCAATTACCTGTACAATTTCACCAATTATCTGCTCCATTTTAGTGTTTTTTATGAATGAAACAAATGTAAAATAAAAATATTGCTTTGTAAATACCAAAGGAATATTAATTCAATTTTAAAAACATTCAGGATTGCCTAAAAGCTCCGCGACTTCAAGCTTAAAATTAAATCACGAAGAACAATTTTTTTGTTTTCCTTAATGGGGATGCTGTTTAGGATACCGATAGCTTCGGAAAAATACGCAGTGATTGTCTTTAGTGTTAGTTCTTTTATTCCCAATTGGTTGTATATATCTGTAACTTTCGATATTTTATCATCATTGGCAAGAAATATTTCATTCATTGCCGTTGTTAGTTGCTTTCGTGTTGACTTGCTGTCGGCGTTCAAGGCAGAAATCAGCAAATAAGTTTTTTTATTTGCAACAATATCGCCACCGATGTTTTTACCAAAGATTTTTTCATCGCCATACACATCAAGCAAATCATCCTGCAATTGAAATGCCATGCCTAATTTAAGACCAAGATCGTACATTTTTTCAGCCTCATCTGAAGTTGCTCCGCCTACCAAAGACCCGATTTTAAGGCTGCATGCTATTAATACTGCTGTTTTATACGTGATCATATGCAGATATTCATCAACAGTAACATCGGCTCTCTCTTCAAAGTCCATATCAATCTGTTGTCCTTCACATATTTTAAGAGCTGTATCGTTGAATATGTCGAGGCACTCATTCATTTTATATGAGATTCTCGAAATATGCCTGTATGCAATTATCGACATTGCATCTCCCGAAAGCAGTGCAATGTTTGCGTTCCAGCGGGCATGCACTGTAGGTATTCCCCTGCGCAGCGATGCTTTGTCCATAATGTCATCATGTAGCAGGGTGAAATTATGAAAGATCTCAATTGCAGCAGCTGCATCAATAGCTTTGTTGTAGTTGTCGGAAAACAGCTCACACGACATGAGGGTTAAAATAGGGCGCAATCTTTTACCACCAAGCGAAAGAGAATATTCTATGGGTTTGTAGAGATTTTCGGGTGCCTTTGCCCATTCGTACTGTTGGAAATAGGAGTTAATTATTTTATGAAGCTCTTCAAAGGAGTGCATCAGTGCTGTAGCTTAAATTCAAAAAGGCCTTGTTCGAGAATTCGTTTCATTCCTTCTTCAAGGGAGATTAAATCACGATTGAGAACTTCGCGCATCCCTTTGTTGTCGGGGCAGCGTCTTGTCATATCTCCTTCTGCCAGCGGAGGAAGGAATACAATTTTCGAACTCGATCCGGTAAGCTTGATAACCGTATCTGCAAGTTCAAGGATTGGGGTTTCTGTATCTGTTCCAATGTTAATCACATCGTTTATGTACATGTCCTTGCTTGCAATCAGCACTGTAGACTCAATGTTATCATCAATGTAGCAAAATGTACGCGTTTGCGATCCGTCACCGTAGATAGTGATATCGTGATTGTGCAATGCGTTGTAAATAAACTTCGATATAACAAAATCCTTGCTCTGCTTGGGGCCGTATGTATTGAAAAATCTGAAAATTGTAAAATTCAAACCGTATTCACGTTGATACGACCGCAGGAATGCTTCTCCGAGGTTTTTCACTATGGCATACGGAAGCCGCGAATTTAAAGGTGTAGTGTGTGCATTTTGCGGAAGTTCAACAGGTTCTCCGTACACTTCGGATGATGAAGCGTAAAATACTCTTTTTACCCCCGTGTTTTTACTGATTCTTAATATGTTTTCCAGGCCTCTGATGTCTTTAAGTACATTGACAGGGTGCTCCTGTGTGCGATGAACCCCAACGACTGCGGCATAATGAAATACATAATGGAATTGATACGATAGCATCACTTCAACAATATCGCGATATTCGTTTACATCGCATTTTATAAAACGAAGGTTGTCATATCCGGTAGGTATTTTCTCAATTCTGCCCGTTGATAAATCATCGACAACAACGACCAGGTTTTCATTGTCGGAGGCCAGTTTTTCTGCTAAAGCACTACCGATAAAACCGGCTCCACCGGTAATGAGTATCTTCCTTTTGAAGGAGTGACGTGATGCGGTTGTGTACATGATATGATTTATTTATTGATAATTAGTTGATGTTGGTTTCCGATAATGTTTCTTCGTCATAAGCATCAATTCCGACAGAACCTATTGTCTTTCTGTCGTAAAATTTTTCTAAAGATAATAATAATGATGGTAATAATAAAAGATTGCAAATCATTGATGCAAATAATGCAATTGAAACAAGAATTCCCAATGCTTTTGTTCCCCCGAATCCTGAAACAATGAAAATGCTGAAGCCAAGAATCAGTATTGTTGCATTGTACACAAGGCTGATGCCGACCTCCTGAATGGCTTCGTTTACAGCAACTCCGATTTTTTTATTCAGAGCAATGTATTCGTAACGAAATTTGTTTACAAAATGAATTGTGCCATCAACTGAAATACCAAATGCTATTCCGAAAACCATAATTGTTGAAGGCTTGAGTGGAATGTTGAATGCTCCCATTATAGCTGCTGTCAGTATCATTGGTATCATGTTAGGGATAAGGCCAAGAAGTGTCATACGTACAGAGCGGAACATCCAGTAAAGCAAAACGGCAATTACAATAAAAGCCAACGAAAGACTCGAAAACAAATTCTTAGTAAGGTAGGTGGTGCCTGTGAAATATAGGATTGTACTACCCGTGATAACCGTATGATATTTTTCCGGTGGAAAAATTTGGTCTACCTCCTTTTTAATAAAAGGTATCAATACTTTCATCTTTTTTGTTCCCACATCTTCAACATTCAGGCTTACGCGGGTGATTGTTTTTGATGAATCGATAAATGAAGCAATAAACTGGTTATTGAAATCGAATTTTTGAGGAAGACGTTTAAAAATTGTCTCGTAGGTTTTCGGGTTATCCGGTAACCGGTAAGCAACACTTTTCCCTTGCGAATAGGCTTGATTCAGAAATTTTAGAGCATCTGCAACCGAAACGGATCTCGATAACTCTTTGTGTTTTAATAAGGATATTTGAAGAGAATCGATTTTTTGAATCTGAGTAATAAACTGATTTCCCGACAAAGTGTCCTGAGTTTTAATCATAATTTCCAGCGGACTAACTCCGTGAAAACATGATTCCAGATATTTAAGGTCAACATACATTTTTTTCTTATGAGGTACGTCGTCCATTAAGTAGCCTGTCTGCCTGATGTTTATTATACCCAGCACACTCAGCAGCATTACGGATGCGATAATAATATAGAGTGGTTTACGATGGGAATTGGTAATTAATTCCGCTTTACGAATAACCCAAGTAGTTATTTTGTTGTCAAGGTGCCGTGTGTATTTTTCGGATGGCACGGGCAAGTAGCTGGAAACTACAGGAATTACTATTAACGACAAAACAAAGCTGAACAATACTCCCAAAGATGCAATTAACCCGAACTCCCAAAGAATGCGACTATTTGTAATGATGAAAGTCGCAAACCCAACAGCTGTTGTAAGGTTCGAGAGAAATACTGCAGTGCCTTTACGCCGGATAGCCCTTTGTAAGGCAAGAATTTTGTTTTTATTTGCCCTGACCTCGGTATGATACTTATTCAATAAATATATAATGTTGGGAATCCCGATTACAATGAGCAAAGGTGGAATCATTGAAGTAAGTACGGTAATTTTATAGTGAAACAATCCCATCAGACCCGTTGCCCAAACAACGGCAGTACCGACAACCACTATCGAAATTAATATGATTTTAATATTGCGGAAAAATAAGAACAGGATAATCGCAGAAATTAATGCAGCAAGTACAATGAAAATTTTAATTTCGCTGCGTATCATTGTCATCAGTTTGGTCCTAATGAAAGGATGGCCAGAAATGAATACCGGGATATTATTTGCAGTTGAATATTCTTCAACGGTTTTTTCAATTTGCTTTACCGCAGGAATACGCAATGGGCTATCGAGAATTTCGTTTTTAAGTGAAACCGATAGCAGAAATACATGTTTTTCGTGATTATACAGTAATCCGTTGTAAAAAGGCAGGTTCATAAAAACAGTTTTCAGGCTGTCGAGTTGCTGTTGTGTGTAGGTAGAGTCGGAAAACAGCGGGTATATTTCGAATTGTCTTTTTTTTGAATCACCGGTTTCAACTGTAATTTGACGTATGTTAACAGCCTGTGGTATGCTTAATACTGATTTTACATTGGGGATTTTTTTCAGATCGTTGCATAAACGTGTGAAATTATTGAAGTGACCTGCTTCGAAAAATTTTTCATCCTTGATACCAATAAATATTGCATTGGCCTCTTCTCCAAAAGTTGCTTTAAATTCTTTGTTATCAAGATAAATTGGGTCCTTTTCAGAAAGAAGATTTGCATAGTGGTAATCCATCCTCACTCTTGTGGTTTGCCAAATCATAACACCTGTAATAGCAGTAATTGCTATAAGCAGGGGTAATCGGTTACGAAGGATAAATCCGGCTATTTTTGTCCAAAACAAAGCATAGAAATTTGTGCAAAATTAGCCTTTACTTATCATTTTCCAAAAGTTTTTAAATCTCGGAATATCTTGCTTAAATGAATCACAGCACCACCAGTATTAATGCCACAATTCCACAGATCCTGTTTCGGTTTTATTGGATGTTTCTAAATCAGAAGGATTTTCGAAAATCGATATACGCTTTGAGCATTTTTTGAATATCTGTAATTAAATTTTGTGTTTCGAGCAACATTGCAATAACCAGCATACTGCTTCGGGTCGGATCTTCTTTACTGCGAATACGTTTGATTTGTTCGCTACGCACGTTTTCTATTACTGAATTAATATTTCCATAGGTTACTGAAATCGATTCGAATTCGCTTTCGCTGAACGAATTTTTCTGAATAAGGTTAATTATTTCTGTGAAATAAAAACTTATAGGATTGGAAATTTGTGTTAGTCCTTCAATCTGTGCAGGGGTGAGTTCTTTATGGTTATTATCGACGTGCCGGAATGCGGGATCAATGATTCGTTTCAGGCAATTCGCCGATTCGTTAAGGTAATCAATCATTTGAACATAGAAAATTCCGGAATTTTCGAAATTAATGTTAGAGCAGCTAAGCGTTGGATAGATATCATTTTTATATTGCTGTACTTTCTCCTCAATTTCAGATGATAGCCTGAATCTTTTCTTCAGTTTTTTATGCTTGAATTTACAAACCGCATCAATTGCATCGGTGTAGCAATTAGAAATGTCACCTGTTATTTCCTGCAGTTTTAGTTTTGTTTCTTCGATGAATGAGTTCGAGATGGTCTGACTTTTTTCTGACTCGGTTTCTTCGCGTTTTTTGTGAATAACATTTGACCGTATAAAGAAGAATACAGCTACTGCTACCAAAGCAATTACAGCTATTAATCCGCCGAAATAAACAATCAATAGTATTATAGAAGAAAGTAAGAAGGCAAGCAGTGCTGTGATAAACCAACCTCCAATAACCGATATTACACCGGTTATCCGGTACACAGCACTTTCGCGACCCCACGATTTGTCGGCAAACGAAGTGGCCATAGCAACCATAAATGTTACATACGTTGTGGAAAGTGGAAGTTTCAACGATGTGCCAAGAGCAATAAGAATACTTGCCACAATAAGGCTGACAGATGCCCTAAGCATGTCGAAAGCAGGACGTTGTTCAATTTCAGCAGAACTGTATACTCTGGGTTCAAATTGTTTAGCGATACGCTTTTTTAATCCAGATGGTACAATCTTGCCAAAGGTTTGCGCTGAGGTTACTCCCATTCTCACAATTTCGCGGGCAATCAGGCTGCTGCCGAAACGTTCGTGCCCTTCACTCTGACGGCTCAGGTCAACAGAAGTCTTTATGACCGACCTTGATTTTTTCGAGAGCCAAATTGCCAGCACCATGATTACCCCGGCTGCTATAAGAATAAATGTATTTACACGAACCGGGCCCGAAAGGGCTCCCATTGTGAAGCTTTCCGGATTTGCAACCCCCGATTCAGTGAAAAACTGATATGACGACCAGCCCGCCATAGGCACTCCGATAAAGTTCACCAGATCGTTTCCGGCAAATGCCATGGCCAGTGTTATCGTGCCTGTAAGCACTATGATTTTCAAAATATTGATATTGAAAAGAAGGTATAAGATTTCGAATAGTATGGTAAACCCCACAAAGCTATAAAGGAGAATTTCCAGAGTGTGAGTACTGATAAACGTATTAATTTCTTCATTCATAAACGATGCGCCATGCAATCCCTTAATAAGCATAAAATACACGATTACTGTTATGGCGATTCCGCCATAGATAGCACCGAAATATTTAATTTTTGCTTCATAGTTGAACGAAAAAATCAATCTGGCTAACCATTGTATAAAAGCCCCGACAGTGAATGCAATTACTATCGAAATAAGAATGCCGGTAATTATTGCCAGTGCTTTCGAAGTATTGATGTATTCACTTATCGATAATGCATCGGGTTGAATGTTCATTTTAATAAGCGCCATGCTAACGGAAGCCCCCAATAGTGCAAATACAAGAGATACCGTGGTTGATGTGGGTAGCCCAAGGGTGTTGTAAGCATCGAGCAGTAACACATCGGTCAGCATTACCGCCAGAAAAATAAACATCACTTCGTTGAAATAAAAATTGTTTGGGTTGAATATTCCTTTTCGTGCAACTTCCATCATTCCGCTCGAAAATGTTGCTCCAATAAGTACACCGATACTTACTAAAACAAACAATATTTTAATTTTGGAGGCTTTCGAGCCAATGGCGGGGTTAAGAAAATTTACTGCATCATTAGCGACACCAACGGTTAAATCGGTTATTGCCAAAATACACAATACAACGAGAATTACCTGAAAAACCAACATAACAAATAAAATTATTTACTGTGCAAGAATACAATCCGACTCTAATTTTAAGGTTACGTTATACAGCACCAATATTAAATTAATGTTAAGTTTTTATGGGAAAACTTTTCCTCAAAACGATTTTCGAAAATTGATATATGCTTTGAGCATTTTTTGCATATCCCCAAGCAAATTCTGACACTGCTGAAGAATATTGATTACTAAAATACTGGAACGGGTTGGGTCTTCTTTCGAACGGATACGTTTTATTTGTTCGCTTCTCACTTTTTCAATAATATTTTCGATATTGGCACTGGTTGCAGAAAGTTCAGCGAAATTTTCCAGAGTATTGTTCTGCAGCATGTTGTTGTACTCCACAAAGTAGAACTCCATAGGACTGAGTATACGTTTTAACCCTTCTATTTGTTTTTCGGTAAGCTCTTTATGATTGTTGCTTACATGTTCAAAGGCTGGCTCTGTTATTTTTACAAGAACACCTGACGATTCCCTTAAGAAGTCGATCATCTGAACGTAGTAAACTCCGGAATTTTCGAAACTGATACCTGCTTTACTCAGGGTTGCGTATATGTCGTTTTTATAGGCTTTTGTCATCTGGTCGATTTCTTTCGAAAGCTTGTTTCTTTTCTTTAGCTTTTTAAGTTTGAAATCGCATACTCCGTTTATAGAATCAATGAGACAGCCTGTAATTAATTCAGAAAGTTCACAAACACGAAGTTTGGTTTCTTCGGTAAATGAATTTGAAACCGTATGTTGATATTCGAGTTCTTTTTCTTCGTTTTTTCGGTGCACCAAATTTGACTTGATGAAGAAAAACGCTGTTAATAAAATAAGGATAATTATGGCAACAAGGCCTCCGAAATAAACCGCCACAAGCAGAATTCCTGCAAGAACGAATGAAATGAGAGCGGTTATAAACCAGCCTCCTATTACCGAAAGAACTCCGGTTATTCGATAAACTGCACTTTCGCGCCCCCAGGCCTTATCGGAAAACGAAGTTGCCATCGACACCATAAAAGTTACATACGTGGTCGACAAGGGTAATTTCATCGAAGTCCCTAGCGCGATGAGAATACTTGCTATTACTAGGCTGACTGATGCCCTGAGCATGTCAAAAGCAGGGCGTTCTTTTGAGTCAGCCGCACTATAAACCTTTGGTTCAAATTGCTTTTCAATTTTTCTGACCAGTATTGCCGGCATCACTTTGTTTACAGCCTGCCCTGTTGAAACGGCCATTCTAACTATTTGCCGGGCAAGCAGACTGCTTCCGAAGCGCTCGTGACCTTCGGTTTGCCTGCTAAGATTTACAGTGGTTTTAATAACATTTCGTGCTTTTTTCGAAAACCATAAAGCCAGTACCATGATTAAACCGGCAGCAATCAGGTATAACACGTTTGCCTTCATTGGTTCCGATAACCCGGTCATAGTGAAAGAGCTAGGATCGTTGCAACCCGATTCTCGGAAAGTGCTTAATGAATCGAGCCCTGCAAGGGGAACGCCAATAAAATTCACAAGGTCGTTCCCTGCAAAAGCCATTGCCAGCGATAAGGTTCCTGCAAGAACAACAACTTTGAGAATGTTGATTTTAAACAACAAATATAGAATTTCGAAAACTACACTGCTTGCAACAAAGAAATAAAGCAGAAACAACCATGTGTTTTTATTTAACCATTCGTTGAGTTCAGGCGTCATGAACGAAGACCCGCCAAGCCCTTTTATTATCATGAAATATAGTATGATAGTTATTGAAATACCCCCAAATATTGCCCCCAGATACTTCATTCTCGGTTCGTAGTTAAACGAAAACAAAACTCTGGCAATCCATTGTGCAATAGCACCAATAGTAAATGCCACAACTATCGAAAATAAAATACCGAAAATGATTGCCATTGCTTTTGAAGTATTAATGTATTCCGATATATTCAAAGCGTCTGGCTGAGTATTCATTTTTATAAGTGCCATGGCAATAGAACCGCCAAGAAGAGCAAATACTAGCGAAACTGTTGTTGAAGTTGGCAGGCCCAGGGTATTGAAAGCGTCAAGTAAAATTACGTTTGTGAGCATTACCGAAAGGAAAATAAACATCACCTCGGTTAAGTAGAAATTGTCGGGATTAAAAATACCTTTGCGGGCAACTTCCATCATTCCGTTCGAGAAAGTGGCGCCCAGAACTACTCCGACACTTACCAGCAGAAAAAGTAGCTTAGTACTTGCTGTCATTGCACCGACTGCAGGATTTAAAAAATTTACGGCATCGTTACTCACGCCAACAACCAAACTGGCTACTGCCAGTAAAATCAACACAACGAGAATTACATACAACAAAACCATGACCAAATAATTTGTCGATAAAACTATTCAATTAACAATTCCTTAACGTTACGTTAATGTTAAGTTTACCTGCAAAATAAATCTGAAGTATATTGATTAATTATGAAACACTTATCGGCGCAGTTCGAAATTCTGTCCAAGATATACCTTTCGGACCTGTTCGTCTTCCGAAAGCTCTTCGGCTGTTCCCGACTTCAGTATGCTCCCTTCAAACAGGAGGTAAGCCCTGTCGGTAATTGAAAGCGTTTCTTGAACATTATGATCCGTAATAAGTACGCCTATGTTTCTGTTTTTCAAGTGCATAACGATTTGCTGAATATCTTCAACCGCAATGGGGTCGACTCCTGCAAAAGGCTCGTCAAGGAGTATAAATTTCGGGTCAATTGCCAGAGCCCGGGCTATTTCGGTGCGTCTGCGTTCTCCGCCCGAAAGTTGGTACCCCTTGCTTTTACGTATTTTTGTTAAACCAAACTCATTCAATAACCTTACAGTTTTTTCTTTTTGTTCCCGTTTTGAGAGTTTACTCATCTCAAGTATCGAAAGAATATTGTCTTCAACGCTCATTTTCCTGAAAACCGAAGCCTCCTGAGCAAGATACCCAAGGCCAAGCCGGGCTCTTTTATATACAGGGTCTCCTGTAATTTCTTTATCGTCAACAAAAATTTTTCCTTCGTAAGGTCTTATTAAGCCAACGATCATGTAAAAAGTTGTCGTCTTTCCTGCACCATTGGGCCCGAGCAATCCGACGATTTCACCCTGATTAACTTCAACCGAAACATCTTTAACAACCATCCGTTTGCCGTACCTTTTATAGAGATTTTCGGTGTATAGTTTCATGATGCACAGTGTTTTTTTGATGTTGCAAATATAGTGTATTGTTTATTATACCCAAATCCCCATATGATTTCCTGATTCGGGTTGGATTCAGGGAGATTCAAATCGGTATAAAATTGAAGTTGAAAATCTTAATAAATACTTAATCTTATGAATTGCGAAATATCAACTGCGGTTTTTGATTATTTTTACCGATAAAATAACAGCAATGCTCCGTTTAATATTTGCCTTTCTATTTTTATCGGTTGCCGTACCAATTGTTGCACAAAAACAATGGACACTTAAGGATTGTATCGATTACGCGCTGGAGAACAATCTGGAAATCAGTCAGCAATCGCTCTATATTGATATGTACAGAAACAATCTGCTGTCGTCGAAACTTTCGGTATTACCTTCGTTAAACGCCGGAGTGAATCAGAATTTTTCGTTTGGGCGCAGTGTTGATTCCTATACCAATGAGTTCTCAGAAGAGAATATTTCTTCTTCAAATGCAAGTATTTCAAGCTCAGTAACCTTGTTCAACGGTTTACAGCAGTACAACACTATTCGTAAAAGCAAGGCCGATCTCGAAGCCGGATTGGCCGACATGGAAACAGCGCGAAATAACCTTTCACTGAGTGTAACCTCGGCCTATCTGCAAATATTGTATTCTGTAGAAATGCTTGAAACAGCTACCCTTCAGATGGAAGTAACCCGGTCTCAGCTCGAACGAACCATCAAGCTTGTGAATGCAGGTAGTTTGCCTGTACAGAGCCAACTGGAAGTTGAAGCTCAGCTTGCATCCGAAGAAATGAGCATGGTTACCGCTCAAAATCAGCTGGATATGGCTTTGCTGAACATGGTACAGCTTCTGGAGCTAAATGATGTAGCAGATTTCTCGATTGTTAAGCCCGATTTCTCAGGTGTAATCGGCCACCCTGCATTGATGACGGTTGACGAAATATTTAATGAAGCGGTTATGAATATGCCGGAAATTAAGAGTGCGGATATGAAACTGAAAAGCTCAGAATATCAATTGGCTATAGCACGGGGCTCGAGAAGCCCGCAATTATCTGTTTCGGCGAGCTACGGAACGGGTTATTCAAATGCCCGTAAAATGATTGATGATATCACACCCGCTTCACCGGTTCTTACAGGTTATGCCGTTGATGCTTATGGTAACTACAGTGATGTTTACCAATACAGTTTTGATTATTCATATATTACGAGACCCTTTAGCGATCAGATCCGCGACAATGCCAGTGCATCCGTTAGTTTCGGGCTGAGCATACCCATTTTTAATGGATGGTACACAAACACCAGAATAAGTAATGCTAAAATTGATGTTTTGCAGGCGCAAATGCAGTTCAGTATTGCAGAACGCCAACTATATAAAGTAATTCAACAGGCCCATTCCGACGTCAGAGCAGCCCTGAAAAAATATGATGCTGCAGTAAAAGCTTACCATGCCAGTGAAACTTCATTCCAGTACACCCAGCAAAAGTTCGATTTAGGTCTGGTTACCTCACTCGATTTTAATACAGCAAAAACCAACCTTAATAAACTTAAGTCGGAAATGATTAATGCCAAATATGATATGATTTTCAAAATGAAAATACTAGATTTCTACAGGGGTGTCGAAATAAAATTGTAAAAATTTTACATAATAGCAATATAACTACTTTTTAATCAGTGTTGCAAATGAAAACGAAAAGAAAGAAATTATACCGTTGGCTGATTCTTGGCCTGATAGTTCTGATAGTATTATTGATTGTTGCACGCAAAGCGGGTTGGATGGGTGGAGAAGAAATTAATAAAGTAAGCGTCGATAAGGTGGCTAAGAGGACTATTGTTGAAACAGTAACCGCCAATGGTAAGATACAGCCGGAAATGGAAGTGAAAATCAGTCCGGATGTTTCGGGCGAAATTGTGGAGCTTGATGTCAAAGAGGGTCAGCAAGTTAAAAAGGGACAGTTTCTGTTAAAGATTAAACCGGACTTGTACGAATCGGCTGTCGATAGAAGTATTGCTGCACTGAACGGTGCAAAGGCAAACCTTTCGAATAGCAGAGCAAGGCTGGAGCAAACACAGGCACAGTTCAATCAAACTGAACTGGCTTTCAATCGTAATCAAAAATTATTCGATCAGGGGGCTATATCTCAGGCTGAATATGAGAATTCACTTGCATCTTATCAAATGGGTATGGCCGACCTGAATGCAGCGCGCGAAAATGTGAAAGCTGCAGAATTTACTGTGATGAGTGCTGAGGCTACTGTAAAGGAAGCAAACGAGAACCTGTACAAAACATCAATTTATGCTCCTGTTGACGGTACAATTTCGTTACTAAATGTTGAATTGGGCGAAAGGGTAGTAGGAACCGAAATGATGGCAGGCACCGAATTGCTTCGTATTGCAAACCTCGATGTAATGGAAGTTACGGTTGATGTAAACGAAAATGATATTGTAAAAATTAGCATCAACGATACAGCCGATATCGAAGTGGATGCATACCTGAATAAAAAATTCCTCGGTGTGGTAACCGAAATAGCAAACTCAGCAACCTCAACAGGGTTGTCGGCTGATCAGGTGACAAATTTCAAGGTAAAAATTCGAATTCTTCAAACCTCGTATGCCGATTTAATTAATGCAAACAATAAATTTCCTTTCCGACCGGGAATGTCTGCTACTGTCGATATAAGAACCAATGCAGCAATTAATGTTATTTGTGTTCCACTTATGGCTGTAACAACGCGCCCCGATTCAGCATCAGCATTACAGGTAAAACCGGGTGCAAAAGATGACGATGATAGGTCAACCAGCGATATTACACTTAAGGAGGTTGTTTTTGTTTATAAAGATGGTAAAGCGGTAATGAAAAATGTAGTAACCGGTCTTCAGGACTCCTTTTTTATAGAAATAAAAGATGGCCTAACCGAGAATGAAGAGGTGATTTCGGCTCCGAATAGTCTGATATCGAAGATGCTCAAAGATGGCATGACTGTAACAAAAGTTGATAAAAACGCATTATTCAGCGAAACAAAACCCAAATAAATGCCGGTAATTTTGTCCATTGAAACATCTGCCAGTACTTGTTCTGTGGCCATAGCAAACGATGGCAGAAACATTTCTGTAAAGGAAAACCATGTCGATAAATCGCATGCTTCAATATTAAATGTATTAATCAGGGAGGCAGTCGCTGAATCCGGAATTCCGATGGGGAAGATTGATGCTGTTGCCGTTAGCAAAGGTCCGGGCTCATATACAGGTCTCCGTATTGGGGTTTCATCAGCGAAAGGAATTTGTTATGCACTTAATAAACCGCTCATTGCAGTAGATACATTGAAGATAATGGCAATAATGGCATCTCAGGTTTTTTTGCAAAAACTGGATGAAGAGTTGTTGATATGCCCAATGATTGATGCCCGGCGCGATGAAGTGTATACTGCATTGTTTAATTCCCGGACTGAAAAACTTAATGAAACTACTGCAGTAATAATCAGTCCGGATTTTTTCGGCGATATTGATCCAGAAATTGCCATTCTGTGCTGCGGGAGTGGCGCCCCGAAGTGCAACGAAATTGTAAAACGAAAGAACGTGGTTTTTTCCGACAGCATTTTCCCGTCGGCAGAGTTTATGTGTCAACCTGCGCTGGACTTATATTCAAAAGCATGCTTCGAAGATGTTGCTTATTTTGAACCATATTACCTCAAAGACTTTATTGCTACAGTTCCAAAGAATAAAATTCCCGGGATAATAGCCAGATAATCCATAAAAATTTTATTTAGTGTATTGATTTTTCGGAAAAATGTTTACATTTGCAACCCGATTTAACAAGGGCAACAAAAATATTAGTACAATGAAAGAAAATGTGCATCCTAAAAATTACCGACTGGTAGCGTTCAAAGATATGTCGAACGAACAAGTGTTTATTACCCGTTCTGCTGCGCAGACAAAAGAAACTATCGATATCGACGGTGTTCAGTACCCGCTGTTTAAACTGGAGATTTCAAACAGATCGCATCCGTTTTATACCGGAAAAATGAAGCTTGTTGATACCGCAGGACGTGTTGATAAGTATCGCAGTCGGTACCAGAAACATATCGACAAAAACAATCAGAATAGCTAAGCTCTGGGTTTTAAAATATTTTCAGCGATGCCCTGTTGTAATGCAGGGCATTTTTTTTATTTTTATAGGTTGTATTTATAATAATCTTACATGAAAAATTACATTCTTTCCGATGCAGGCTTGCATAAGAATTTACTTCCAATAACATTTACCAGACCTGTGTCCGAAATTAGATCGGGAATTCTGACAAATACTCAGCGTTGGCAACATTTTTTGGGAGAAAAGTGCTCCTTCCTAACCGAAATCTATCTTCAGAAAAAATTCCCGGCGAGTACAGGTCAAGCAAATATCTGGATTAATGGCGGAGTGGTTGCTGATAAACACATTGCTGAACGGGTACTCAATCTGCAGCAAGGATCACTAATGTGCAATGGTGTTCTTATAGCTGCAGTTTGTGTTGGAACTCCACCGGTTATTTTCGACAATTACCCAGAGCCTGTTCAGGTGTACGATGGGAATGTGATTGTAATACAACAGGTATATGATATTTTTGGGTTAGCCGCGAAGTGTATTGATATTGATTTTGAATTACTCGCTGGAGGAAGAGTATCGAATAAGCTGAGTAAAACCAATACGGTTATAGGAGATAACCCGGTGTTTCTCGAGGAAGGGGCTATTGCCGAAGCTTCGGTTTTTAATACCACAAACGGACCCATTTATCTTGGAAAGCACTGCGAAGTTATGGAGGGGAGCATGATTCGTGGCCCTTTCTGCTTGCTTGACCATTCCGTTTTAAAAATGGGAGCTAAAATTTATGGGCCTACCATTATAGGACCCCATTCAAAAATAGGAGGAGAATTGAACAATGTGGTGATTTTAGGGTTATCGAATAAAGCACATGATGGTTTTCTCGGAAATAGTGTAATAGGAGAATGGTGTAATTTGGGTGCCGATACTAATAATTCGAACCTGAAGAATAATTATGCCATGGTGAAACTCTGGAATTACGAGAAAAAAAGTTTTTTGAATACAGGATTGCAATTTTGTGGGTTAATTATGGGAGATCATTCCAAATGCGGAATAAATACAATGTTCAACACCGGAACTGTGGTAGGTGTGAGTGCAAATATTTTTGGTTCAGGATTCCCGCGAAACTACATTCCATCCTTTAGCTGGGGAGGTGCTTCAGGATTTGTACAGTTTGGATATGAAAAAGCCATTGAAGTTGCCGGATTGGTTATGAAACGAAGAAATATGGAGTTGGATAATACCGAGAAAGAAATATTTAAGTACCTGTTCGACAATAATGATCACAAATTCTGACCCCGTTGTTGTGTGGCATAACAATTGCCATCTAAGGTAATTATTTAGGTTTTATTGAATTTTGTCATTTTGGCAGTTAATTATGAATGAATTAAACGATTTTTTAATAAACGCACTTTCGCTATCGGGTATAGAAAACGATGGTGAAGTTATCCCAATTTTAAGTATTGATGATGATAAATCCGAAGAAAATGATTCGGATTCGTACCCGGAAAAATTGCCAATACTCCCCCTGCGGAATACTGTGTTGTTTCCTGGTGTGGTAATGCCCCTCACAGTGGGCAGAAGCAAATCGTTTCAACTGGTAAAAGAGGTGTACGCTTCAAATAAAATGTTGGGCACAGTTTCGCAGTTGGAAGCTTCTATTGAAGACCCCGAAATTGACGATTTGCACAGTACTGGGACTCTTGCAAAAATTTTGAAGATTATCGAAATGCCCGATGAAACTATTTCGGTTATTATACAGGGTAAAAAGCGGATTGAAATCAACGAAATAGTTGAAAAGGAACCTTACTTTATGGGATATTATAAAATTCTTCCCGACCTTAAACCGGCTGGCTCCGACAAAGAATTTTCGGCAATTGTAAGTACTTTGAAAGACCTGTCGCTTAAAATCATTAAGCTCAGCAATTCAATACCAAAAGAAGTGGCTTTTGCTATTAAAAATATCGATAACTCTTCGTTTCTGATTAATTTTATTTGCTCTAACAGCGATATACAGCCTATCGACAAACAACATCTGCTCGAAACCGATGACCTAAAAGAGAGGGCTATTCACCTGATGGAACTTCTAACGAGGCAAATACAAATGCTTGAACTCAAAAACGACATTCAGGCAAAAGTTAAAAAAGACCTCGACCAGCAACAAAAGGAGTATTTGCTGCATCAGCAGATGAAAACCATACAGGAAGAGCTCGGAGGGAATCCCATCGATCAGGAAATAAAAGAAATGACAGAGCAGGCTAAGAAACAAAAATGGAACGATGAAGTTAAAACGCATTTCGAAAAGGAGCTCAGTAAACTGCAAAACCTGAATCCTGCCGCTGCTGAATTTTCGGTTCAGATAAATTACCTTCACACCCTGCTCGATTTGCCATGGGGAGAGTATACTGCCGATAACTTCGATCTTAAAAATGCTGCTACTGTTCTTGATCAGGATCATTATGGCCTCGAAGAAGTGAAAAAACGTATTTTGGAACATCTTGCCGTGCTTAAACTGAAAGGAGATCTTAAATCTCCCATTCTTTGTCTTGTAGGCCCTCCCGGAGTTGGTAAAACTTCTCTTGGCAAATCGATAGCACGTGCTCTTGGCAGAAAATATGCACGGATGTCGCTTGGTGGGCTTCATGACGAATCCGAAATCAGAGGACATCGCAAAACTTATATAGGGGCTATGCCGGGACGTATCATTTATAACCTGAAAAAAGTGAAATCGTCGAATCCTGTTTTCGTTCTTGATGAAATTGATAAAGTTGGCAAAGATTTTAGGGGCGACCCCGCTTCAGCATTGCTCGAAGTGCTTGATCCTGAACAGAACTCCGAATTCCATGATAACTTTATCGAAATTGAGTACGACCTTTCGAAAGTAATGTTTATTGCAACTGCCAACACTACCAATACAATCAGCCCGGCACTCCTCGACAGAATGGAACTCATTGATGTAAACGGCTACATTGTGAATGAAAAAATCGAAATTGCTCAAAAACATCTGATACCAAAGCAACTCGAAGCGCATGGTTTAACAAAAGACCATGTCTGTTTCGATAATAAAACACTTGAATATATTATAGAAAACTATACCCGTGAATCGGGTGTGCGCACCCTCGACAAAACGCTGGCAAAACTTATCAGGCAAATTGCCCTGAAAGTTGCTGTCGAAGAAACCTACAACCCGAAAATGGATGCCCAGGCTGTTGAAAATTTGCTTGGCAGTAAAAAATACTTTAAAGAAAAATATCAGGATAATGAAACTGCCGGTGTGGTTACCGGATTGGCGTGGACAGCCACTGGAGGCGAAATACTATTTATTGAATCCAGCCTGTCGGTTGGTAAAGGAACCGTAACACTTACCGGGAATCTGGGCGAAGTAATGAAAGAGTCGGCAATTATAGCCCATGAATATGTTAAAGCTCATTCAGAACTTCTTGATATACCTTCAGGTGTGTTCGAAAAATGGAATATTCATGTTCATGTACCCGAAGGAGCGATTCCAAAAGATGGACCTTCAGCCGGAGTTGCAATGGCTGTTTCGATTGCATCGGCTTACACACAGCGTAAAGTGAAAAAGAGCATTGCAATGACAGGTGAAATCACTCTCAGAGGTAAGGTATTACCTGTAGGAGGTGTTAAAGAAAAAATTCTTGCGGCTAAGCGTGCCGGGATTTCAGCTATTTTACTTTCAAATGAGAATAAAAAAGACGTTGAAGAAATAAAACCGATGTATATCGAAGGCCTGCGCTTCATTTATGTCGATACAATACTGGATGTATTTAAAGCTGCCCTTACTCTGCAAAAGGTTAAGAACCCCAAAAACATCGTATAAGCGGGTTATCTTTCGAACCGAAGTGGCATTGCTGCCTGAACTTCGATAATTTTTCCTTTATCAAACACTTTCTTCCCATTCACCCAGGTGCTTACAATGCCATGTGAAAAAGTTTGATTTTCGAGAGGAGACCATCCACATTTGTACAGAATATTTCCGGGGCTGACAGTTGTTGGTGCATTTGGGTTTACCAGCACGAGGTCAGCATAATACGACTCCCTGATATATCCTCTTTTTTGAATCTGAAACAATGCTGCAGGTTTATGGCACATGTAATCAGCAACTTGCTGATATGAAAAATTGTGTTTTGCAGCCATTTCAAGCATTACAACCAGTGAATGCTGCACCATAGGGGCTCCTGAAGGGCATTGTGAGTAGTGGCTTAGCTTCTCGGCAATGGTATGAGGGGCATGATCGGTTGCTACAATATCGATGTACCCCGAATTCAGGCCTTGTATTAATGAAAGTCTGTCGTTTTCTGTTTTAATCGATGGATTCCATTTTATTCGCGACCCCAGTCTGTTATAATCATTTTTGCTGAACCACAAATGATGTACACATACTTCACCGGTAATCGTTTTTTTATTCAGTGGTATTTGCTGCATTAGCGAGATTTCTTTTTCTGTGCTCAGGTGCAGAATGTGCAGCCTGGCATTGTGCTTTGTAGCTAGCTCAACGGCTCTTGCCGAAGAAGCGTAACAAGCTTCCTCGCTACGTATATCAGCATGATGATGCATGGGGATATTGTCGCCGTATAAGGCTTTGTATTTTGCAAGGTTCCGGCTGATAATACTGTCTTCTTCGCAATGTACGGCAACCAGCACAGGGGCATGAGCAAAAACAGCCGAAACTGCCTCGTTGGAGTGCACCAACATATTACCCGTCGACGATCCCATAAACATTTTAATACCGCAAACAATCAAGGGATCAGTTTTTTCGATTTCAGCGGTATTATCGTTGGTAGCACCAAGATAAAACGAGTAGTTAATCAACGAGCTGTGTGCAGCAATAATGTGCTTATTGTGCAGGGCTTCCATGGTAGTGGTTTGAGGGATGGTGTTGGGCATATCCATGAACGATGTTATACCCCCTGCTGCTGCAGCTCGGGATTCCGAAAAAATGTCACCTTTCGTAGTTAACCCGGGGTCTCTGAAGTGAACCTGATCATCGATAACACCGGGGAAGAGTAGTAGACCTGTTGCATCAATTACCTCGTCAAAATGACCGGACTCTTCTTTGCGGCTGATTTTAAGAATTACATCATCTTGTATAATTACATTGGCAACATAAATTTCACCTTCGTTTACCAGACTTGCATTCTTAATTAATGTCTTCATAGTTTCTTTATTAATTATAGTGGGTCAACATCTATCGATATATCTACACCTTTGTACTCTGGGTGCTTTTTAATTGCTTCTATACTACTTAAAATAAAGTCCTTTGTTTTTCTCACTGAAATTCCTGCTTCGAAACGGATAATAACATTCATAATAAACCATTTCTGTACTTTGTTGACGATGGGCTCGTGAGGACCCTGAACGCGGTTTGGGAGCAATTGTTCCAGTGTGTTCTTAAGAGAAATGGCAGCGGAATTGAGAGTTGAGTAATTGCGATGTCTTATTTTTAAATTGATGAATCTGTAAAATGGTGGATATCGGTAAGTATTTCTTTCTGTTAGCTCATGCCGGGCAAACCCGTCATAATTTCCTTCAACCACATATTTAATTACATCATGCTCGGGCATTGATGTTTGTATGATGACTTTGCCCCTTTTTTCTCTTCGCCCTGCCCTGCCGCTCACCTGCGACATTAGCTGATAACTGCGCTCAAACGCTCTGAAATCTGGAAAATTCAGCATATTGTCCGCATTGAGGATGCCCACTATCGACACATTGTCAAAATCGAGCCCCTTCGAAATCATTTGCGTTCCAATCAGAATATCAATATCTCTGTTTTCGAAGTCAGCAATTAATTTTTCGTATTTTGCGCGTGTGCTGACGGAGTCATAGTCAAGGCGTTCAATTCTTGCCTCCGGAAAAAATATACGGGCTTCACTTTCGACCATTTCCGTGCCAAAGCCCATGGTTTTTATGGATGTACTTTGACAATCGGGACAGTTCCTGACTAATCCTGTGCTATAGCCACAGTAATGACAAAGCATCTGCTGACGGCGCTTATGAAATGTGAGGCTTACGTTACAGTTCTTACAGGTTGCTACCCAGCCGCATTCATTACATTCAATGTAAGGAGAAAAGCCCCTTCTGTTCTGAAAAAGTATTACCTGTTCACTTTTATGGAGTGCTCCTTTAACTTCCTCAATAAGCAATGGATGAAAATGCAACTGCATCGATTTTCTTTTTCTAGCCTGCAGCGTATCCACAATTACAATCCGTGGCATTTCCACATTCCCGTAGCGCGTTGAAAGTAAAGCAAGTCCATATTTACCGCTTATCGCATTAAAATAACTTTCAACGGAAGGAGTTGCAGATGCAAGCAATACTTTTGCCCCGCATTTTTCAGCCATTACAACTGCTATATCACGAGCGTTGTATCGTGGTGAATTGTCTGATTGCTTATAGGTGTTCTCATGTTCTTCGTCCACAATTACAATGCCCGGGTTTAGCAGTGGTAAAAATACCGACGACCTTACCCCAATAATTACTTTAAGTTGACCATCCTGAATTTTTTTCCAGACTTCAACCCGCTCCGAATCGCTGTATTTACTGTGATATACCCCGACAATGTTACCAAAAACCGATTTTATACGATGCACTATTTGGGTAGTAATGGCAATTTCAGGTAGCAGATACAGGGCTGTGTGGTTGTTTCTGACAGTTTCATCAATAAGATGAAGATAGATTTCGGTTTTCCCCGAGGAATTTACTCCATGCAACAGGCAGACCTTGTTTTCATTAAAAACAGCCTTGATTTCTTTCAAACAGTTGAGTTGTACCGCACTTAACTCTTTTAACAAACTTGTGTTTTCGGTCTGTTGAAATCTGCTTGTTTCTTTCAGAACGAAGGAAATGATGTTTTTTTTCGAGAGAGCAATTACTGTCTGCGCATCAAGGCCTGTTGATGTTAAAACTTCGGAGAGCTCTGCCTGGAAAGAACCGTACTCTTCACCGGCTTGTTCAATGAGAAAGGCAAGCATTTGCGCCTGCTTTGGTGCGCGTTTCAGTGAGTCGAGCACGCTGTGGGCTTGTTCGGCGGAAATAAAATTTAGGGATATAAATTTCCGATACAAGGGCTTATATACACCCGACAAGAACTGAACGCATTGAACGGCACCACGCTCTGCCAGTTTGTTAAGGTCTGGGATAGGGTTCCTGATGCCAGTGTTGCGAATAATTTCTTGAATTCCTTTGGGTTTCTCAGGGGAAAGGTAGTTCAAAACAATTCTTTGTTTTTCGGGTAGCGAATGGTAGTCGCTGAATGTGTCATTTTTTATGTAACGGCTTTCACTGTCAGGTCGTATACCCGCGGGCAGCGCTGCTTTCATTACCTCCCCTATTGAACAGCAATAGTATTGTGCAACCCAATTCCATAGTTCCATCTGTGCCATGTTGGTTACAGGTTTTGAGGAGCATGAGAGTATTTCTTTCAGTTTTAACTGGCTATCGGGGTGTTCGGTAAACCCTGAAATTATACCGGTATAGAGTTTGGATTTACCAAAATTAACCACCACCGAAGACCCCTGTTCAGCAATGGAGCATAGGCTATCGGGAACTATATAGGTAAAACTCCCGTTGAGTGCTACAGGTATAATTATTTGGGCATATTTCATAAATTTAGCGACTGACCGTATGCCTTCTTATCAAGTGTTTAAAATATAAAGCATTTCCAGCATTTTCCGGTTTATGTCTTTATGATGTTTTATTGCCTGATTAAAGGGTATAAGAGCGGTTTCATTTTTTATCAGACCAACCATCACACTGCGCTGATCGTCGAGTAATGCTTCTACGGCTGCAAGCCCAAGTTTGCTGGCAAGATACCTGTCGAAAGCCGAAGGAGCGCCTCCTCTTTGAAGGTGACCAAGTATAGAAACTCTGATATCCATATCAGGCAAACGCTGTTTAACAATTTCTGCAATTTTCATCGCACCTCCGGCATCATCTCCCTCCGAAACGATAACCACTCCGCTGTTTTTAGTTTTTTGCACGCTGTTGGCGAGGTTGGCACAAACTTCATCCATGTTGGTCTCAACCTCAGGAACAAGAACATCTTCAGCCCCGCAACCAATGGCACTGCGCAGGGCAATGAAGCCGGCATCGCGGCCCATTACTTCCACAAAAAATAAACGGTCGTGGGAACTTGCTGTATCTCTTATTTTATCAATAGCCTGAATGGCTGTATTAATGGCTGTATCATAACCAATTGTCATATCAGTACCATACAGATCATTATCAATGGTCCCCGGAAGTCCGATTATCGGATAATTGTATTCTTCTGTAAATAATTTGGCTCCTTTGAAAGTACCATCTCCACCAATAGCAATCAAGGCCTCAATACCAGCTTCCACGAGGTTTCTGTATGCGATATAGCGACCTTCTTTAGTCCTGAATTCATCACTGCGGGCGGTCCGGAGAATAGTTCCACCCCGCTGTATTATATTGCCCACATCGCGTGATGTCATTTCCATGAAGTCACCCAGAATCATTCCTGCATACCCGCGCCTTATGCCGGTTACGCTCATACCATAATAAATTGCCGAACGAACGACTGCTCTGATGGCTGCGTTCATACCAGGAGCATCGCCTCCCGAAGTGAGAACCCCGATACGCTTAAATTTTGTCATAGAGATTCAAATTAATTTATGCTAAGTTAATTTGTATATTGTTATATTATCGTGGTGTTGAAAAATAATTTTTAAAACCTAAAGAAAAATTAACTTAGTTTCTATCTGTGTAAATAAAAAAAGTCGAACGAAAAATGAATTAAACCAGAATTAAAACATCAGTTTTATTTCCACCAAAGTTAAAATATCATTAATAATCGCGGAATCATGAACAGGGATGCGAATACCTCTGCCTTCGGCATACACTTTTGCTTCCGACAACTCTGTTTTAATTGTCGCGGAAACGTCTGTACCCATAATGGCTTCAAATGCTTTGGCCCCGATGTTAAAGGCCGCCATGAAAAAGGAATCACGGGGTAACAAGTAAACAATTACTCTCTTTTTATCGCGGATACGATAGCTCCACCCGTACTTTGCCCCGGGGAAAGCCCATTCGGTTTGCAAACCCGTTTGCTTGGTCATAATATAATCTTCTATGTTTCTCCACAACGGGTAAGTCGCTTTAAGAGCATTCCTAAGCATGGTATCGCTGGGAATGATTATTTTATCGGTAAAAACGCTGCAATCCATAGCATTCGGATTTCTGTTAGCAATAATTAATTTTAGTCAGACAGCACAAAATTACGAAAACAAAAGCAGAATTTTTTTAAACCTTTTTCATTGCTATTTTTGTGCAATTAAAACAAACACAATGAATGGAGAAGAATTTTTTAAAACCTTGATTTCGCACTGCAAGGAGTATGGTTTTATATTTCAATCAAGCGAAATTTACGACGGACTGAGTGCTGTGTATGACTATGGACAGAATGGAGCACAGCTGAAAAACAATATACGTGACTACTGGTGGCGGGCAATGACACAGATGAACGAAGAGGTGGTAGGAATAGATGCAGCCATTTTTATGCATCCTACGGTATGGAAAGCTTCGGGGCATGTCGACGCGTTCAACGATCCGCTCATCGACAACAAAGATTCTAAAAAACGCTACCGTGCCGACGTACTCATCGAAGATTATCTTGCAAAACTCGAAGATAAAGTCAATAAGGAAGTAGAGAAGGCATTGAAAAGATTTGGCGAAAGCTTCAACGAAAAACTTTTCCGTGAAACAAATCCGCGAATTCTTGAGTATCAGCAAAAATCTGATGAAGTGAGGGCTGCCATGACAACCTGTCTTGAAGAGAATGACCTCGCAGGAATAAAAAGGCTAATCGAAGAATTAGGAATTGTATGCCCCATTTCGGGTTCAAGAAACTGGACAGATGTAAGGCAGTTTAACCTCATGTTCGATACTAAAATGGGATCAGTTGCCGAAGGTGCCGATACAATTTATCTTCGTCCCGAAACAGCTCAGGGTATTTTTGTTAACTTTCTGAACGTGATGAAAACCGGGAGAATGAAGCTTCCTTTTGGAATTGCACAAACAGGTAAGGCATTCCGCAACGAAATTGTTGCACGACAATTTATATTCCGCATGCGTGAATTCGAGCAGATGGAAATGCAGTATTTTGTTAAACCCGGCTCTGAACTCGAGTGGTTTGAAAAATGGCGCGAAAAACGTATGAAATGGCATCATTCATTTGATTTCGATACTGCAAAATATCGCTGGCACAAGCACGATAAACTGGCGCATTACGCCAATGCAGCCTATGATATTGAATATGCCTTTCCGTTTGGCTTTAAAGAAATTGAAGGTATTCATTCCCGTACCGATTTCGATTTGATGAGGCATCAGGAATTTTCGGGGAAGAAGATGAACTATTTCGATTCGGAAACAGGTGAAAGCTTTGTTCCTTATGTGGTTGAAACGTCTATTGGACTCGACAGAACATTCCTTATGGTGCTGAGTGCAGCTTATACCGAAGAGCAGGTAGGAAACGAAATGCGTATTGTTCTTAAAATTCCTGCCCCGTTGGCACCGGTTAAGGCAGCCGTTATGCCTCTGGTAAAAAAGGACGGACTTCCCGAAATTGCACGCGGTATAATTGATGGACTTAAATTTGATGTGGTTTGCCAGTACGATGAAAAAGATTCGATTGGTCGCCGTTACCGTCGTCAGGATGCCGTTGGTACACCGTTCTGTATTACCGTCGATCATCAGACAACTACTGACAATACTGTAACTATCCGCTACCGCGACAGTATGGAACAGGAAAGAATACCCATTGCGAAAATCGGTGACATTGTACGAGAAAAAGCTGATATCCGCAATTTGCTCAAGCAGTTATAGGATGATAGAGATGTCTAAATAATTAAAAGTGGGAAAAAATAAGTTTTTCTTATTGTTTTACCTTACTGTTGATTTTATTTAAACTAGAGAACAGTGCCGGTTTTTTATAAAATCAATCATTAAAATAATCGTCGAGACTCCAACTGCCTACACTGACCAATTCATCGGTATTTTGAACGGAGGCGTTGTATTGCCGGAGTTTATTAGTGATTTCATCGGCTTTGTCATCGCAGAGTGGTACAAAAATAATATTGTTATATCCGGGCCACACCGAAGTATTCATACGATGTTTTCCGGTGAAAACCCGGGCAGCAACATCGTCGGAAATCTGATACTCATCAATACCTGCTGCGTCGAGCAGTTCTGTTATTATATGGGTAGTGCTTACGTTGCACGATATGTAAATCATTTTCATATTATCTGTTTTTTTCGTTTTTCAGTGCTTTCTGATTCAGCGATAAATATATGCAGGGTATAAGGTACAAGGTAATCAGCAACGAAACAGTCAACCCTCCGATCATGGTAATAGCAAGCGGAATCCACAATTCCGACCCCATGCTTTTACTGAAAAGCATCGGAATCATTGCCAGAATGGTGGTGAGCGATGTCATCAGCACCGGACGCAATCTCGACTTGCCCGCATCAAGAGCAGCTGTTGTGATCGACCATCCACGTGCCCTAAGTAGGTTGGTATAATCAACAAGCACAATCCCATTGTTCACTACTATCCCGAGAAGCATGATTACTCCCACGAAACTTACAATATTCAGTTGTATGCCGGTAATTACAAATGCCAGAACCACACCGATGATAGCGAATGGAATGGCAAATAAAATGATGAAAGGATCCTTAAGCGATTCAAACTGCGATGCCATTACCATAAAAACCAATACCAGTCCGATAATAAAAATCCACTGGAGGTTGGAATACGACTCTTCTTTATCGAGAACTTCACCACTGATGGCAATATTTACAGCATGGTCGGCATCAGTTTTTGATATCATCTCCCTTACAATTTGAGCAGCCTCGCTCAGGGTGATACCGTTCAATTCGGCTCCCACGGTAACAAAACGCGATTGTGTTTCGTGTTTAATTTCAAGCGGACCATAGCTCTCTTTGATTTCGGCAACATTCGATAAAGCGACCTGCGAACCCATTAGGGTTGAAAGGTTTATTTTTTTCAGGTCTTCAATGCTGTTACGGTAATCTTTTCCGAAACGTACCACTATTTTATAATCGTCGCCTTCTTCTTTATAAGTTCCGGCTTCTGCCCCGTAAATCCCATTACGTATCTGCAAGGCAATCATTGCAGTGTTGAGCCCCATCAATGAGGCTTTATCTTTATCGATATCAACTACATATTCTAGTTTTCCAAGATCAATTGAAGATTCCACGTTACTGAACCTCTGGTCGCTTTTCAGCAATTCCACGAAGTATAATGCTGTTTCATTGATTTTTTCAAAACTTTTTCCGGAGATTTTTATTTCAACGGGTTTGCTGTTGCCTAGTAGCATGTTTTGCAACATTGAACCTCCTATTACCTGATAATTCTCGATTTCAGGTATTTCGGCAAGCCGCAAACGGATAACTTCAGCAATTTCGATTGCTGTACGTTGCCTGTATTGGGGTAAACAAAGGTGAGCGCTTATTGTGGCTCTGTTTTTCCCTTCCTTGAACCCGATGCCAGTAAGCAGATTCGATTCCGATTGACCTACAATGGTATATTGCGATACCATTTCGGGTATTTCGTCGTTAAATATTTTTTCAACTTTTTTGGCTACGCGCTCCGTTTCATCAACATTCGTACCAACCTCAAGCTCAATGGTGGCAATTATATCGCCTGCATCCAAATCGGGGATATAGTTGTTTCCCAGACGGGTGAATATGAATATTGTGAGTAGAAACAGCAATAGGGCAAAGCTTATAAATAAGTATTTAAACCGTACCACATATTTCAGGCTGCTTCGGTAACCGTTTTCAATTGAATTGAAGATGTTCTCACTACTCCTGAACAGACGGCTTCTCTTTTGTCGGTGCTGTGCCTGGTTTTTCAATAATAACGAAGATAGCATCGGGGTAAGGGTGAGCGCGGTTAACAAAGAAGCAGCCATTGTTACCGAAACCAGTATTGCCAACTGTTTAAAAAGTACTCCGACGAGACCACCGGTGAACATGAGCGGTATAAAAACACATATTGTTGTAAGTGTTGATGCGGTTATGGCGTTCCCCATTTCTCCGGTGGCAAAAATGGCGGCCTGTTTGGGGCGCGCTCCGTTTTCGATGTGCTTGTTTATGTTTTCAAGTACAACAATGGAGTTGTCCACAACCATTCCAATAGCTACGATCAACGATATAAGCGAAAATATGTTCATTGTGTAACCAAGCAACTTCATGGTGATAAATGCAAACACCATCGAAACCGGAATCGATAGAATAATAATCAGGCTGTTGCGCCATTCCCTGAGAAAAATTAATACTACAATTAAAACAAATAGCCCTGCATACCATATAGTGGAGCTTAAATTAGAGGTGACTTCCTTTATGATTTCAGCAGTATTGAACACAATATTTGTTTTAACATCAGCCGGAAGATTCTTCTGAATTCCAGCCATCTCTTCTACAATGGCGGTATAAACCTCATATGTGTTGGCATCGGTCTGCTTCTGAATAAATAACCCAACGGCCGTTTTTCCATCGCTATATGCTTTTTCGTCCTTCTCACGATACCCATCAGTTATCTCAGCAATATCTTTCATCCGGATAATTCTATTGTTGAACGAGGTGATGGCAATTTCCCCTATGTCTTGCGTGTTCTTAACTTCGCCTGGGATACGAACCGCAAAATCGTACTTGTCGAACCTGACATTTCCGCCGGGTATCGTAATGTTCTCGGCCTGCAGGATGGTTGCAATCTGTGTAATGTTGAGGTTATATGCTTTCAGTTTTACAGGGTCAACATTGATACTTATTTCGCGGGACGGCTGACCGATTATGAAAGCAGATCCTACACCGGGTACTTTTTTTAGGGGGTCGATGATTTGCTCATACGCGATCTTTTCGAGTCCGTTGTAGCTTATGTCAGCCTGAATAGTATAAACCACAACAGGAATCATTGAGCTGTTAATTTTAAGTATATACGGGCTCATCGCATCTACCGGGAGTTTGCTTTTTGCAAGCTCCATCAGGTCGCGGGCAGAGTTTACTGCATCGCTTACATCGGTGCCCCAATCGAATTGCATCGAAATGAACGAAACATTTTCGCGCGATGATGAGGATAATTTTTTCAGGTTTTCTGTTCCGCTTAACACTACTTCAAGGGGATTGGTAACCTGCGACTCAACATCTTCTGCAGAAGCTCCTGGATAAATAGTAATAACAGTAATTGCAGGAAGCTCGATGTCAGGCATCAGGTCACGTGGAAGAGAAATCCATGAAATGACACCAAAAATAACCAGCGCAATAAAAACCATTGCAGTGGTTACCGGGTTCTGAACGGTTAGTTTGGGCAGTCCCATGATTAGTTGTTTTTAATAATCACCTGTTGATTGTCTTTCAGCTTATTCTTGCCCTGAGTGACAATTGTATCTCCTTTGGATATGCCCGAAACTGCTACCCACTGATCGATAATTGCAATTCTTTTCACCGCCATTTGGTGTGCAACGCCCGAATGTACCACGAAAATAAAATCATCAGGAGTGCCGGGCTGCCTATAAATGGCATCAACTGGAACAAATACCGCAGAACTCCCTTCGGTGTGCAACAGTACGCGTGCAAACATTCCGGGTTTAAGCCGGTTCCCCGGATTAGGCACCTCAATCTCAACTTCTGCAGTACGGGTAACTGTAGAGAGCATTGGTTTAATGTATTTCACAAATCCTGTGAGTCCGTTACCCGAAACTGCATCGCACATGATGCTGACTTTCTGTCCACTCTTCAACTGTTGCAACTCTTTCTCATTGACCTGTATTTTTACAACCAACGGGTTGATCTGCATCAGACGTAAAATCCCTGACGTATTTGAGTAACCGGGATCAAAATTCAGGTTGAAGAAATAGTTTTCGCCTTCTTCTACAAGATATTCAACAATAATACCATCGAAAGGAGCGACTACGGATGTGTTTTTGTGTAGCATTTCGGTTTTCACTTCCGATGCTTCCAGCTTGGCTTTCAGGTGATCGTATTCAATTTCACTGATACTTCCTTTCGCTCTGAGACGTTCAACCCGTTCAAAGTCTTTTTTTATTGCATCATATTCAATGAGTGCCTGGGTAAGCAATTCAGCCGACATTTCCACAAGCAGTGTACCGGAAGTAACAAAAGTGCCTTCAGGGTAAAAAAACTTCTCGATTTTCCCAGGCATTGAAGCACCAAGATTGGCTTCACGGTTCGGAAAGAACGTGCCGGAGTACTCCAGCTCCGGCGAAAACTGTTTTTCAACGGCAATAGTAGTTTTAACAACCGGATTGTTTTCAACTTTTTGTGGTTGTTTGTCATCTCTTTTACAAGAGATAATTAGCAAAATTAATGCAAACAGATATATCGCGAATTTTTTCATATACTGAGTGTTTTATAATTGCCCGGTTTTTTTTCGGTAATTGATCTCCTGTAATTTTAGGTCTGTTTTTGCCTGAATAAGCTCAGAGTAAGCTTGTTGCCATAAAACCTGAGCTTCGAGCAGGTCGGCTAGGGTAAGCATTCCTTCCTGATAGGCATCATTAGCCATGCGAAGGTTTTCTTTGGACTGGATCAGTGCTTTTTCGCACAGGTCGTATTTTTTCATGGTTTCGGTGTACACAAAATATGCTTGCTCCAATTCTAGCTGTATCATCTGTTCAGCATCTTGCTTCATTAGTTGCGATATCTCTATTATTTTTTTTGATGCGCGCATAGTATGCAGCCTGTCGCCCCAGTGAAATAGAGGTATCTGCACGGTAACTCCCAACGACCAGTCGCTGCCAAATTCTTTTTCGAAAGCGTTGTAGGGATTGGGGTTGACGAAAAGGTAATTTGCTGAAGCCATAATATTGGGTAGAAACCGCGAAAGTGCGATGTTTTTCTGAGCAATTGCCATATTCATTGTATTGTCGAGAATATGTAGCTCTTCTCTGTTCTGCAAAGCCGTTTCATAGCTCCCAGAAGGATTGGGTAGCACAGGAAGCTTGTCGAGATTACCGTCAAGCGAAATCTGTGTATTCAACGGTAAACCTATTATCTGTAGCAATGCCATCTGCGACAATGCCAGGCCGTTGTCGGCTTTCAGACAGCTTAACTCTGCTTCGTTCAATTTTAATTTTGCTTTTAATACATCATTGTAGGTAATTATCCCTTCAGCATAAAGGTTTTCGAGGTCTCCAACAAGATGATTAAGCAGTTCACGGTATTTGTATGCCAATGCCTTTTGCTCCTGTACACTTACACACCGCCAGTATGCTTCTTCTGTAAGAACAATTACATCATCCTCATCGAGAAGTTGCTTCGATTTCATAATTTCTTCTCCCGCTTCGGCAACTTTTACCATGTTTCTTATTTTACCCCCCAGATAAATGGGTTGAAGCAATGACGGCCCGAACATGAAATTTTGATGTGTTCCGAATTTCAGTTGATCAGAGGGCAAATAGCCATACAACCAGAAGGCGGGATTACCCTGGCTGTCGTAAAATATTTCACCTGTAAGAGGGTTGCTTACAATTCCGTTCAGAAGTGGGTTCTCGAGAATGTCCTCGCGCAGTGTTCCCGTGTTTTCATCAATTGCCCAAAAGGGAACCACAGGCAAAAAAAGATCCTGATTGAACAAGCTTATCTGACGGTTACTGTACTGATATTGCCCCATAAAACCAAACTCACCGAAGTATTTTGTGAAGCTTGCTTTTCGCATTTCCGTGGCAGCTTGTGTGCGGCATTCTGCTATTTTAATTTTACTATTGTGCTTGAACGCCATATCGCGGCATTGCCCGAGATTTAAATATAAGGTGTCGGTTTGAGAATGCAGCGGGTTTGCAATAAACCATATTAGCAACTGCACCAGAGCAATACGTTTAAAATAAGTCATACATTCATCTTTTTACCAAACCGAAAAAAACGATGTCAATAATTGTATTCAACTGCTTTTCGAATACTTCCTGTTCATAGGAAATGAGTAATGGAAGCTCTACCGCTTTAATAGTTAAATGAAATGTTTTGGCAACATGCTCTGGGTTTTCGATTGTGAAAACTCCGTTTTCACAACCTTGTTTGAGCACAAGGGTAAAAAATTCAAGCTCAAGTTTATCGTATTTCAACCGCGCCTTTTGTACAAATTCGAGGTGATTCAGAAAATCGTTGCGCAATGCCTGATATAAATTGCCCAGTTTAATAATCTCGTTAAACCGCACCACTATATAATTTCTCATTTTATCGAGCAAATTTTCGGGCTCGCGGAACGCCGCGGCTAATTTTTCACGCAACATATCGGCCTCATACTCCACCACTGCCTGGAACACTTCTTCCTTACTGGTGAAATAGTAGTAGAGTGAGCTTTTGCCTTTACGGGCTTCAATGGCTATTTCGTTCATGGTGGTTTTTTCGAACCCGAATCGTGCAAACATTTGTCTTGCTGATTTTATTAGATTCTCTCTGACTTTATCGCTTCTATTCATACTTTTCGACTCAAATGGTATTAAAAGTCAAAATTAATACAAATATTCGAATTTTCGACTCAAAAAATCTAAAAAGTCGAAATTTCAGAAAATTTTATTTTGGGCTAATTTTTCCTTAACATGGAGTTAATGCAAAATCAATCTGCCATTGTCAAATGCTGATTTTTGTTATCCGGTATCAACTAAAAAAAATTTAGTGATCAAGCACTTCGTAAGGTGAATTCTGGCTGATAAATTCTGGTACAATTTCTTTCATTTTTTTTACAAGTGCCATATTTTCGCTATTGTCAATCATTTGTACTAATGTTTCGATGTGGTCTTGTATGGTATTGAAATCGTATTCCCTTACTTTTGCAATCATTATTCGGGGGTGGTAGGTGGGTACGGTATTTTCTTTGGTTGCAAGCAGTTCTTCGTACAGTTTTTCACCCGGGCGGAGGCCGGTAAAGCGTATCTGAATATCTTCGCCCAGTTTAAGACCCGAAAGCTGAATCATCCTTTTGGCAAGATTTACAATTTTTATAGATTCGCCCATGTCAAAAATAAAGATTTCGCCGCCTTCACCCATACTGCCGGCTTCAAGAACCAGTTGACATGCTTCGGGTATGGTCATGAAGAATCGTGTGATTTCGGGATGAGTAACCGTAATAGGTCCTCCCGACTCAATCTGTCTTTTAAATCGTGGTATTACCGAACCATTTGAGCCAAGCACGTTCCCAAATCTTGTAGTAATGAATTTGCATTTTTTAAACTGATTCAGCGATTGAATATAAATTTCGGCAATACGTTTTGAGGCGCCCATCACGTTGGTAGGGTTCACCGCTTTGTCGGTGGATACCATTACAAATTTAAGGACTTTGAATTTCAGCGATGCATCGGCCAGAAGCCGTGTCCCTGTAACGTTGTTTAAAATTGCAGCGCCCGGATTCTTTTCCATCATCGGAACATGCTTATAGGCGGCTGCATGATATACGAACTCAGGGTTGAAGCTGGTAAATACTCTTTCAACCAACTCGGCGTTGGTTATATCGCCAATTACAATTGTAAAATTATGAAAGCCAAGTTTTTCTTCAAGCTCCAGTTCAATGTCGTAAAGCTGCGATTCGGCTTGATCAAAAAGGACGAGATGTTTTGGATTGTAATTGGTAAGCTGTCGCACTATTTCGCTTCCAATCGACCCGGCTGCACCGGTAATCAGTATGGTTTTGTCGAGAAGTTGCTTACGAATATGCTTTTTATCCATTTTGATTTCCGGACGTTGCAGCAAATCTTCGATTTTAATATTCTGAATCTGGTGAAGGCTCAATTCCCCGTTAATCCATTTAGAAACATCCGGTATTACTTTGATTTCAACATCGTTGTCGAGGCAGATATCGGTTATTTTTTGTTTTATTTCTACCGGAATTTGCTTTTTTGCAATAATCAGGGTACTGATAAACTGCTTCTTTATTTGGGTTTCCAGATCGCTTATATCAAAAACCCTAATCCCTTCGATTTTATTTCCCGTCATTTTAGAACCGAAATCGAAAAAAGCAACTACTTTATCGCGTGATTCGGTATCTCGGTCAATGGTGCGCTGTGTTATTAGGGCAAGTTCTTCGGTTCCAAAAACAGCCACAGAAAATGCCTTTCGCCTGGGATTGTTGAACTCAAGAAAAACAGCTTTGACTAAAAGGCGTGAAAAGCTTAGGATAAAAGCGGTTGTTATAAAATCGATAATAATTACCGACATGGGTATGAGAAACCTCTTTTGCAGATAATAAGTGATGACATTTAATATTACCAGAATTGCACTGCTGATAGCTGAAACAAGAATAATGCGTTGTATGTCGCGGGTACTGGTGTGCCGAACTATACCAGCATATGAGCGGGAAACAATAAAGCTGATTGCCCGGATGCTGAGAACCATTGGTAAAACATACACAAAACGGGCAATTTCGTAAGCAGGTACTTTAAAGTTGAACCTAAGGTAATAGGCAAAAACAATCGAAAATAAGCATATCATCAGGTCGATTAAAAAAATAACCCACCTTGGTGTTATACTTCTCAGAAAATTAATATTCATAGCTGAATTTTAATTTGTTCTATCCTTACCTGGTTCATGCTTTTGATGCTCTGAAATTATTATCAGCAAATGTAGAAAAAAATCAATGATTACACTTTGCCTTTTGAATGATTCATTTTTATTGAGCTATCTAAATTATTTTTTAATTTTATGAAATTTTCGTCGCATGATCAGGCTTAAAATCATAGGTTTGCTTCTTCTTTTTGGTCTCCTTTCTTCCTGTGGTATCAGAGTGAAGTATGACGAAGCGGATAAGAAATGCCGGAATGCACCCGATGTGGTACTTAAAAAGTTTGATGGGGGTGTTTTCTCCATCGAAATACCGGAATCGTGGAAAGTAATAACTGCCGGAAATTGTGAAACTTTTTCGTTTTGTGCTTACGATAGTATCAAGCCTGCCAATCGTGTTTTTTTGCTGGGCGAAATAGGCCCGGTGTATCAGCATATCGAAAAAAAGCGTGAGGATTTTCAGTCGATACAGGATATGGGGTTAGATATAGGTTATTTCGATATGCCTGTTGTGCTGCCCTTTACACCGGAGTGTTATTTTGAGAATCTTTACCTAATGTTCGAAACAGAATGGGCAAAAGCAATGAAACCTATTTGCCCTGATTTTCATAATACAATTATTATTAATTCCGAAACAATAACACCTGTTATGTCCGATGGTATTTCCAAGGTGTTGAGAGCAATACATTCATCGAACGACACGATATACCAGACACTTATTTTACTGAATTTGGCACCGTTCTACGAAGAGATGGGAAAAACGAAGAAAGGACTTGGCAAGGCTTATATTGTTCTTGGCGTGAATGCTGAATTCAACGATTTTGAGGCATTACTGCCGTTAATGTTACAAATTGCCGCTAGTTTTCACATGAACGAAAACTATATTCAAAATTGCAGTGTTGGTGCGTCGGCATTTGCAATGGAACAGATGAAATTGTCCAAATCGCTTACTCCTTATGTGACAATAATGCGTGACGACTGGAATGCAAGGGATAAGTCGATGAAGTACATTATTTTGAAAAGTTGTGATTCCCTTTTGAATAAAATCAGAATTTTCGATCCAAATACCGGAACACCTTACCTTGTTTCAGCTTCTTTTTTCGATAAATACATCAACTCAAAAGAGGAGTTTGAAATGAACAAACTGAAAATTCTGTCGGTTAGCGATACCGCTCTTTGGTTAAAAACACCGCTTGACTCAAGCTATATCCGATAATCACTTATTATCAGGCTTTTATTATGTTGGCCTCTTCAATTAAAGGCATCAACCTGTAAGAAAGTAGTAGCTGTGCAACCGTGAGAACATCTTTTTCGCAATAGGTAACTATGCGGTTCAGATTCTTTTCGTTGTAGTAAACATCTGCCACCATGCTTCCATCAATATCATCTTTCGGGGTGGGTATGCCAAACAGGTTAGCAAGTAATTCGAGCGAAGTATAATTCTTAAAATCTCCGAATTTCCATAGTTCCATAGTGTCGAGAAGCTTCATGTCCCATGGCTTTTTACCGGCATTGTTCAGCATTTCAGGCAATGGTATTCGATTCACAAGCATTCTTCTCGAAATATACGGTATATCAAATTCACGGATATTATGTCCGCAGAAATATTTATCACCTTTGGGAGCAAAGCTATCGAGCATGGCAGAAAACTCGGTAAGCAGTTCTTTTTCGGTATCACCAGAAAACGACTTTACCCTAAAATGCTTGTCGCCGTTGCGTTCTGTTATAAAGCCAGCAGAGATGCAAATTATTTTTCCGAATTCAGCATAAATCCCGGCTCTTTGATAGACATCAGAAGCCGATTCGTCAGCATTTCGAAAAAACGATGATTTACGCTCCCAGTGCTTCCTGAAACTTTCGCTAAGTTCTTCGTAAACCGGAACTGCCGGAACCGTTTCGATATCAATAAAAAGCACCTGATTCAGGGCAATCTTGTTGTAATCAATTATCATAACTTAGTTTTTTAATTTTATTTCTATAAAGTGAGTGAGCAATTCAATGGCTACGCTATTGTTTCCTCCTTGCGGCACAATAAGGTCAGCATAGCGCTTTGTGGGCTCAATAAATTGAAGGTGAGAAGGTTTAACCGTTTTTTCATACCTTTCCAGTACTTTGTTTACCGACCTGCCACGTTCAATAATATCACGCTGGATTACCCTGCTCAACCGGTCGTCGGCATCGGCGTCCACAAATACTCTCAGGTTCATCAGATCGCGAAGTTCTTTGTTCCCGAGTATAAGGATGCCTTCAATAATTACCACTTTATGCGGACTTAGCGGTATAACATCTTCCAGCCTGGTGCATGTAAGATAAGAGTACATAGGTTGCATAACCGTTTCACCACGTTTCAGTCGTTTTATGTGGTCGATGAGTAAGCTCCATTCGATAGCATCGGGGTGGTCGAAATTCATTTCCTGTCTTTTCTCCAACGGAAGATCAGAATTATCGCGGTAATATGAATCTTGTGGAATTACAGAAACTTCATCTTCTGAAAAACGCTCCATTATTTTTTTTACTACTGTTGTTTTCCCGGAGCCTGTGCCACCGGCAATTCCAATTATAAGCATATCAAAAGAAATTTATCGTATTTTTGAACAATAAAAATAAAGAATTTACTTGAGATTTTATGTTATACCCTTTAAAATTCAGACCTATTTATAAACAGCGCATCTGGGGTGGAAATCGCCTCGCTTCTTTGTTTAATAAAAAAAGTGCCCCGGCTAATTGTGGTGAATCCTGGGAAATCAGCGGATTACCAGAGAATATTTCGGTGGTTACTAATGGATATCTTAAAGGGAATAATCTTCAGGAACTCATCGAAGTGTATATGGGCGATCTGGTGGGTGAAAAGGTTTTCGATACTTTCGGACTCGATTTCCCATTGTTGATTAAACTGATTGATGCTACCGAAGATTTATCGTTTCAGGTTCACCCTGGTGATGATTATGCTGCCGAGAATCTGGAAAGCTATGGCAAATCGGAATTATGGTATGTTTTACATGCAGCAGAGGGAGCCAAACTGGTATCAGGCTTTAACCGGACCATCACTCGCGAAACGCTGCTTGAAAAAATAGGCAACCATTCCTTGCCTGAAGTTGCCTGCTACGAAAATGCCCAGTATGGTGATGTTTTCTATATTCCCGCAGGCAGAATGCATAGCCTTGGAAAAAACATTGTTCTTGCCGAAATACAGCAGGCAAGCGATATTACTTATCGTATCTGGGACTTTGACCGATTCGACGCAAATGGTAAAAAGCGTGAACTGCATATTGAACAGGCTCTTGACGTCCTTGATTTTTCAAAAACAGTTGATCCCAGAACATTGTATTCAAAGTTGCCCGATAAAGGTTCATCAATAATCACAACACCGCATTTTTCGTGCAACATTGTATGCCTTTTCAATAACCTGGAACGTAGCTATGCCGATAAAGACAGCTTTGTTGTTATTATTTGTGTTCTTGGAGAGGTGAACCTGCACTATAACAACGAAAAATATAACCTGAAGAAAGGAGAAACAATTCTCATTCCTGCTGAAATTAGCGATATTACCTATGAACCGGATGGATATACTGAGTTTCTTGAGATATTTGTACTAATGGAATAATTCGTGGCAGTTGCTCTTTTGATGATACTAATTTTATAAGCATACCGTTATTAATTAGTTATATTTGAAAGTAGTATTATTAACTAAGATTCCATAACAATGAGAACTTTAGTCCTGTTAATTGTGTTTTTCAGTGTTGCCATCGTTTTTTCGGCATGTAAAAAACAAAACAACGAAATTGTTGACCTGAAGCTTACGACACAACAAAAAAACATGGTGGTTTCGGGCAATCATTTTGCATTTAATATGCTGAGGGAAGTATCAGAATCGGAAACTGCACCCAAAAACATCATGATATCGCCGCTGAGCATTAATTTTGCACTTGCAATGACTGCCAACGGCGCAAAAAACAATACGCTCAGCCAGATGCTGACCACTATGGATTTTGAAGGTTACGAAATGGAGGATTTCAACGAATATTTCAGATACCTGAAGTCGGAACTTGTTGCCCTAGATCCGCGCGTTGAGCTTTCTATTGCAAATTCTATATGGTATCGTAATAATTTTACCGTGCTGCAATCATTTCTTGATGTAAACCAGAATTATTACGATGCCGAGGTTGCCTCTCTCGATTTCAGTTCAGGTGATGCGCTAAATACAATCAATGATTGGGTCAACGATGAAACCCATGGGAAAATCGAAAGGATTCTCGAAGAAATAGGTCCCGATATGGTAATGTTTCTTATCAACGCAGTTTATTTTTACGGGGAGTGGAAATATGAGTTTGAAGAATCGGCTACATACGATCAGCCATTTTATCTGCAGGGTGGGGGACAGATTGATGTTTCCATGATGCATCAGGAAGCGGAAATGAAGTATTATTTTTCTGATGAGGTTGCGATCGCGGAGCTACCTTACGGACAGGGGAATTTCGTTATGGATGTAATATTGCCACCAATAGAACAGACGGCAGCAGAATTGGTATCAACGCTTGATTCAGAAAAATGGACTCAATGGCAGAACGGACTGTATACTGCAAAGGTTTCGCTTGGTATGCCGCGGTTTGAATTCAGCTACGAAAAAACGCTGAATGATATGCTAATTGCACTGGGTATGAACGATCTTTTCGACAGTGGGTTAGCTGATTTATCAGGAATTAATGGTACCGGAGGACTGTTTGTAAGCGAAGTAAAGCACAAAACCTTTATCAGTGTCGACGAAAAAGGCACAGAAGCGGCAGCAGTTACAAGTGTGGGAGTTGAGCTTACTTCAGTTGATCCAGGCGTGGTTTATCTAACTCTTGACCGACCATTTGTGTTTATCATCAGGGAGGTTACAACTGGGGCAATTCTCTTTTCAGGAATTGTTTCGAATCCGGTAGCGGAATAGATTTTTATTGAATATTTTCAGCCAAATTGGTAATACAGCTGGCCACTTCTTCCATCAACCATAAAGGTGTGCTGGTGGCTCCGCATATTCCTACATGGTCATCTGCCTTGAACCATTCGGGTTTTATATCTTCGGGACCTGATACAAAATAACTCCTGGGGTTTGTTTCCGAGCAAAGATTATACAGCATTTTTCCATTTGAGCTTTTGGGGTCACTTACAAACAACACAATGCTATGTTCAGTTGCAAATTTTTGTATAAGAGGCTCCCGTTTTGCCACAAGCGGGCATATACTGTTCAGAAACTCGATATTACGGTGATGCCCCAGAATTCGAGTCGCCCTGTTTTTTGCCTCAACAATAATATCTCGATACTTCTCGGGGCTTTGTGTGGTTTGTGAGAAAAAAAATACCGGCTTGCTGAAATCAATAAGATTAAGGTCTTGCATTTCGCTTACAACAATAGCTTTACTATGGGTTTGTCCGACCAATCCATTCACTTCGGCATGTTGTTTTTTACCATAGATTACAATTTGAATACCTTTTTCACCGTTTGCCTCTGCTTGTCTGATTTTTCGCTGAAGGTTCAGTACCACTTTGCAGGAAGCATCGATAAGTAATATGTTATTTTTTTTTGCAGTATTATATGTTTCGGGAGGTTCGCCATGAGCCCGGATTAAAACGGTTGCATCTTTCAGGTTCTGGAATCGGTTGTAATCAATAATAATTAATCCTTTCTTTTTCAGGCGCTCTACCTCAATAGTATTGTGCACAATGTCACCCAGACAATACAGCACTCCGTTCTGCTCAAGTTCGAGCTCTGCCATTTTGATGGCATTGGTTACACCCGGGCAGAAACCTGAATGCCGGTCAATTTCAATTGTCATTGATATCGAGTTGTTTATTCATAACAACATCAACCATGGCAAGTGCTACCATCAGAGTTTCTTCTGCATTGATATCGCTGTTGTCGAGCAATATGGCATCATCAGCCATTCGAAGCGGACTTTCCGTTCGCGACTGGTCCAGATAATCACGGCTAATTACATTCTCCAGCACTTCAGTAAAACTTACCTGAATCCCATTATCGGTAAGCTCCTTGAAGCGCCGTTTTGCTCTTACTTCTGCTGAGGCTGTGAGAAAAATTTTCAATTCGGCGTTTGGAAATACAACCGTACCAATGTCGCGGCCATCCATTACCACACCGCCGTTCTCCGAAAGCTTACGCTGCAATTTAACGAGGTGTTTTCTGATTTCGGCTACAGCGCTTACCTTGCTAACAGCCGCCGAAACCTCAAGACTGCGTATCTTTTCTTCAACATCGATATTGTTCAAAATAGTCCTTGGCTTATTGCAACCTAATTTGAGAAAACGGATGTGTATTTTGGGCAATGCTTTAATGAGCTTGTTTTCGTCAAATCCGGAAGCATTGATTAATTCGTTTTCAATAGCATACAGAGTTACAGCCCGATACATCGCACCGCTGTCGATATAGGTGTAGTTGAGTTTTTCGGCTAGTTTACGCGCCAATGTGCTTTTTCCGCATGAAGAATGTCCGTCAATGGCAATAATGATATTTTTTTTCTTGATCAAAACAGTGGAAAGCAATATTTAGGAACCATTCTTCTTATAAAAAGAGTTGAGATTAGTTGATAGCGAAATCATATGCGATTTACCCGAAAAATGATAATTGGCAAAGCTATAACCCAGATTAAATTTCGATATTTTCACACCTGCACCCACCGAGAATCCTAGCAAACCACTTTTTGTGTCGAGTTTCATTTCTGCACGGCGGCGATAATTGAAGCCGAGGGCAATATAGAAGTTTTGTGATGGTACTATCTCGACACCGACAATTATATGGCGTAGAAACTCATCTCCAGCATTGCCAACCGTTTGGAAAAAGTTGTTCAGCTTGATTGTAAAATTCACTGTATCGTTTGCTGTTTCATCGGCTGCAAGAACGTTTCCGTCATCCAACGGACTATCGTAACGCAGACTCCAGTTTAACAAATCCTGCATGGTTATCGAAAAGCGAAATGGCGCATGGCGAAGGCGTTGTGTAACACCAAGCTGAAGGTCGTAGGGCAGGGGTTCATAATTCCCTGGAAAATAAGGCTTGAGTTGTGTGCCGAAATTCTTTAAAGCAACCCCGGCAGAAAATAAGCTGTCTTTCGAATAATAATGCAACCCGAGATCTACTGCAAACCCGGAAGAATAATACGTAAACATCGATGAGTATAGTATTTTTAGGCTTGCTCCGGCATACAGGCGTTCATATAGAGGTCGGTTATAATACACGTTGAATGAATAATCGGAAGCAGAAAAGTTCCCAAGGATCTGTCCTGTTTCATCCGCATGAGTAAAATCGCCGTAATTTAAGTAGTATATGCCAGCTCCGAAAGTGCCAACTTTATCGAAATGAAAGGCATAAGAAGCGTAGGCAAAGTTAATGTCGGCGATATAATTATGATAGTTCAGGCTAAGATTGTTGCTGAAACTCTCGTGCATTAGGGCTGGGTTAGCATAGACAAACCCCAGATCATTATCGAAAACAGAAACATTATTTCCACCAAGTGCTGCAAGGTGAGCAGCAGGAGGGATATTCAAAAACTCGTATATGTTGTTTCCACCGGTTTGGCCTCGTGCTATAGTAATTGAGATGAATAGTAATAAAACTGGTACTATATGTTTTATCGTTTTCAAGCAGCTTGAATTTAATTTGTTTGAGACAAATATATTAAATAATCAAACGCATTCCTTTACCCATTATTGTATTCCTTCACATTCTTTGAGGAATCTATCGAGGTATTCTTCCATAAAGTTATGGCGGATATTGGCAATTCTTTTGGCTTCTTCTGTATTCATTCTGTCCTTTATGATGAGAAGCTTTTCGTAGAAATGATTGATTCCTGTGCCTTTTGCTTTATGATAATCGTCTTCGTCCTTGTGATTTACCGGTGAAATGCCCGGGTCGTGTATAGGCTGATTCCTGGCACCACAAAAGCAGAATGTTCTGGCAATACCAACTGCTCCCATAGCATCGAGCCTGTCGGCATCCTGCACGCACATTCCTTCAATGGTTTTCATTGGGGTCTCCACCGAGGCGCCTTTATATGAAAGGGAGCTGATTATTTCAAGTACGTGATTGCGGATGTTTTCGTTTTCTACTGTAATCATAAGCAATCTTACAGCCTCATCTTTTCCCCCGGTTATATGGGTGAGTTTATTATCATCGTGTTCATGCAGCAGGGCTGCCAATGAACAGATAAACGGGTCGGCCCCATTCGGAAAAGCAAGGTGCATGGCCATTTTTTCCACCCGCAAAAGATGCATGAAGTCATGACCGCTATTTTCAGATGCGAAAAGCGGAGCAAGATGTTCACGAAGCCGACCAACTGCTTCACGCTGAATTGCATTCATGAGTTGTTTTTTTGCAAGATTACAAAAATTTCGTACACAGCAGGGCAGATTTCTGCATTTAGCAAACTTAAATCAAGTATCTGATGAAAATTGGTTTTATCGGTATGCGGGTACTCTCTGCATGCCTTGGGTCTGATATCATATACAGCGCATAAATTGTCAGATTGCAGAAAAACACAAGGCATTTCCCTGAAAACAAAGTCACCATCCTCATCTTCGACAACATATTTTTGAAAAAATGCAGAATCTGTTATTTTCAAATAGTCAGCCAACCGTGCAATATCTTTATTTGTAAGCTTTGGACCGAGACTCCGGCAGCAGTTGGCGCAGGCAGTACAGTTATATGAGTCAAAAATCTGATAGTGTAACCTGTGAACCTTGTCGTCGAGCAATCTTTTATCATTTCTCTTCAACTTTTTTATCAGCTCACGAAGTTCTTTTTTGTGCTGATTTGCTGCCTGCCTAATGTTTTGCGGGTGTATCACTTTTCCTGATTTTACCTAAACTTATTTGCGACACAAATACCCCCACTATCACGACAGCCATACCGATTGCTTTTCTGAACTCCGGAGCTTCATCCATTACTATCCACATAATTAATATGGTGAAGACCGGTATCATATTGGTAAAAATATTCACTTTGGTAATATCCATAAATTTTAGGGCATACATGTAGAATAAAAAAGCAATTGTCGATGCGAATACGCCAAGTTTAACAATGGGCCATACTGCAGAAGTAATCCAGCCGGTAATCAGTAACTGTTGAAAATCAAATATAAAAACCAGTGGAATAAACAGAATGGCTCCAATGGCATTCTGATAAAAAATGATGGTAAAAACGGAATAATTTCCGGGTAATCGCTTTATTACAACACTGTATCCTATGGCAGCAACTACAGCAAGTGTCAGAAATAACAGCCCTTCAACCGAAATCTGAATATTCAGCTGATGATCAAGCACCATTACAGCAATACCAATTAATGAAAGCACAATTCCGGCTATATTCCATGCAGTCACTTTTTCTTTCAGAAAATAAAATGCTGCCAACGGTGTGAAAAGAGGGATTGTAGAAATTATTACGGCCGTTGAGGCTGGGTCAACTTTATTCAGCCCGCTTGTTTCTCCAATGAAATACAAAAATGGTTCGAAAAATGCCAAGAGAACCAATGCAGGCAAATGCTTACGTTTAATCGAAATCTGCTTTTTCAATATGAACAATACCGGTAAAATAAAAACAGCTGAGATAAAAGTCCTGATACAAATCAGTGTAATCGGATTGTAGTAAACCAAAGCGTCTTTTGCCCACAAATACGAGTACGCCCACAATATCATCGATACTGTAAGCAGCGGGTAAATTACTATAAGGCGAAACCTGCGGTTCATAATGCGTGCAAAGATACAGTAAGACTTTTAATTGTATCGAAATTATTTTACACCTGCCATAATTAATTTTCAGGTTTGTTGAATTCAGAAAACGATATATTTGCATAAAAATTACTTATGAGCAGAATTTTCATTTTTATAGTATTTATTTTCTGCAGCATAATAGTTGCAGCACAGAGTAACTACGAAATTGTTACCGATTCTGCCAGCGGAAGTAAAATCATGCTGGGGCAATGTAAAAAGATTGATTTCGAAAACGAGCTTTGCAGTGGCTGGTTCTATGAGGAGTTCAATAATTACCACCCCGACAGTGCGACTGTTGCTTTGTTGAAGGAACATATTCCTGCTTCGGGAATTATTTTTCTAGGAACCTGGTGCAGCGATTCAAGGCGCGAAGTTCCTCGTTTTTTTAAAATTGTAGAACTTGCAGGTTGGTGCCCCGATAACTTCGAAGTGTATTGCCTCGACCATAAAAAGATGCTGTCTGGAATCGACGTTGCTTCATACAAAATTGAACTTGTTCCCACATTTATTTTCTATGATGGCGATACAGAGCTCGGACGTATTATCGAAACTCCTCAAACATCAATCGAAGGAGATCTGCTAAAGATTATTTCGAATTAAAAAGGACTCAGTTATACACATTTTAGCCCAATCTCTGCCTTGTTGAGGGCTAATTATTGCGGCAATAAAAGCAATATAAAATGACCTGGTATCTGGAATCAGAATACAGGAGACAGAATACAGAATTCAGAAGGGGGCATTTCGTTGGTCGATAGAGGCATGATGTTACGAGAGTGAACGAAAACTCCAGCAAGAGAATTATGCGGTTGAATTGCCATTCGCCCCTTCTGTATTCTGCATTCTGTATTCCCAGTAGTAATAATACGTCATTGGTAGTTGTTGATTATTGCCGGGTACTATTCAAAACTATAAGTTAATGTTAGTTTAAAAGCAAAGTTGTCGATTGTTTCCGGTAGGTGGTAAGGCCCGTAGCGGTAATACACCGAGAACCCATATCCGATAAAAAAAGCACGTAGTATGTAGTTTATCTGAATACCCGATTCATAGTACAGTTTATTATAACCGGGTAGCGATGTTACGATAGGGGTTTTATCGGAGTAATCGCTCCAACCTATATTGGTGAGTACACATAATTCGGGTTTCCATTTTTTTGTACGGAACAACAGGCTCCCAAAATCGTGCTTAAGAAACAAATGCGCAAATCGATCAGAGATAAATTCATTTACACCCATAGTATTGAAGGTAGTAGAAACATCAAGCCATCCTTGTGTTCCAGGACCCTTGTAAAGCAGGGTGTATGGAGTTGTCTCGCTTGCCCAGCCTGCTACTAGGGTTGCATAGGAGTTCCCGTAAACAGTGGTTTTAAATTTTTTGCTCAGCCGTGCTTGAAATTTATGATAAATCTGTGCGTTATCAAAGGATGGAATTCCTGCGGAATAGTTTAACCATAGTATCGGATAATCCGTACCAAGGCTGATCTTGTTATTCTTCGGTGTTTGCAGGAATTTTTCTTTGTAAGCAAATTTTATAGCGATTCCTGCTTCATAATATGAAAAGCCAAAGGGCAATGAGTTCTCGGTGATTCCGGTTTGAAATGGGTTATCAGCAAGAAAGTACCGGTTGAAATCGACAACATGCTTGTTGTTGTAAGAACAATACAAGTTTGCTTTAATATATCGGAAAACACGAGCTTCAGCGCTGAACAAGTATTTTTCAACCGGATCAATCTCTGTAATTAGTAGGTCGCGGTATGATTCGGTACTCAAAAAACCGTTGCTCCATCTGAAGCGGTAATAATCGCTTATTTCAACGTCGTTGGAATAGTACAAACCAAGCAATATTTCTGCAGGTTTATAAGGATAAAACTCTAGCTGCCCTCCATATTTGACTGCCTTGTCTTTAAATCCATAAGCAGCATACCCGCCAGTAGAAAACCAATGAAGGATTCTGTCGTTGGTTTTAAGGCCAAACCCCAGCCGATATCCTTCGTAGTTGTTGTACCACATAATACGGTTCAGGTCGATGCTTACAAACCCAACAGGAATGCAACCGCTTGCCACATATTCTAGTATTGCAATTTTTTTGTCAAATTTTTCTGCTTCGCCCACGCTGTCGATAAACTGATAGGTAAGCTGCTCGCGTTGGCTCAGGCTGTCAGGCCGGTGCTCATTCCAGAAATCATCAGTTTTTTTATTGGCATTTTTATCACTTTCAATTACTACATGGTCAAATGTGTTTTTATTGAAAACAGGATTTATTTGTATGTTACTGATGTAGCTTTTGCCGATACCAAGCAACGGGACAGAATAGTTATCTACCATCAGCTGAAGCGAGTTAAAGGTAAAATTGGTATTCAGTTGCACCGGAAACCACTGCGTGCCATCAACGAACTCATATTTCTGCTGAATCGACACCGAAAGCATTGGATCCTGCGCATCTGGCTCTGCCATTACGTTTTGTAGTGCATACCTACGAGAGTTGATGTGCAAAATCCCTTTCAGTCCTTCAAAGTTTTTGTTTTTTCGTGGGCGAAACGAAATTACAAAAATGGTGTCGTATTCTTCGCTAAAAAGTGTGTCCTCAATAATGAAGAGATACTTTTCGGTGCTGCCTTTGCTTACCGGACTCAGATAAGTCTTATCGTAAACCGTGATAAGGTCGCTGTAAAACGAAAACGACTGCATTTGCGTGGCAAGCATGAAAAACAACGGATTTTTCAATCCTGACATTTTATTTGCAATCACCACCTCACTGTTCTTGTCAGGAGACCTGAACTTGCGTTCACTTACCGATTCCATCATAAAGAAGTACATGCTGTCGGTAATCTGTTTGGCGCGGTTGAGGCTGTTAATGGTTGAGTCGGGAATGGTATCGGCTGCTCCGGGAGTAAACACAATGCTGTCAGTATAGTTGCTCAAGGTATCGATAACAGGAATCGAAGTCAGGTCAACGGTAGCGTATAGTTTATTATAGGAGGTGTAAGCGAACGACTGCATTTTTTCAGGATTATTCAAGTCGCGGTTATCAATTACCAGTTGAATGATCCTATGTGCCGGATTTTCACCGGGTAGTACGGTTACTTCTCCCAAAGTTGTTGCAACCGGACTCATAAATATTTTCAAGTCTGTTTTACCGCTGAATTCATTTTTTAGAATGGTGTCTTTCTGGTAGCCGATATAACTCACTATTAGATATTGAACCGGCTCTTTGCTATCAATACTGAAATGCCCATCCATATCGGTTGTGGTTCCCTGCTGACGATCGTTGTAAACAATATTCACAAAAGCAAGTGGCTCTTTTGTATTGGAATCATAAACAGACCCCTTTACTTTTTGTTGGGAAAAAGCAAATGCCGACAACATCAACAAAGGTATTATCAGCAGTAAATTTTTCATAAACGCCCTTGATGCTTTAGCGGTAAGCCCCCATTTTAAGCATCGAAATTTCGGCAGGTGTGAGAAAACGCCATTTGCCCCTAGGCAGGTCTTTCTTAGTGAGTCCGGCATAGTACACGCGGTCTAATTTTTTTAACCGATATCCAAGGTGTTCAAAAATGCGACGCACAATACGGTTTCTTCCGGAATGTAGCTCTATACCAACTTCTAATTTGTCTTCCGAAACATAATCAATCTGGTCGGCAGCAATGAACCCATCTTCAAGCTCAAACCCGGCGCGAATGGCTTCGAGATCGCTTTTACTTAGGGGCTTATCGAGAACAGCCCGATAGATTTTTACTTTTGCATATGAGGGGTGAGTAAGTACTTTTGCAAGTTCTCCATCGTTGGTAAGCAATAGCAAGCCTGTTGTTTCACGGTCGAGCCGACCTACCGGATATATCCTTTCACTGCAGGCGTCTTTTATCAGGTCGGTTACAATATTTCGCCCTTGCGGATCGTCGGTTGTAGTAACAAAATCCTTGGGTTTGTTAAGTAAAATATACACTTTGCGTTCAGGGGCTATTTTTTTTCCTTTGAAACGTATTTCATCTCCGGGTTTCACCTTTACTCCTAGGTCGGTAACTACAGTCCCGTTCACCATAACAGACCCATTTTGAATATGGTTGTCAGCCTCCCGTCTTGAGCATATTCCAGAATTGGAAATGTATTTGTTCAGGCGGATAAGGCCATCGCTTTTCTGAGTTTTTTCTTTTTCGGTTCTGCGGGTAAGTTTTATTTCTTTTTTCATGTTTGTTGTATGTAATATTTTCAATGCCTTGCAAACTATTTTACGGGAACAAAAAATATATCAATGTCACCGTAGCTAAATCCCATCAGTCTATTTGTAAGTGTATTCACTTTAAAAGTATTGTTTCCGATGCTTATATAATCAGCATCTTCCGAAAAGCTCCACTCGGCAATATAAATTTCACCATTTTCATAGGTTTTCGAAAAAGTCCCATCGCGTTGAAATTCGTAAATTACTTCGGGCATTTCGAGCATCTCATTAATACTGTTGTCAACATAGGAGTTTACAACCCACTGGTGTCGGGTAATTTTTTCGGTAAGGATCTGCTGTTTATTCTGGAAAACACTGCACCCTTGCATGAATAATAAGGCAAATGCAAAAATCAATGCTATATAAAGGTTTTTCACCATGTTGCTAGGTCAAAAGTTTTGTTTATTCTGACTCCCCTTTCAGTGGCAATAAGTGAACCACACTCATGCAATGCATCATGCTGAAAAAATAGCGTATAATCTTTTTCTATGGCTTCTTTAAAGAATTGTTGTTTTTCTTCGAGTGTTTTCAATGGTTCGATATCGTAAGCCGAAATCCATGATAAAGGTACAAATGCTGCAGCAGGCAACATGTCACCAGTAAAAACAAGGGTTTTCGAATTTTTGGTTATCATAACTGCAGTCAGCCCCCTGGTGTGCCCGTTAAAAAACCTTACTGATACTCCTGGAATGAGCTCACATTCGTTATCAAGAAATCGAAGTTTCCCGGCTTCTTTCAGAGGTACGAAATTTTCCTGCATAAACGATGTTTTCTCCCTGTAGTTTGGACCGATACTGGTTTCGAAATGAGATTTGCTGATATAGTACACAGCATTTTCGAAAGCGGGGATGATATTGCCACTTATCGGGTCGATAATTGTATTGCCTCCGCAATGGTCGAAATGGTAATGTGTGTTTATTACATCAGTTATATCGGAGCTAGTATATCCTGCTTCGTTCAGCGAGAGGTCAAGGGAATAGCAGTTTTCGGCAGCATAGTGCTTCAGCTCCTGAAAATTCATTTTTTTTCCCAGTCCGGTATCCACCAATATCCTGCGTTCTCCGTTGTCGATCAGCAGGGAACGGCATGCCAGTTCAACCATATTATTTTGGTCGGCAGAATGATGCTTGCTCCACATGGTTTTGGGAATTACCCCAAACATGGCACCACCATCAACCCTGAACCGCATTGTTTCGATACTGATAACTTTCATTGTTGGCATTTTCGGCTGCAAAGTTATAAAGATTTGGCTTATAATTAATCAGACTGAAATCGTTTTAGGAATTTTCTGGCGAGCCTCTCCTGAATTAGCCATACTGGGAGAAACCTCTCACTTGACCAGATTATTTGGAATAGGGCGGAACAAATTCGCTGTCAATAAGATCAATGTATTTTTCGACCACCTTTTTAAAGTCGTTCCATGCTTCCGGTTTGAGATTGGGATTTCGGAGCAATGCCGAAGGGTGATAAGTTGTCATTATTTCGATGTTTTTCCACGTTAGCCATTGACCTCGTTGCTGGGTAACTTTTAGACCACCGCCAATTAATCCCTGCAGAGCTGTTCTGCCTAAAAGTATTATTATTTTAGGGTCAATCATTTCAATCTGACGCAGCAGATAACCTATGCAAGCTTCTCTTTCATCAGGGGCGGGCTCACGGTTTTCAGGAGGCCGGCATTTAACAATGTTTGCAATAAAAACGTGTTCACTGCGGGTAAACCCACAAGCATCAAGTATCTTATCAAGAAGCTGTCCCGATTTCCCAACGAAAGGTAAACCCTGCTCATCCTCCTGTTGTCCGGGTCCTTCTCCGATAATCATTATGCCGGCATAGGGATTGCCCATTCCAAAAACAATTTTTTTACGCGTTTTGGCAAGGCGACATTTTCTGCAATCATTTACTTCCAGCTTAAGCTCAGCCCAATCGAGAATATTCATAGTTGAAAAGAATTACGAAAATCATTTCAAATGTAGTAAAACCTTAGCCTGGTTCAAAACTCTTGTTTATTTTTGCCTGTATGCAACCTTTTTTTCTAATACGAAGTCTATAAAAAGTAGATTATGACAAACATGCTAGAAATTATTGAAGGCTGCAAACGCATGGAAAAGCGGGCGCAAAAGTCGTTGTACGACATGTATGCACCTGTTTTAATGGGGGTTGCATTGCGGTATTCAAAAAATCGTGAAGATGCCGAAGATATTTTGCAGGATGCTTTTGTGAGAATTTTTACACATATCGATCAGTACACTGATGTTGGCTCTTTCGAGGGCTGGTTGCGGAGAATAATTACTAACACGGCAATCACTTATTATCGTAAAAATAGTAAATATCTTTTCCATAAAGACTACGATGAAATTGAAGAAATACGTGCTGACGACAGCACTTCTTTGAGTTTACGAGATGATTACACAAGAGAGGAGCTACTATTTGTAATGAATAGAATGCCCGATGGATTCAGAATAGTTTTCAACCTTTTTGCGATTGAAGGGCTTAAGCATAAGGAAATAGCCGAAATGCTTGGTATTGATGTGGGAACTTCGAAATCGCAGTACCACCGTGCTAGAGTGTTTCTGCAGCATAACCTTGCATTACTTAGCAAAGAAAAAGAAACCTTGGCGTATGAATGATAAAAACAATATAGAGAGCCTTTTTAAGGAGTCGCTGGGTGGTTTTAATGCAAAGCCTTCAGAAAAAGTGTGGACTAAAGTACAGCATGGAGTTATGCCAGCGCGAATAAAATATATCGTTAAATCAACTTTTTCCGGTTTCAGATCAACTCCCGGTTCGAAAATTTGGGGCAAAATAAATGCAAAACTCGTTTGGCACCGCTTTTTGTACTTTAAACCCTATTCTTTTAACATATATAATGTTGCAGCTATAGTTACAATTACAGCCGGAACGATTACTGCGTTCAACCTTACCCGACAAAAAGAAGAGAAAATTGAAAAAGTAATAAGTCATTCGCATTATGTTCAGCCAATAAACTCATTCTCACCTGAAAATCAGAGGTTAAAATATACTACTCAATCGCAGACCGGAAGTGCAAATATACTGTCTGCTTCCGAATCTATTGAGCAAACACAACTATCAAAAGAATCAGCCTATCTGCACCATAATTCTGTTGCACAGTTGGCTGTCTCCGCTCATGAGGGTTTTGATACTCCCATACCCAATGCAAGTTCAGCCGCTGCCGAAAAATCATTTCACCCAACGCCAGAACGCATGATGTTCAGAAAAATATTTCCATTTCAGAATTACCGACCCGACCCTGCATACTGGTCAAACCTGAACTTTCTGGACTATGAGTTTCGGCAACCGGTTATACCCGATACCATCGGGGTTGATTTCAAGGGAGATCCCATTGTTGTCGCCGGCTCTTATTTAAGTCTGGAACCTGGATATAGTCTTATTTCCGGCAGAACACAGCTGAAGAGCTCAAACCCTGAAATCGATTCGCACTATCGTGAAAAATTGCCATATAAACCGGAGTACTCCTATATGTTTGGCTTAAATGTAGCATTACAGGAGCATCATCTGCGGTTTATCGGAGGGATTAATTATGCACAGTATAACGAAACATACCGGCAGCCTGAAACAAAAATGATGGTTCACAATAGTTTTGAATATGAATACAACAACTACACAGCATGGGTGAACGATACAACCTGGATTCTCGATCTTGAGGCGTGGATACAAGGCGATACTGTATATTTTGTGAGAGTCGATTCTGTGTTGTGCAACATCACTGATTCCAGCTTGTTAATGCTTTCCGATACATCATTTACTTTCGATACGGTTTCGTACAGAAATAGGTTTACTTATGTTGAAATCCCATTAATCGTTGGCTATTCTTTCAATACTGCCGGATTGATTATTACACCACAAACCGGTTTTATCTTCGGGTTTTTGAATGGCGCTTCCGGGAGTTATCCGACTTCATTGGAGCAGTCTTATGCTGTTAATAATCTGTACCCATTGCGGCAGTTTATTCCTCGATGGTACGCAGGCCTGAACTTGCGCTGGTATTTTGCAGGCAATTTCGGAGTATTGGCAGAGCCTTGGTTTACGGCTGATATGCAAAGTTTATACAAAAAAGAAATCGACATCAACCGTAGCGATTTTCATTATGGGATACGGTTTGGTTTATCTGTCAGGTTATAACAGCTATCTTTTGAGAAGCTAATTTTTTTTAATAAAGATGCAACCTTATTCTCTGTTTTGTAGTCTTTGAAATGTGCAAGTCTACATCATAAATTTAGCGTGTTTGTCAGGGGTTTGCCGGGTTCTTCCGGCAGCCCCTTTTCTTTAACGATGCATGTTGGAATTGCTTTTTTAACGATACTTTCTTTTGTATCGGTATGTTTTAATAGCTTTGCAAAAAAATACAATGTTTACAAACGATATTGACCTGATGTCGCCGGTAGGCTCTTTCGAGAGCCTGATGGCTGCCATTCAGGCGGGAGCCACTTCAGTGTATTTTGGAGTCGGCAAGCTGAATATGCGTTCCCGGTCAGCGATCAATTTTACGTTGAACGATTTGCAGGAGATCAGTCGTATTTGCGGCAACCATAAGGTAAGAACCTATCTCACTGTTAATACGGTTATTTATGATGACGAAATTGACGAAATGCATGAGTTGATTATTGCTGCAAAAAACAATAATATTTCAGCGATCATTGCCAGTGATATGGCTGTTGTGGAGTATGCCCGCAGCAATGGCATTGAAGTCCATGCGTCAACACAACTGAATATCAGTAATTTCGAAGCAGTGAAGTTTTTTTCGCAATGGTGCGATGTAATGGTGCTTGCCCGAGAGTTGAGTCTTAAGCAAGTTGCCGAAATTAACCGGAAAATTACTGAACAACAAGTCAAAGGCCCCTCTGGGAATTTAATTAAGACCGAAATCTTTGTTCATGGTGCATTATGCATGGCTGTTTCGGGAAAATGTTATCTCAGTCTGCATGAATTCAACAAGTCGGCAAACCGCGGCGAGTGCTTTCAGACGTGCAGGCGGGCATACGAAGTTTTCGACAAGGAAACCGGCTATCAACTCGAAATCGACAATGAATATATTATGTCGCCTAAAGATTTGAATACTATTGGTTTCCTGAATAAAATACTGAATGCCGGCGTTAAGGTTCTGAAAATTGAAGGACGAGCCAGGGCACCGGAATATGTAAAAACTGTTACCCAATGCTATCGTGAAGCAATTAATGCCTGCTTCGATGGAACCTATTCCGATGAAAGAATACATAACTGGAATAAGCGTTTGACGCTGGTGTTTAATCGTGGCTTCTGGAACGGCTATTATCTTGGACAGCCGATGGGAGAATGGAGTATGCACTATGGATCTTCTGCTTCTCGCACTAAAAAGCACATAGGGAAATGCAGCAACTATTTTTCAAAAAGCAAGGTGGCAGAGTTTATTATCGAAACACCCGATACGTTAATGCCCGGAGAGACCATTCTCATCATTGGTCCGACAACTGGTGTAGTAGAAATCATGATAGATGAAATCAGGGTTGATGACCAACCTGTACATAGCGTTGAAAGGGGAGTACGGTTTTCGGTGAAACTTTTCGAACCTGTGCGTAGGAATGACAAGCTATATAAATATATTTCAACCGGGAAATAAATGGGAATATGGATTCTTAAGGGATTTCCCTGTAGCGCATTATTTTATCAGCGCGCAACAGAAAGCTTCCGTGTAAGGCGCTTGCCATCCATTGTGATTTGGATAAAATACAAACCGGCAGGTTCACCCGAAATGCTACACTGGTAAATATCGGGATATCCGGCTATGATACTTTGTATTGTTCGGCCGGTAATATCAAGAATCTCAATGCTTGCTTCGTTGAAACTAAACCCGCTTAGATCGATATTAACATCGTCATGACAGGGATTCGGATATATGTTAATTTTCATATCGGCAAGAATGTCTTCCACATCAACCAGGCAAGCCACAGGCCGAATGTCGGTCGAAGTCGAGAATCCGAATTTTTCAGTACAGGTGTACCAAACACCCGTTACCTGTACATATAGTGTGTTATAAACAATCGATCCGCCACGTGGTTCGGCAACACTTACAACAAACCGGTCGTCGCTGATGCCGTCTCCATCGTCGTCGGGATAATTAATACTGAATCCTGCATAAAAAGGACCATTTATTTCGACAGGTTCATCGAAGGTAATTACAGAGTAGAAATTATCGGGAATATCCTTTATAAGCACTTTCTTTTCTGCAAGAACCGAATCGGGGTAAGTGGTACTTCCATCCCAGATGAAAAACTTCACATACGAAAAAATCGACCCGTAATCAGAAAAACGCACTGGAACCACCAGACCTTCAATTTGAGTGAAACTATGGTCTTCGAAGTAATCGGCATAAGCTTTTACACGCTGACTGTTATGGCCTGCAATGTGTCCCCAGCCTGTTACCGGTACCGTGGTTACTACTTCATCAGGCCCCAGATTTCTCAACGAGTCGCAATATACCGAAACCGGACCTGTGAACACATAGATATAATCGTTTTTAATCAGGTAATTACTTCCGCAACTATTGTTTACCGCCAAAGTTACGTCGTAAATTCCCGGAACATTATATTCAATCCCTTCAGTGATATTGCTGTTGTCGGAATAGCTTGGATAACCGCCTTCGAAATACCAATTCCATGTAAATGGGTTATTTGTGGTAAAATCTTCGAAATATACTTTATTGCTGGCAACAATCAATCTGTTCGATGCCCTGAAATTCGGTACGGGAGGTGCGGTGCATGTGGGATTATCTGTGACAGTGATGTATGCATTGCGGATAAGTGTATCTGATCCCAGACTGTTGATGGCAATCAGCTGAACGTTGTAAGTGCCGGGGTTTGGGAATACTATGCCCTCCGGATTTGGGTCATATGAAATCACAGGAAGTCCTCCCTGAAAATTCCACTCCCATTGATACGGGTGACCGTGGCTTAAATCATGAAAGTTTACCGACTCTCCTGGAGCTATCAGGGTTCGGTCTGCAATGAAATTAACCGTTGGTAGTTCTGTCGATAGCGGTACTACTTTAATATAATCCTGCTTCAGTTCGGTATCTTCGTTGCCCTGAGTGTTTACTACTGTGAGCTGAACGTCATAAACACCGGGAGTGGAGTACGAAATAAGCATCGGCGTTTCATCGGTTGAGCTGAATGGCAATCCGCCTTCAAATGCCCATGCAAACGAGGTGAATGGTCCGTTCTGAGAAGTACTGGTGAACTGCACCGATGAACCTGCTGGTATCACCAACTGATCGGCAATGAAGTTGGCAATGGGTACAATAGTTTGGTCAATAACTGTGATGCAACCAACGCAGATATAGGTATCGGTATTCGTTGCGTTCTGAATATTCAGGGTTACATCATACACTCCGGGTGTGTAATAGCAAATGCCCTCCGGGTTCTGCAGGTTTGAGGTGGGTGTTTCGGCCCCGTCGAAAGTCCAGCTCCAGAATGTAGGATTTCCCATTGAATTATCCTGAAAACTGATACACTCGCCAATGTTGATATTGTAAGATGATGCGAGAAAATTTGCCTCGAGGGTTTCAGTGCCTCCACCGCCCATATCGCCTGCAGCGATGGTTCCGTCAGCAATGTCGTTGTATGCCCAGTCGACAACGGTAACCACATTGGTTCCTGAAACAGTAATACGTATCCATCCATAGTATGTATTTGCACCAATCATGAATTTTACACCGATAAATTTGTTGGTCTGCCCCAGCCATGAAGTGTACGAAGCAGTTCTGAGCGACGGATACGAAATGGGGGCCTGACCACTGAACCCACTGCCTGCGCCGATATTTGTACCGTTGGTGAGAACCGATACACAAAAAACTCCGCCTATGTCGGTACCAACTACATCTGCTCCAGCCCCAATACATCCGAATAATATTTCAAAAATGTTGTTTCCTGCGTCCACATTGTTTTGTATCGAGAAATCGTTGCCGGCATCGCTGTTCATATCAATGAAATATTCAGCGGCAAGTGGTGTGATTACTTCGTCGGGGTTTACATTGTGATAAATGATACTCGCAGAAAGTGAATACCCCAGAAAGAGTAAAAAAATTATTAAAATAGTAAACCTAATTTTCATATTCTAAGCATTTTACGAATACATGACGCAATCCATAAATTTTGGTTGCGGAACAACAAAGTTAAACAAGAATTGATAATTACCATATATTTCGTGCTTATAATTCGTAAAATTCCGTTGAAATATTATTTTTGCACCGAAATTTATATTCAGAAAAAACAATAATTATGGCAACTACTGCAGACATAAAAAGAGGCCTTACCATAGAGTTTAATGGGAAACTGTACCAGATTGTGTATTTTCAGCATGTAAAACCCGGCAAGGGTGGTGCATTTGTACGTACAAAACTGAAAAGTCTCGAAAATGGGCGTGTAATAGACAATACATTCAATTCGGGTGTTAAAATCAACACAGTTCGTATCGAAAGAAGACCCTATCAGTATTTATATAAAGATGATATGGGTTTTCATTTTATGCACAACGAAACCTATGAGCAAATTGCACTGAGTCAAGAACTTATCGAAAATGCCGATTTGCTAAAAGAAGGTCAGAATGTCGAAATGATGTTTCATGCCGAAAACGATCAGGTACTCACATGCGAGTTGCTCCCAACCGTGGAAATGGAAATTGTTTACACAGAGCCGGGGATTAAAGGCGACACTGCCACCAATACCCTTAAACAGGCTACCATCGAAACAGGAGCTACCATTATGGTACCTTTGTTTGTGAATGTTGGCGACAAAATTAAAATCGATACATCGACACGCGAATACGTGGAAAGGGTTAAATAATTTTTTGATTTCGCAATCGTAAAGCAGGGTTAACCTGCTTTTTTTATTCCTTTATCAGCTTGTAGATTTCGGTTTTCTGTTCCATTACAATTTTTACAAAATATATTCCCGTGCTGCTGATGAATCCTTGTGTATTTAACCATATACAATTGCCATTTGCAGAGATTTCGCGATTGCTGCACACATAAAGAAGTCTGCCCTGAACATCGGTAATTTCGATACGATGTATTGGCTCTGTCAGATTGGCTGTATTAATATACACCGTATTGCTGAAAGGATTCGGGTAAATTTGTACATTTTCCTGAACAGATTCGGGAACGTCCACAGTAACAATATGCAGAGTAATGGGAACAACGCTTACTTCATTATTGTGGGTAATGCTCAGATTTGCATAATAGTACCCGTTATCCATTCCCTCAGTATTGAAGTTAAGATAAAGTTCGGTTTCCGACTGTGAAAGAAGTTGTCCTGAAAATGGAATCACCGTCAGCCAAAAATTGCCCTGGTTTGCCATAAGTATCACTCCTTCAAGGGTGTGGGGTTCTGCACCGTAGATGTCGCCGGTAAGTGTATAGTCGATATCAGCCAGCATATTCCCAAATCCGCTGCTTATGGTAACATTTACGGTAACAACTGCCGACTCTCCATCGTATATTACTCCCCACTGATTGGCTGTAGTCCATGTTACAGATGCCCCATCTCCAACAGGATCGGTCGAAATGAGATTTCCACCGCTTCCACCTATGAAATCGGTATAACTGTTCACTATAAAACCGGCTGGAAAATCGATAGTAATGCTTTTAAGCCATTCCGAATCATTTGAAGCATTATGTGCAGTGAATACAAAATCGTAAGTTCCGCCTGCCATAAAGCTGTTTGTATTGCAAGTTAGCGTGGATCCGGTTATGTTTTTTGTACTTTTTACATCGATGAAGTCAACACCAACGGTGTAATCAATAATACCACCCCCTGCGTTTGAAATAAGTATTGTATCGGTGTCGGTTTCGTCGGAGTACATCCATTTTTCAACGCTGGCGGGTTCCAGTGCAAAAACTGGTGGTAACCCGTTAACTGCCGGAAAAACAATATAGTCTATCCATGCGCAGTCGGAATTATTACTGATTGAACCATCTTTTCTGTATCGCCATGCAAACGTGTGTGTGCCTGTTGCAACGGTGTAGTTGTATTGTGACCATGGATGAGTTCCTGACCATGAGGCAATCACAACATTGTCGATTAAAAATTCAAGGAAATCGTAATAATTTTCACTGGAAACTTTATAATAGAAACTTATATCACCTTCTACAACCACAGTGTTTTCAATGCTCAGTGTTGTTGACTGACTGTCGTTAATGTCGCCCGAACGCAAGCAATAGGAACCTTCATAAGGCTCTTCGGTTGTAATAAACCATGGGGCAGGGGCTGTGGTTATCCAATCGAAAAGCGTTAAATCGCCAGATTCAAAATTTTCAATCATCAAACCCACAATGGTGGCAACCTGTATGGTTACGTCAAAACCATCAGCCGCTGTTATATGAAGGTTGAAAACAACATAGTGTGCCAATGGTGCATCAGATGAAACCGAAATATTGAACGATGAAATTGCCGACTCTCCGAAATTGATGGAAGGAGTGGAATAAGTCGCTTCATTTATTGTTACGAATTCATCGTAGGTTGAGAGCTGAGCAACGACATTATGAGCTGATATCTGGCCTACATTGTTCAGTGGTATGTTTATCTCGGTGGTTTCCCCTGCATCAAGACAAAAGTTAGATCCGTCGTTTACTGTGAGGCTACCTGCGGTAATTACCGGCGTATGTATGGTTACTTCGAAGCTCTCGGAACAGGTATATCCGTTATCGGCCACAACCTGCATTGTAATTACCGCTATATGTGTTTCAGGGATAATGGAAGCAGCCGAAACTGAAAAACTGCTTTCCGCCATACCTGAAGCCGCCAGATTGGCAATATCCGCTGGGTCAGAGTTTAAAGTCAGGTATGGGTCGCTTGTCGACAAACTGATATTTATGTGGCTTGCCGGAGCATGGCCGCTGTTAAATATCTCAACCGTAACCGTAGCATTTTCACCTGCACCAAGCACATTGTCGTTCCCATCAGTAATGGTAACGTCTCCGGGCTGAATTTTCGGCGAATTTACTGTAAAAGTTTTGGCGTAATTCCACGTGTCCTGATCGGATGATACAGAGAAATTAAATAGCGCCGTGTGTTGGTCGGGGGTGTTTGCATTAATTTGAAATTGGAGTGCATTAAGTAGATTCGTATTTGCTCCAGGGTTAATATTTGGCAGCGTGGCATTGGCATCGGTGATGATAATATAAGAATCGGCACTGGTCATTGTTACTGATATACCTGTGACTGCAGAAGTCATTGGGTTTGTTGCAGTAATTTCGATATCAACGGTTTCGTTATATTCAGGAATGTCGTCATCGGGAGTGTGGGGTATGAACTGCATAATCAGTCCGTCAGTAACAAAAGGCAGTGTTTTCCGGTCGATAAGGTTATGGTTGTCGGTAACTTTAAAGTAAAAATCTTCCGAAACATATTCTTGTGTGGGTATGCCGGTTAAAACGCCTTCCGGTGAAAGCTGAAACTCGGTGGGTGCCTGACGGGCTGTTAGGTAATACGAAAATCCATTGGGAATATTGGTCTGATTCGGGAAAATCAAACGCTGTACATTCCTGATATCGCCTTGCGAAACGCCAATGGAATATATGCTCGACGCTGACATGGCATTGTTCTGGTATATGAACTCAATATCGCCGTTTTCGAACAGTTTTACCGAATAATCAAGCACGCTGTTATCGAAAGTTAAAATAATCCAGCCACTGCCGGTTTGTTTCTTTACCGTTGAAGTTATGCCTGCGTTATAATACGGGGCAATACATTTTGCATGCGCAAATACGATGTCGTCGTCAACGTTGTAGGGCAGCGACGTGCTGAAGCCGGACTGAAATACGATCAAACCCGTGTTTGAAACATATATTGTAGAATAGGTGCTTCCGGCAAACGGAAAGCTGAATCCCGGATTCACTGCTGTGAATCCGCTTATCGATAGACTGCTACCTCCTGTTGGAAAAGTTCCTGTTGAGGAGTGAATATCGTATTCGGTATCAAAACTGAAAGTGTAGGGAGGTGTACCTGAAGAAGCCGTCAGTGTATGGGAATAATCCGATAAAATTGCACCGGGAGGTAGAAAATCATCATCCAACTCAGGCGGATGATGATTTACTGTCTTCGTCAGACTTACAGCGGTTGCCGTGTTGTTGGTAATAGTAACATTGGTTTGAGGGCATATGGTTTCGCTTGCAGTGCCCGACGAATAGTCGATTACCGAAAATGAGTTTATCTGACCGTTTCCATAGGCTTCCACATCGTTTTCCATTACCTTGAGAAAAAATTTAGCCTGTTGCCCGGGTTGGAGATAATTCAGAAAAGCTGTGATATCCAAACCAAATTCAAGGGTTTTATCAATCTCGGCGGTACCTCCGGTCATGTAACGTTCACCCCCCTGAAAATCGAAAATCGGAAAATCGATGTAATATTCAGGAACAGTAGAGAGTAGGTCGGTTGTCATACCTGCTACAATTTTAATACGTTTGCGCTTATCGTAGGTTACGGTTGATTTAATAGTCAGGGTTGGTTCATAAGTTGGATTGATATACATTACGTGAACCACAGCATTCCAGAAAGCTCCTCCTGCAACTGCCTTATAGGTTAAATAGCAAAATCCGCCATCAGCCCATGATGGTCCGCCTGAATAGGTATTACACATTTTAAACCCACCAATTTCCCAGTCGTTTACGTTTACAACTCCGTCGTTGTTGATATCAAGGTTGTTGGTGTACTGCCCGTCTCCATTATAATCGTAACGTATGCTGTCGTTATATCCCAGTAAGGCCATAGAATGAGAAGTGCCTGCATAGAGCTCGGTAATCACATACTTCCCTGCTTCTTCGGTTCCGGCAGGTAAATTTGCATCAGGGTAGGGTACGGTAGAATAGAAAATGGCGCAACCACCGTGCTCTGAGCCGTCCATATGGTCGTTCATCCAGTTTTTCAGAGTCTGAATACCTGCTGCAGTATTCAGATTCTTTATGCAATATACAGAGTTAACTCGGTTGTGCATGGCACTGTAATACAAATCGTAACCTGTCATCCATCTCAGATTCCCGCCTGCATCGATGGTGCCCCCGTATTCTTCCTGATTCGGAGTTCCTACCGTTCTGAGAACTTCGAGCGTATGGTAGTAGCTTACGCCATTAGAACCCCAATCGCCGGCAGCCCAGTCGTAAACAAAATGCGTGGGATACAGGTGCTCGTTTACGTTTGCCGCAACATCCCTTGCCCTGTTCATTTCGTAAGTAAACAAAATGCCAGTGCTCGAAGCCTGCCCACAACTCATCCCTGCCTGTGAAAACATAGGTCTGAAATATTCCAGTTGCGAATTGTCGACCATGTAGGGTATCGATTTATTCTTGTATGATTCAGGCATTTTCAGTTCAGGGTAACTCATGAGTTGTTGTTGTTCCTGCTGACTGAGTTCCCTGTTTTGCGAATACAGTAATGCTGCTTGCAACATCAGAACAAAAACAAATAAAACCAAAGGTATTCTTTTCATTGTTGAGAGTTTATGCGCATATAGACGTTTTGGATTGTTTTTAGTTTGCTTTACATTTATTTTATCATCGATGGAAAACAATATTGTTCAATTTTTCCGCTATTCTTCGTTATTTCGCTCCAGGAATTGGCATATATATTCAAATGCACTACACCGCAAGTCGGGAAACTTATGGGATATCTCGGACAGAGATATGTCGAAAAAGTGGAGATGCCTGGATTGTGTGAAAAGACAACAATATGCTGTATGTTTTCCGGCTGTATTTCAAGAATTTTTAAATAATCCCTCACACCGCAATGATACAAACTATCGGTAAAAACAATGTTGTCTTCCGGAAATCCACAGGCCGAAGCAATTAAAAGAGCGGTTGTTTTTGCCCGCAGTGCGCTGCTCGACAGAAACAGATCAGCCGGCGGAAGCATTTGCTTCATCCATTGCCCCATGGCAGGCGCATCATGCATACCCCGATGGTTCAGCGGTCTGTCGAAGTCCTGGAAATCATTGTCCCAGTCGCTTTTGGCATGTCGCACAAGGGTGAGTAGCTTCATCTGGCAGGGTTTGTTCAATGAGCTAAAATTACAAAATATTATGATATGATTTTAGCAAACTGCATATAATCAGACAAATTGAAAAACATGTCAAATAAATACTGACTGAAAGTAATAAAAACTTACAACTGCAATATAACGTGTTTATATACTACAGGATAGATGCCTACTTTTTTTGTTATATTTAGTGTAATTTTGTTTTAATTATCATTAAATTTGTAGAAACACTAATTTAGTTGCTATGAAAAAGGCTATATTAATATTGATTTCTTTCTTAATATCTTATAGCTGTTTTTCTCAGGTGCTGGTTCCAGAAGCATCGACTTGGTCACACAAATCACATCAGCAAAACGGACCTGTATTGCTCGACAACTGTCATTGGCAAGCAAACTTCGAGGAAGAAATACCTTTATGGTCGTTTGAGCATTCGATGGGTACGCATGACTGGCAGGTTGGCGATACAACCCCTGACAACGGATTTGAATACGATATAGATGGAGACGGAGTCACCGAAACTGCTCCACCGCTTTGGGTTTACATGGGCCGGCGCTATGTTAGCGACTATTCGGGTTCAGGAGACCGTTTTGCCTATATCGATGGTGTTTCGGACCTTGTAACAGGTAATCCCGAGATATTTGAAGCAAGTATATGTTTCAACTCCATTAATCTATCGGAAGCAATTCATCCTAAACTTAGCTTTTATCAGAACTACAAGGCATTCAACGGTGATAAAACTTTTGTTGATTTCAGTACTGACAACGGTGAAACCTGGACTTCAATGGAAGTAAATACAGAGGTCAATGTAGGTGCTTATGGTGATAATTATTATCAAATGACTGCCCCTGTATTTATTGCCGGGCAGGACAATGTGAGCCTTAGATTCAGGATGCTCACGACAGATGCCACACTGGTTGGCAGTGGTTATGGTTGGCAAATCGACGACGTAGCTTTTAGCGAGTTGCCAGAATATGATTTGAGATTAGTGGATTTTTTTATTCATTATAATGACGCAGTTTTCAATTATCCCGAATATACATATATTTCGTCGTACTATGGTGCTGTTCTTTGTACTTCTTTTTTATCTGCAATATCCTTTTCCTGGATTGTAAAAAACAATGGATATTCCGAAGTGACTCCTTCATGTTTTGTATATGTTTATAACAAAAACGATGAGCTATTATTTTACGATAATGTGCAGGGAGGTGTATTGATGTCAGGTTGTGTTGATACTATTGATTATCTCAACAGCTTCGATATTTCAGAAATAGAATGTTTCGACACCCTTAAAATAATTTTAGGCTCAAACCCGGTAGCAGCCAGCGATTATTCTCCGCTAAACAATGCTGATACTACAATGATGGTAATTTCTAATTATTTTGCCCGCGATAATAATTGTATAAATGGGCATATCGGTCCATCCAGCTTCGATATTGGACATAAGAATGGAGAGATGCTGGGCAATGCATATATAATTTCGTCAACAGTTTGGAACCCGGTTTCTTTGCAGGTTTTTATAGACTCACTCACCAGCGACAGTACTTCAATTAGGGGGCATGTTTTTAAGTTTAACATTAACTCTGAATCATGGGACGATATTGTGCAGACTACATTTTATCCTATTAATAGTACAAATATTGGGGAATGGGTGACACTATATTCTTCAGAAGATTTTGGGCAAATCGAAGTTGGATATCAAGATATGATGCTACTGGTTTTTGGTATTGAATTTAATTATGGTGACAAAGAAGATAACAATATCATTTATTTAGGAACCGACAACAATGTACATAGCAGTAAATGGGGTAGTTATTGGATGTTTAAAGATGATGTTGCTCAGAATGAGTTGATTACTTTATCAAACTGGAATTATTCCGGGGTTGCGATCCGTTTTGTGGATAGCTTTTTTGTTGGACAGATACATTACGAAGCTTATATCTGTGAAGGAGAAACTTACTCGTTTTTCAATAATAATTATTCACAGACGGGTGTATATTATCATGAAGGGGAAGATGTTTTATATCTACATGTTATCGATGCCCCTGCGGTTGTGAACCTTATTGGATGCTTTGACGAAGAAAGCCAGTCTCTCGAAATCAGTATGGACGGCAGTGAACTTAGTGTTCTGTATAAGCTCTATTGTAACCTTTGCGGAACCGATACGCTTTTAAATGTTTTCTATGGCACTGGGCTGCCCATGAGCTTGGGTACCCATTATCTCAATGGTGATTATCATGTGTTGGCTAAAGCCGAAGTACCCGACTGCGATCGCTGGATGAACGGCACAGTCAATTTTCAGGTTTCCGCTCCGGCCTTGCAGTCAGAATTAGATTTTTCGTTATATCCCAATCCGGCACACGATGTACTTCTAATTGAAACAAGCCATACCGAATTCGAGGTTTACATTACAGATATTAACGGAAAAGAAATGTTTCACGGGCAAAACACCAAGTCTGTCAACACCGAGATGCTTGCCCCTGGTAGCTATCTGGTTCATTTAAAAACCCGCGAACACGATTCAGTACAAAAGTTTATTGTTAAATAAAGGATATACTGTACTGAATATCACGTTACTAAATTGCAAAAAGCATTATGTATTTTGCTTAATTGCCTGATAGCTTCAACTCACCGTTGAACCATTCACCATTATGCTTTCCGGACTCACAAATTTCAGGGTTCCATCGGGTTCCGAGGCCATCAAAATCATACCCTGCGACTCGATGCCGCGGAGTTTGCGGGGTGCCAGATTGGCCAGCAGGCATACCTGTCTGCCAATAATGTCTTCGGGTTTGTAGTACTGGGCTATTCCGCTCACCACAACCCGGGTGTCGAGGCCGGTTTCGAGAACTATTTTGAGAAGTTTATCGGCTTTGGGTACTTTTTCGGCTTCCTTAATGGTGGCAATACGAATATCGAGTTTGATGAAATCGTCGTATTCGATGCTTTCTTTGGATGGAGCCGGTTTCAGTGCCGCGGCTTCGTTGGCGGCTTTGGTCTGCATCAGTTTGTTTATCTGGGCTTCGATGGCAGCATCTTCGATTTTAGCGAAAAGCAAACCGGGTTCACCCAGACTGTGACCCGACAGCAACAGGTCGAAATTCTTACAATCGTCCCAACTCAGTTGCGGCAGGCACAGCATATCTTTCAGCTTCTGAGCACTGAAAGGCAGGAAAGGCTCCATCAGCACCGCCAGACGGGCACACAATTGCAGCGAGTTATACAAGATGGTTTTCACCGCATCTTCGTCCTTTTTTATCAGCTTCCATGGCTCGGTGTCGGCCAGGTATTTATTCCCGAGGCGGGCAATATTCATCAGTTCTTTCAGGGCTTCGCGGAACTTAAACTGCCCGATATTTTCCTCGATGTTTGTTTTATAATCGCTGCAAAGCTGCCGGAGCTGAAAATCATATTCATTGTTGCCGTCGGCTTCGGGTACTTTGCCATCAAAATATTTCTGCGTAAGCACCAGGGCTCGGTTCACGAAGTTGCCTAAAATGGCTACCAGTTCGTTGTTGTTGCGTGCCTGAAAATCTTTCCACGTGAAGTCGTTGTCCTTGGTTTCGGGAGCATTGGCGGTGAGCACGTAGCGCAACACATCCTGTTGCCCCGGAAAATCGTTGAGATACTCGTGCAGCCATACCGCCCAGTTGCGCGAGGTACTGATTTTATCGCCTTCGAGATTCAGAAATTCGTTGGCAGGCACATTGTCGGGCAGAATGTAGCTGCCTTCATGCTTCAGCATGGCCGGGAATATAATGCAATGGAACACGATATTGTCTTTCCCGATGAAGTGAATCATACGGGTGTCTTCGTCTTTCCAGTATTTTTCCCAGTCGGGGGTAAGTTCACGGGTGGCCGAAATGTATCCTATGGGTGCATCAAACCACACATACAGCACCTTGCCTTTGGCTTCGTCGAGGGGAACGGGAACGCCCCAGTCGAGGTCGCGGGTAACGGCGCGGGGTTTCAGTCCTGCATCGATCCACGACTTGCACTGACCATACACATTGGGTTTCCACTCCTTGTGCTCTTCGAGTATCCATTGGCGTAGCCAGCCTTCGTATTTGTCGAGAGGCAGATACCAGTGTTTGGTTTCTTTCAGAACCGGAGCCTGACCGCTGATGGTGGAACGCGGGTTGATGAGTTCGTCGGGGCTGAGGGCAGATCCGCATTTTTCGCATTGGTCGCCATAGGCATTTTCGGCACCGCATTTGGGGCAGGTACCCATGATGTAGCGGTCGGCAAGAAACTGTTGCTCCTGCTCGTCGAAATACTGGCGGTTGGCCTGTTCCACAAATTCGCCTTTTTCGTAAAGTGTGGTAAAAAATTCTGCCGCAGTTTCGTGGTGCATTGCATTGCTAGTGCGGCTGTAAATGTCGAACGAAATGCCAAAATCGGCAAAGGATTTTTTTATGATTTCGTGATAACGATCAACAATCTTCTGGGGTGTAAGCCCTTCTTTACGGGCACGCAGGGTAATGGGAACCCCGTGTTCGTCGCTTCCGCCGATGAAAACCACATCGTGGTTGCGGGCACGGAGATAGCGCACATAAATGTCGGCAGGCACATATACACCGGCCAGATGTCCGATATGTACCGGTCCGTTGGCATAAGGCAGTGCCGAAGTTATCAGGTATCGTTTGAATTCTTTCATGATGCAATTTGTAAAACTGCGCAAATATAATCAAACGCTGCGAGTTTTCGAAAAGAGGTTTTGCCGCCTGTTTTTCCGTAATCTAGTCCTCGTTTGCAACGAGGACTTATTTATTGGTGCATTTCTAATGCACTACAATTAACGCATTATAAATGCTTATCATAAATGCGACCTCGTTACAAACGAGGTCGAGATGTTTTTTTGTCAAAAAAAGCTTTAATTCGAATGAATTGTAAAAAATCACAATCTGTTATGAAACAGGCAGTTTAATTTTGTAAGTGATTAAAAATTAATGAATTTTACACTGTAAATATGTTGAAATACAAATTATGATAATACCGGCACCGCTTCAGAAAGGCGATACCATACATATTGTGAGTCCTGCAGGAAAAATTGACCCGAAACAATTCTACCCGGCTGTTGAAAACCTCGAAAGGAACGGCTTTCACATTCGGGTGGGTGAGCATGTTCTTTCGCAGCATTTTCAGTACTCGGGGACCGATGCTCAACGCCTGATGGATGTGCAGGCTGCCTTCGACGACAGCGAAGCTGCCTGTATTATCTGCTCGCGGGGTGGATATGGTACAATCAGACTGTTGCCTTCAATCAGGTTGGACGGCTTTATGAAGAAGCCTAAATGGCTGCTCGGTTTCAGCGATATTACCATACTCCATGCACATGTTGGAAATGCAGGGGTGGCATCGGTTCACGGAGCCATGACCAAAAGCCTTTCGGTTGCAGGAACCCTTTCAACCGATACTGCCCTGAACGCCCTGAAAGGATTGGGAATGTACTATCTATTGCCGCATCACGAAATGAACCGCGCCGGAAAAACAGAGGCAGTCGTGACCGGCGGAAATCTGTCGGTGCTGTATTCGCTTCTTGGAACACCATATTTCCCTGAAACGAAGGGTAAGATACTATTTATAGAAGACCTTAACGAATATTTGTATCATATCGACAGAATGATGATCAGCCTGAAACTGGCGGGTGTGCTGCAACATATTTCAGGGCTTATCGTGGGCAGTTTCAGCGACATGCTTGACAATAAAAACCCTTTTGGAAAAAATGCTTACCAGATCGTTGCCGAACATGTTGCAGACTATTCCTACCCGGTTTGTTTTGGCTTTCCGGCAGGCCATACCGACGACAACCGCAGTATTGTTTTTGGTGCCGACACGGTTTTTGAGGTCAGCAATACAAAAACAGAACTATATACCAAAGATTTAAACATGTAGAAACATTTGCTTTTCTGCCACAATAAGCAGGATTCTACAAAAATTGGTATTACATATAGCTTTTTATTTTTTCTATTACCGACAGTGCAAGATTGTCGGCCTGTTCTCGGGTCTGGCTTTCGGCATATATTCTGATAATGGGCTCTGTGTTCGACTTACGCAGGTGCACCCACTCACTCCCAAAATCAACTTTAACTCCGTCGATAGTGCTGATGTTGTGGTTTGAGTAATGTTTTTTTACATTTTCAAGCACCTTATCCACATCAACACCGAGGTTGAGTTCAATTTTATTTTTAGAGATCACATATGCAGGGTACCCGTTGCGCAGTTGCGATACCTTGGTTCCTCTCTTGGCAAGATTTGTCAGAAACAATGCGATACCAACCAGTGCATCACGTCCGTAATGCAGTTCAGGATATATCACACCGCCGTTGCCTTCACCACCGATTACCGCCTGATGTTGTTTCATCATAGCAACCACGTTCACTTCGCCTACTGCCGACGAAAAACAAGAGCAGCCGTAGGCAGCGGACACGTCGCGCAATGCTTGTGTCGACGACATATTACTTACTGTTGTGCCGGGGGTGTATTGTAAGACATAATCTGCAACCGAAACGAGGGTGTATTCTTCGCCGAACATACTTCCATCTTCGCAAACAATCGCCAGCCTGTCGACATCCGGATCCACCACGAAGCCCACATCGGCTCCGGTTTCAGTCATTTTCTGCGAGATAGCGTTGAGATGTTCGGGCAACGGTTCCGGGTTGTGCGGAAATTCTCCGTTGGGATTGCAGTATAGTTCAACAACGTCAATGACTCCAAGTGCTTTGAGGAGTTTCGGTATTACAATGCCGCCTACTGAATTTACACAGTCGATCACCACTTTAAAACGGGCCTTACGGATGACTTCGGGTTGAACAAGCGTTAGCTTCAATATTTCATCGATGTGTTTATTTTCGTAGTTTAGTATTTCAGTTATTTTCCCAAGAGAATCAATTGCGGCAAACGAAAAATCCGATTTATTTGCAAGTTCCAGTATCAGAATTCCTTCTTCAGCGGTTAGGAATTCTCCTTTGCTGTTAAGCATTTTAAGTGCATTCCATTGGCGTGGGTTGTGGCTGGCAGTAATGATAATACCACCATCGGCTTTTTCGAGAATAACAGCCATTTCGGTTGTTGGTGTTGTGGCAAGGCCCAGGTCAATAACAGATATTCCCATTGATATGAGTGTGTTGCACACAAAATTGTGCACTACCGGTCCCGAAATTCTGGCATCGCGCCCGACTACTATGGTTAAGCCAACTTTCGCGGAATTACTGTGTTGCATCCACTGGGCATATGCTGCAGTAAATTTGCATATATCAACAGGGGTGAGTCCTTCTCCCTGAACACCGCCTATGGTACCCCTGATGCCTGAGATTGATTTGATTAGCGTCATGATTTATTTATTTAATAAAATGCAAATATATAATTCGTGAAATTCAGCAAAGAAAAAAAACAGATTTTTATGAATAATCGCAAAAGCGTGAAAAATAACCTGAAATTTTATTTGTTCTTTTAAAAAATACACTATTTTTGCAACCCAAATTATAATTAAATATTTGCATCATGATAGTGATACCTGTAAAAGAAGGCGAAAACATCGACAAAGCGCTGAAACGTTTTAAACGTAAATTCGAAAAAACCGGAGTTGTAAAGGAATTACGTGTACGTCAGGCATTTACAAAACCTTCTATTGAAAAACGTCAGCAAAAACTGAAAGCCATCTATATTCAGCATTTGCAGGAAGAGGTTCAGAAATAAGAAATTAGCGTATTTAATTTTGAAATGTCTCTGTAATGATGAAACATTACAGAGGCATTTTTCGTAAAATAGAATGATGTTGATTAAAGATGATGCACATAGGTTTGTTCCTGAAATACCTGAAATTCGAAAAGCGATACTCCGAAAACACAATAAGTGCCTACAACAACGATTTGTTGCAGTTCAATAGCTTTATCGAGTCGGAAACAGCAGGAATTTCTGTTGAGAATGCTTCACGTAATATAATTCGAAGCTGGATAGTTAGTCTGGCATCGGAAAAAAAAGATAGCCCCCGGTCAATTCAGCGGAAAGTAACCAGTCTTCGCAGTTTTTACAAATACCTGCTACGGGAAGGAGTTATTCAGAAAAATCCGACTGTGGGTATTCACCCGCCAAAAACCGAAAAGAAGCTTCCTGTATTTCTCACACAATCGCAAACCGATTTTTTTATTGATGAAGACTGTTTTGGCGACGATTTCAGTGGAGCACGCGATCGTGCCATAATAGAAATGCTTTACAACACAGGGATGCGTCTGTCGGAAGCAGCGCAAATGAAGCACATCGATATTGATTTAAAATCCAACCAACTTAAAGTGTTAGGAAAGCGTAATAAGGAACGAATTATTCCGTTTAATAAATACCTTGGTGAGATAATTATAAAGTATATTAACCGAAAAAACGAAATGGGGATAGGTATTTCAGCAGAAGACCGTTTTTTTGTTACCGACAAGGGAAAGCCAGTATATGTGAAGTTCATATATCACAAGGTGCGGCACTACATTGGTATGGTTTCTACAAATAAAAAGAAAAGTCCGCATGTTCTTCGCCATACCTTTGCCACACACATGTTAAATAACGGTGCCGACCTGAATGCAATAAAAGAATTACTGGGTCATGCCAATCTTGCGGCAACACAGGTTTACACCCACAGTTCATTCGAAAAACTGAAAGAAATTTATAAACAAGCCCATCCTAGGGCATAAAAATCAACAGGAGGAAAAATCATGAAAGTTACTATTCATTCCTTGCATTTTGATGCAGACAAGAAGTTGCTTGATTTTATTGATGGAAAAATTACAAAACTGAGTCAGATATCCGATGAAATAATATCATCGGATGTTGTTTTACGGATTGAAAACTCGGAGACAAACGAAAATAAGGTTGCAGAGATAAAACTAAAGATACCCGGAGCAAACGAAATATTCGCAAAAAAACAAAGCCGTACATTTGAGGAATCCATTGACAGTGCAACAAATGCACTTCGCCGGCAGCTACGCAAGACCAAAGAAAAACAGCGTACGCAAAAAAAATGAAAAAAATAATTTCATTTATTTGGATATAATCAAATAATAACTACATTTGCAGACCTTTTTGGAAACTGTCCAAAACGTTCTTTAATGTGTTATTATTGTGAGTAAAATGCCAATGTAGCTCAGTTGGTAGAGCAGCTGATTTGTAATCAGCCGGTCGGCGGTTCGAGTCCGTCCATTGGCTCGTGATTACTCTAAAATGGGGAGATACCAAAGTGGCCAACTGGGGCAGACTGTAAATCTGTTGGCGTACGCCTTCGTAGGTTCGAATCCTGCTCTCCCCACGTTAAGAAAGCGGGAATAGCTCAGTTGGTAGAGCACAACCCTTCCAAGGTTGGGGTCGCGAGTCCGAGTCTCGTTTCCCGCTCTTAATTTTGCCAAAGTAGCTCAGGGGTAGAGCGTTTCCTTGGTAAGGAAGAGGTCATGGGTTCAATTCCCATCTTTGGCTCGAATATTTTTTTTATTGTATAACAAATATAACTAGTAAATTTTTAACCCATGGCTAAAGAAAAATTCTCAAGAACGAAACCGCACGTTAACATCGGAACCATTGGTCACGTTGACCATGGAAAAACCACTCTGACCGCTGCTATAACCAAAGCGCTGGCAACAGATGGTCTGGCTGTTTACAGGGATTTCGATTCGATTGACAACGCTCCTGAAGAAAAAGAAAGAGGTATTACCATTAATACCGCTCACGTTGAGTATGAAACAAAAAATCGTCACTATGCACACGTTGACTGTCCGGGTCACGCCGACTATGTAAAGAACATGGTTACCGGTGCTGCCCAGATGGACGGCGCAATACTCGTTGTTGCTGCTACCGATGGTCCGATGCCACAAACACGCGAACACATTTTGCTCGCTCGTCAGGTAAACGTACCGAAAATCGTTGTTTTCCTGAATAAAGTGGATATGGTTGATGATGAAGAATTAATTGAATTGGTTGAAATGGAAGTTCGCGAACTTCTAGATTTCTACGAATTTGAAGGTGGCACAGGTCCGGTTATTCGCGGATCAGCTCTGGGCGCTCTGAATTCAGAACCCAAATGGGTTGAGAAAGTATATGAGCTGATGGCAGCTGTTGATGAATGGATTCCGATTCCTCCGCGTGATATCGAAAAACCATTCCTGATGCCGGTTGAAGATGTGTTCTCAATTACAGGTCGTGGTACTGTTGCCACTGGTCGTATTGAAACCGGTGTTGTTAACACAGGTGATGAAGTTCACATTATCGGACTGGGTGCTGAAAACCGTAAAACTGTTGTTACTGGTGTGGAAATGTTCCGCAAAATTCTCGACAGAGGAGAAGCTGGTGATAATGTTGGTCTGTTGCTTCGCGGTATCGATAAAAATGAAATTAAAAGGGGTATGGTTGTTGCCAAGCCCGGTAGCATCAAACCGCATACTAAGGTGAAAGCTGAGGTTTATGTATTGAAAAAAGAAGAAGGTGGTCGTCACACTCCTTTCCACAATAACTACCGTCCGCAGTTCTATATCAGAACCCTTGATATTACCGGCGAAATTCAATTGCCAGAAGGCGTTGAAATGGTTATGCCCGGCGATAATGTAACCATTACCATTAACCTTATTTACGAAGTTGCTTGCAACGTTGGTTTAAGGTTTGCTATCCGCGAAGGTGGTCGCACAGTGGGTGCCGGTCAGATTATTGAAATTATTGAATGAGAATAAAGTAGGTTCAGGGTTGGCTGCAAAGCCAACTCTGTAAACTTACGGGTGTAGCTCAATTGGTAGAGCGATGGTCTCCAAAACCATAGGCTGTGGGTTCGAAGCCTGCCACCCGTGCAAATTATAAAGTGTATGGCAAAGATATCAGCATACTTTAAAGAAACATACGATGAGTTGGCCCATAAAGTTACATGGCCGACTTGGAGTGAATTGCAGACTAGTGCAATTGTTGTTATGGTGGCTTCCGTAATCATAGCTATCGTGGTGCTCGCAATGGACCTTATTTTCCGTAATGGTCTTGAGTTCCTATATGGCTTGTTTTATTAATAAATAGAGGCTGGAGGAACATTATGGGTGATCTTGAAAAAAAATGGTATGTAGTTAAAGCACTTAGCGGCAAAGAAAAAAAGGTAAAAGAATACCTCGAAAACGAAGTTGCTAAAACCAAACTAACAAACCAAATTACTCAGGTGCTTATTCCAACCGAAAAAGTTTACCAAGTTCGGAAAGGCAAAAAAATAAGCAAAGAAAGAAATTTCTTTCCGGGCTATATTCTGATTGAAGCAATACTTGATGGAGAGGTAGAGCATATAATCAGAGCTGTCCCCGGTGTGCTTGGCTTCCTTGGTGCCAACGACGGTAAACCGATTCCTTTACGACCAAACGAAGTCGCCCGTATTCTTGGAAAAGTTGATGAACTGACCGAAAGCTCAGAAGAAATCAACGTTCCCTTCTATACCGGCGAAGCGGTTAAAGTGATTGATGGTCCGTTTAACGGTTTTAACGGAATTATTGAAGAAGTGCATGAAGAAAAGAAAAAGCTGAAGGTTATGGTTAAAATATTTGGCCGTAAAACTCCGCTCGAATTGAGCTTTATGCAAGTAGAAAAAGAGTAAAAATCACTTATTCAATTAGTGTTATGGCAAAACAAATTGAGAATTTTATTAAATTACAAATTAAAGGTGGCGCTGCAAATCCTTCACCGCCGGTAGGACCCGCACTTGGTTCAAAGGGTGTGAATATTATGGAGTTCTGCAAACAGTTTAACGCCAGAACCCAGGATAGAGCCGGAAAAGTATTACCGGTCATTATCACGGTGTATTCTGATAAGTCGTTCGACTTTATAGTGAAAACTCCCCCTGTGGCCGTGCAACTCATCGAAATTGCAAAACTTAAAAAAGGATCGGCTGAACCCAACCGTAACAAAGTTGGCTCAGTTTCATGGGAAGATGTTAAAGCAATAGCAACGGACAAAATGCCCGACCTAAATGCTTTTACTATTGAATCTGCCATGAAAATGGTTGCCGGTACTGCAAGGAGTATGGGAATTACTGTTAGTGGAGAGTCACCATTTAAAAATTAAACTTAAGCACTTTTTTTAAAATGGCAAGAATAAGTAAAAACAAAAAAGAAGCTTTATCGAAACTTGACAAAACCAGAAAGTACGATATCAAAGAAGCTGCAAAACTTGTAAAGGAAATTACCTATACAAAATTCGATGCTTCCGTTGATATTGACGTGAAACTGGGTGTTGACCCGCGTAAAGCCAATCAAATGGTTCGCGGTATAACTACACTGCCTCATGGAACCGGTAAGCAAATCAGGGTGCTTGTGTTGTGCAATCCCGACAAAGAGCAGGAGGCCAAAGAAGCAGGAGCCGATTATGTCGGACTTGATGATTACATCGAAAAGATAACCAACGGATGGACTGATGTGGATATCATAATAACACAACCTATGATTATGGGTAAAATTGGTAAACTCGGACGCGTACTGGGTCCGCGTGGTCTGATGCCCAATCCGAAATCAGGTACTGTTACTCAGGAAATCGGAAAAGCTGTTCTTGATGTGAAAAAAGGTAAAATAGATTTTAAAGTCGATAAGTATGGTATAATCCATGCTGGAATTGGTAAAGTTTCGTTCGAGACCGAAAAAATCGTAGATAATGCCAGCGAACTGGTTCAGACAATTGTAAAACTGAAACCCAGCACAGCTAAAGGAACATACATTCAAAGTATTTTCCTGTCGAGCACTATGAGCCCAGGTATCGAAATAGACCCAAAATCTATAGTTCAGTAACTTTTAGAATTAAGAATGTATGAAACGTGAAGAAAAAGATGTCCTGATTGAGCAACTGAAAGAACAAATCGGTATGTATAGTCACTTTTATCTGACTGATGCAGCCGAATTGAATGCCCAGGAAGTATCAGACCTCAGGCGCAAATGTTTTGAATCCGACATAAAAATGGTGGTTGTGAAAAACACCTTGTTTAAGCTTGCACTGGAGAGGGCAGGCAAACATTACGAAGAGTTATACCCTGCGTTGCAGAATAACACAGCTGTTTTGTTTTGCAATACTGCCTCCACTCCGGGAAAACTTATTAAGGAATTCAGAAAAAACCATGAAAAGCCCGTATTTAAAGCAGCTTATGCCGAGGAAATGGTATTTATCGGAGAAGACCAGTTAGATGCACTTGCAACAATCAAAACGAAAGATGAATTGATTGGCGATTTGATCTTCTTGCTGCAATCTCCAATGAAGCAGCTTCTAAGTCAGTTGAATTCAGGTAAACACATTGTAGCCGGAGTTGTAAAAACACTGGCTGAAAGAGAGTAATAACAAAAGTGATTCATTATTAAAATTATAAAAAAATGGCAGATCTGAAAAAATTAGCTGAAGAATTAGTTAATCTTAGTGTAAAAGACGTAAATGAGTTGGCAAGTATTCTTAAAAATGAATATGGTATTGAACCCGCTGCTGCAGCTGCAGTAGTTGCTGCTCCCACTGCCGGTGGTGCCGCTGCCGCAGTTGTTGAAGAACAAACCGAGTTTGATGTTATTTTGAAAGCCGCCGGTGCTGCAAAATTACAGGTTGTTAAACTTGTAAAAGAACTTACAGGCCTGGGGCTCAAAGAAGCAAAAGACCTTGTTGACGCTGCACCAAAACCGGTGAAAGAAAAAGTATCGAAAGACGAAGCCAGTTCATTAAAAGCTAAACTCGAAGAAGCAGGAGCTGAAGTTGAGGTTAAATAAATTGGCTTTTGGCATTTGAATTTTAGGTTTAAAACCCATATACGGGTTTTAAACCTTTCGTTGTTATTGATTTAGTTCTTTATTAAAATATTATCAATGGCTATTAAAAGAAATGAACGAATCAATTTTAGTTCTAATCAAAATCAGCTGGAATATCCTGATTTCTTAGAAATTCAATTGAAATCATTCCGCGAGTTTTTCCAGATAGAATCAACAGCTGAGCAGCGTAAAAACGAATTACTTTTTCAGGTTTTTCAAGAAAACTTTCCTATTTCGGATACCCGAAATAATTTTGTGCTTGAATTTCTCGATTATTCGGTCGACCTGCCCCGTTATTCTATTCAGGAGTGTGTTGAAAGAGGTTTAACCTATTGTGTTCCCCTAAAGGCAAAATTAAAATTATATTGCACCGACCCCGATCACGAAGATTTTGAAACAACCATACAGGATGTGTGGCTAGGCACGGTGCCATATATGACACCTTTCGGAACATTTGTGATAAACGGTGCCGAACGAGTTGTAGTTTCGCAGCTTCACCGCTCACCCGGTGTGTTTTTCGGTCAAAGCATTCATACCAATGGTACAAAGTTGTATTCAGCCAGAATAATTCCTTTCAAGGGCTCATGGATTGAATTTGCAACTGATATAAATTCGGTGATGTATGCCTATATCGACAGAAAAAAGAAATTACCAGTTACTACATTACTCAGGGCAATTGGTTTTGAAAGTGACAAAGATATTCTTGAAATTTTCGACCTTGCCGAAGAAATTAAAGTTAGTAAAACTGCACTAAAAAAAGTTGTTGGACGTCGCCTTGCTGCCAGAGTACTGAGAACCTGGACAGAAGATTTCGTTGACGAAGATACAGGTGAAGTAGTTTCAATAGAGCGTAACGAAGTTATTGTTGACCGCGAAGTGGTTCTTACCAACGAACATGTTGATTTAATCGTGGACGCCGGGGCCAAAATGGTTCTTCTCCATAAAGAAAATCAGAAAACATCCGACTACGCAATTATTTACAATACTTTGCAAAAAGACCCCTGCAATTCGGAAAACGAAGCAGTAGTGTACATTTATCACCAGCTCCGCAACAGTGAACCCCCCGATGAAGCTACCGCTCGTGATGTTATTGATAAGCTGTTTTTCTCCGATAAAAGATATGATCTAGGTGAAGTAGGACGGTACAGGCTGAATAAAAAACTCAACCTAGAAATCCCTATGGAAACAAAAGTGCTCACCAGAGACGATATAATCGCTATTATAAAATACCTCATTAAGCTTATCAATTCAAAAGCCGATATCGATGATATCGACCATTTGAGTAATCGTCGCGTTAGGACAGTAGGTGAGCAGCTTGCCAGCCAGTTTGGCGTTGGCCTTGCTCGTATGGCAAGAACAATACGCGAAAGAATGAATGTTCGCGATAACGAAGTTTTTCATCCTATCGACCTGATTAATTCAAAAACCCTTTCTTCGGTAATCAACTCATTTTTCGGGACAAACCAATTGTCGCAGTTCATGGACCAAACCAATCCACTTGCTGAGATGACACACAAACGCCGTATGTCAGCATTGGGACCAGGTGGGCTTTCGAGAGAAAGAGCAGGGTTCGAAGTCCGCGACGTACATTATACACACTATGGACGTCTTTGCCCGATTGAAACACCCGAAGGTCCGAATATCGGTCTGATTTCATCTCTGTGCGTGTTTGCCAAAATCAATAAATTGGGATTCATCGAAACACCATATCGTCAGGTTGAAAACGGGAAAGTTCAGATTGATGGTGATGTTCTGTTTTTAAGCGCAGAAGAAGAAGAAAGAAAAATTATTGCACAGGCAAATGCAAAGCTTGATCCTGATGGAACATTTTCCAACACCAGAGTAAAAGCCCGATTGGAAGCGGATTATCCATTGGCGGAAAAAGAAAGCGTACATCTGATGGACGTAGCTCCAAATCAGATTGCTTCGATAGCAGCATCCTTGATACCATTTTTGGAACACGACGACGCAAACCGTGCTCTGATGGGCTCAAACATGATGAGGCAGGCTGTCCCGTTGTTAAATCCCGAAGCTCCCATCGTGGGAACCGGAATTGAATATGAAGTAGCCCGTGACTCAAGAATACTTGTTATTGCCGAAGGAAATGGCGTAGTTGAGTATGTTGATGCAAAGGAAATAATTGTACGATACGACCTGACCGACGAGGAAAGATTTGTTTCGTTCCATGATGACGTTACTGCTTACAATCTTCAGAAATTTCAGAAAACCAACCAAAACACTTGTGTAAATCAGAAACCCTTGGTTAAAAAAGGAGAGAGGGTTGTTAAAGGTCAGATACTTTCCGAAGGTTATGCTACCCGAAATGGGGAACTCGCGTTGGGAAGAAATCTTAAAGTGGCATTTATGCCATGGAAAGGCTACAACTTTGAGGATGCAATTGTGATCTCAGAAAAGGTAGTCCGTGATGACTATTTCACGTCAATTCATATTGAAGAACATCAGCTGGAGGTTCGAGATACGAAACGTGGTCTTGAGGAACTGACTTCCGACATTCCGAACGTAAGCGAAATTGCTACTAAAGATCTTGATGAGAATGGTATTATCCGTATTGGTGCATATGTGAAACCGGGGGATATACTTATTGGTAAAATTACTCCAAAGGGTGAATCAGACCCATCGCCGGAAGAAAAGTTGCTGCGTGCAATTTTTGGTGAAAAGGCAGGTGATGTTAAAGATGCTTCACTTAAAGCATCTCCGTCAACCAATGGAGTCGTTATTAATAAGAAGTTGTTCTCAAAAACTATTAAAGACCGAAAAACAAAGAATCAGGATAAAGTGCTTCTCGATGCTATAGAGAGTGAGTTCAATAAAAAAGCCGACGCTCTGAAAGAAGCCCTTGTTGATAAACTGTTCTTTATTGTAAACGGTAAAACCTCGCAGGGAGTGAAAGACAACCTGAATAACGATGTAATACCTAAAGGTAATAAATTTACACAGAAGCTGCTGTTTGAGGTGGATTACATCAATGTTAACCCCTGCAAATGGACCACCGATAAAAAGAAAAACGATATTATTGAAAAGCTCCTTTTCAATTACTCGATAGAATATAAGAAAATCGAAGGAGAGGCCCGTCGTAAACGACTGAACATCTCGATTGGCGATGAACTACCTGCAGGGATTGTACAGCTTGCAAAAGTGTATCTTGCTAGTAAACGTAAGATCACGGTTGGTGATAAACTTGCCGGACGGCATGGGAACAAAGGTATTGTTGCTAAAATCGTTCGTCAGGAAGATATGCCATTCCTCGAAGATGGAACTCCTGTTGATATTGTGTTGAATCCTTTGGGTGTGCCTTCGCGTATGAACCTTGGACAGATTTACGAAACTGTTCTTGGATGGGCAGGTGTTAATCTGGGGCTGAAATTTGCCACACCGATTTTCGATGGGGCAACTATTGAACAGATAAACGATTACACTGAGAAAGCCGGAATCCCGCGATTTGGCAAATGCTACCTCTATGATGGTGGTACCGGAATGAAATTCGATCAGCCTGCCACAGTTGGCGTAATATATATGCTGAAGCTTGGGCACATGGTTGAAGACAAAATGCACGCCCGTTCCATAGGTCCATATTCGCTGATTACACAGCAACCCCTTGGCGGTAAGGCACAGTTCGGAGGACAACGCTTTGGTGAAATGGAAGTTTGGGCTCTTGAAGCATTTGGGGCATCCAATATTTTAAGAGAAATTCTTACCATTAAATCGGATGATGTTATCGGCAGGGCTAAAACTTACGAAGCTATTGTTAAGGGTGATCCCATGCCGGACCCAGGTGTTCCTGAATCGCTGAACGTTTTGCTCCACGAAATGCGTGGCCTTGGATTAAATGTTGAATTGGAATAGTATTATTAAATTGAATATATAATTTATTATGGCTTTCAGAAAAGACTTAAAAGTAAAATCGAACTTCACAAAAATAAGTATCAGCCTTGCTTCGCCCGAAGATATTCTCGACAGGTCGAGCGGTGAAGTCACAAAACCTGAAACCATCAATTACCGCACCTATAAGCCTGAACGCGATGGTTTGTTTTGCGAAAGAATATTCGGTCCTGTAAAGGATTATGAATGCCATTGCGGTAAATACAAAAGAATACGATACAAAGGTATTGTATGTGACAGATGCGGTGTTGAAGTTACCGAGAAGAAAGTGCGCCGTGAAAGAATGGGGCATATAAAACTAGAAGTGCCGGTTGCACACATCTGGTATTTCAAAACCCTGCCAAATAAAATTGGTTACCTGCTGGGAATTCCATCAAAGAAGATGGACTCTATTGTGTATTACGAACGTTATGTTGTAATACAACCAGGTATTAAAAATGCCGATGGAGTAAATCAGCTCGACTTTCTTTCTGAAGAAGAATATCTTGCAATTCTGGATACTTTGCCCAAGGAAAACCAGATGCTCCCTGATGATGACCCCAATAAGTTCATCGCAAAAATGGGTGCAGAAGCTATTTTTGATCTGCTTACAAAAATAAATCTCGACGAATTATCGTACGATTTACGCGATAAAGCCGGTAAAGAAACGTCTCTTCAACGTAAAAGCGAAGCTCTTAAACGCTTGAGCGTTGTAGAAGCCTTCCGTGAATCGGAAGGAAGAAATAAACCGGAATGGATGATTGTAAAGGTTGTACCGGTAATCCCTCCGGAACTAAGACCATTGGTTCCGCTTGATGGTGGCAGATTTGCAACTTCCGACCTGAATGATTTATATCGCCGCGTAATTATTAGAAATAACCGCCTCAAAAGGCTTCTCGAAATTAAAGCTCCAGAAGTTATTCTGCGTAACGAAAAACGTATGTTGCAGGAAGCCGTTGATTCACTTTTTGATAATTCCAGAAAATCAAACGCCGTTAAAACCGAAGCTAACAGACCTCTGAAATCGCTAAGCGACAGCTTGAAAGGGAAGCAGGGACGTTTCCGTCAGAATCTGCTGGGGAAACGTGTCGATTATTCTGCACGATCGGTTATTGTGGTTGGTCCTGAGCTGAAAATGCATGAGTGTGGTCTGCCAAAAGATATGGCAGCTGAGTTATACAAACCGTTTATTATCAGGAAATTGATTGAACGTGGTATTGTTAAAACCGTAAAATCGGCAAAAAAAATTGTTGAACGTCGTGACTCAGTAATTTGGGACATTCTCGAAAACGTTCTCAAAGGGCATCCTGTTATGCTTAACCGGGCCCCAACACTGCACCGTTTGGGAATTCAGGCTTTTCAACCCAAACTTATTGAAGGAAAGGCTATTCAATTGCACCCATTAGTCTGCACTGCTTTCAATGCTGACTTCGACGGTGACCAGATGGCAGTTCACCTGCCACTTGGAAACGAAGCTATCATCGAAGCGCAACTGCTGATGTTGGCTTCACATAATATACTTAACCCTGCAAACGGTGCTCCAATTACTGTTCCATCTCAGGACATGGTACTTGGATTGTATTATATCACCAAAAAACGCAGGGGCGCTTTGGGAGAAGGGCTGACGTTCTATGGACCTAAAGAAGTAATTATTGCATACAACGAGGCAAAACTTGGCTTGCATGCAATCATTAAAGTTAAGGTTGATGATATTGATAAAGATGGCAACTACATCAATCATTTGATTGAAACAACAACCGGACGCGTTATTTTTAACCAGTCAGTTCCCAGAGAAGTTGGCTATTTGAACGAAGTACTGACAAAAAAATCCTTACGTTCGATTATTGGAACAGTGCTCAAAAAGGCAGGAACAGCTGCCACTGCAAAATTCCTCGACGATATTAAAGATCTTGGTTTCAGCATGGCTTTCAAAGGAGGTCTGTCGTTTAACCTCGATAATGTGATAGTACCTGAAAGCAAACAGAAAATGATTGAAGAAGGCTATCGTGCTGTTGAGGAAATACGATCTAATTACGAATCAGGGTTTATTACCAATAATGAAAGGTACAATCAGGTTATCGACGTATGGACTCACGTAAATGCAAACCTTGCAAAAGAAGTTATGAAGCAGTTGTCGGAAGACAATCAGGGCTTTAATTCAGTATATATGATGCTTGACTCCGGTGCCCGCGGTTCTAACGAACAGATTAGGCAGTTGTGTGGTATGAGGGGTTTGATGGGTAAACCGCAGAAATCAATCTCAACCGGAGCTGAAATTATTGAAAACCCGATTCTTTCCAACTTCAAAGAAGGCTTGTCGATTCTGGAGTATTTTATTTCAACTCACGGCGCACGTAAGGGTCTTGCCGACACAGCTCTTAAAACTGCAGACGCTGGTTACCTCACACGACGACTTGTTGACGTGGCTCAGGACATTGTAATCAACGAAGAAGACTGCGGAACGCTGAGAGGACTTGTGGCAACCACAATCAAGAAAAACGAAGAAGTGGTTGAAACACTCTATGAAAGAATACTGGGTCGTACAACAGTTCATGATGTATATCATCCTCAGACGGGAGAACTTATTGTTGCTGCCGGGCAGGAAATCACAGAAGACGTAGCCGATATTATTGATTCATCTCCTATCGAAGAGGTTGAAATCAGGTCGGTGTTAACTTGCGAATCGAAACGAGGTGTTTGTGCAAAATGCTATGGCCGAAATCTGGCAACTGGACGAATGGTGCAAAAAGGTGAAGCTGTTGGTGTGATAGCGGCTCAATCAATTGGTGAGCCGGGAACACAGCTTACCCTTCGTACTTTCCACGTCGGCGGGGTTGCAGGTAACATTGCAACTGAATCAACTATTTTTGTGAAATACGAAGGTATTGTTGAGATTGAGGATCTCAGAACAGTTGAATACGTTAATGAACAAGGTGAAAAATATGATATTGTTATTGGTCGTATGGGCGAAATGAGACTGGTTGATAAAAACACAGGCATCATTATTATGACTAACAATATTCCTTATGGGTCGAAACTATTCGTAAAACCAGGTCAGTTTGTTGAGAAAAACACTGTGGTTTGCAGCTGGGATCCGTTCAACTCAGTAATCATTACTGAAGTTGCCGGTAAAGTTGACTTTGAAAATGTTATTGAAGGGATTACTTATCGAGAAGAAGCGGATGATCAGACAGGCTATCGCGAAAAAGTAATTATCGAAACCAGAGATAAGTCGAAAATACCAGTTGTAAAGATTATTACCGGTAAAAACGAAGTCCTGAAAACTTATAACCTCCCTGTGGGTGCACATATCATTGTTCAGGAGAACGAAAAAGTAGTCGCAGGTAAAATTCTTGTTAAGATACCGAGAGTTGTTGGTAAAGGTGGTGACATCACCGGTGGTTTGCCACGTGTTACCGAACTTTTCGAAGCACGAAATCCGTCGAACCCGGCAGTTGTTTGTGAAATCAATGGTCAGGTAGAATTCGGAAAAATTAAACGTGGTAACAGGGAAATCATTATCCGTTCAAAGGAAAATGAGGAGAAACGCTATCTGGTACCATTATCAAAACAAATTCTCGTACAAGACAGCGATTTTGTTCGTGCCGGAACACCATTGTCGGAAGGAGCTATTACGCCAATCGATATACTGAATATTAAAGGACCCACAATGGTTCAGGAATATATTGTAAGTGAGGTTCAGGAAGTTTACCGTATGCAGGGTGTGAAAATTAACGATAAACATTTCGAAGTAATTGTTCGGCAAATGATGCGAAAAGTCGAAATAGAAGACCCGGGTGATACCCGTTTCCTCGAGAAGCAAATTGTTGATAAATGGGAATTCCGGGAAGTTAACGACGCTATCTTCGATAAAAAAGTGGTTATTGAGCCCGGTGATTCATCTACTGCGAAAGCTGGACAGATTATTTCCGCCAGAAAACTGCGCGATGAGAATTCTATTTTGAAACGTAAAGACCTTCAGCCAATAATGGCCCGCGATGCCGTTCCGGCAACTTCAAGCCAAGTGTTGCAGGGTATTACAAGAGCTGCATTGCAAACAAAGAGCTTCATGTCAGCCGCTTCATTCCAGGAAACAACAAAGGTTCTGAATGAGGCTGCTATTAGCGGAAAAGTAGATCCTCTCGATGGATTGAAAGAAAATGTAATTGTCGGACACCTGATTCCTGCCGGAACAGGATTGCGCGAATACAGTACATATTTGGTTGGCAACAAAGAAGAAATGGCTCAGGTCAGTGAGAAATACGAACACGTCAATGAATAAGAAATATGGAAGATAAAAACCTTAAACAAAATCAGATCAGCATCGAACTTAAGGAAGATGTCGCTCAGGGTACCTACTCGAATCTCGCTGTGATAACACATAGCAGTTCAGAGTTTGTAATCGATTTCGTAAGGATTATGCCCGGTGTTCCGAAAGCTCAGGTGAAATCAAGAGTCATTCTCACTCCGGAGCATGCCAAAAGACTAATGATGGCTTTAAAGGACAATATTCAAAAATACGAGCAAATGAACGGGCCTATTAAAGTAAATGAATCGAGTCAGGGACCTGTAATTCCAATGACATTCGGAGGACCTACAGCTCAGGCCTGAAATTGTATATGAAATTGAAAAAGGCTGCCTTTAACAATCGCAGCCTTTTTTTATTCTAATGTAACACTAAGCCCCTTCTCAACCAGAGAGTCCTTCATTGGCTTCAAAATGTCGAATTTTCCTTTCTTAATTTCACACTTTCCTTTATAATGCGTGAGAAAAGCACATTGCTCAGCTTGAAGGTCATCGTGATCGCAAATGGTAACCAGACATTCAATAACAAAATCAAATGTGTTGAAATCGTCGTTATGCAAAACAAGAATGTTATCCAGAGACAAATTCTCGCTCGGATTGCCTGAATTTTGTATTTGTGTATCCTTTTTTGTCATACTGCAAATATACGCAAAAAACTAATCATTTATTTCACGTAATGGTATTTGTTTCCCGTTTTTATAAGCAACAATAAAGGCATCTGTTATTCCCGCTTCAACTGCTGTTATACGCACTTCGTTAGCAGTGGCTTTTGATTGTAGAGGACCAATACGATATATGATAAGATTGTTTCTTTGAACAGTGGTAATGTTGTTAGTTCCAGCTATATTTTTGAACATGTTGTAAATTTCTGTATTCACTTCAGAACGATAAGCACCTATCTGTACATAAATTTCAATGACAAAACTCTCAGTGTTAATGGCCGGATTTGGTGTATTTGTTTTATGAACAGCAATTGTTGCAGTATCGGTGGAGCCGGATGGCTGTGAGGCAATTAGCTGAAGAGCTTCGTTAACCGGTATCCTTACCCCGTTTCGATAAGCGGTAATAAATGCATCGTTTGCCCCTGTAGCTCGTATTATGTTTCGGGCATTGGCAGCATCGTTCATTGAATAGAATTTTCCGCTCAGGTGCCTGATATAACCATTGTCTAAAAATTCCAGAAAATCAGCACTTAACCCGAAAATCTCACCGGGTAGTAAAATCCTTTTTGCTGCAGCAAATTGCACACAGAGAAAAACCCCTTCTACGGCTTTTACATCTATTATGCCATATTGTGAGTTCGCTTTTTCAACGGAGTCTGTTACATTTTGGTTTGTCGCTTGTTGCTGGTCATTTACAGCAATAATCTCGTTCTTTGATACTTTTTGTTGTGCAAGGTATTGGTTCGCTTCAAATATGGTAATCCGTTTCCCATTCAAGTAAGCAACAATAAAAGCATCGTTGAAGCCAACATTTTTAACACCGGGAAGCGCACGGGCAGCCGTTTCGAAATTGGGATAATCGCCGGTCATATACCGTATCAGCTGTCTATCAGGGACTTTCTCTGTGAACAGAGGGCTTAGGCCTTTTGTGTATTCATCTCCAACAATTCGGTTATATGCAGCAAATTGGATTCTGAAAACAAGAACATTTTCTGATGCAGGGGTATTATTTGTATTATTACCATTAAGAACCGTGTTTTGTTGAACAGTATCAGCAGCAGGGCTTTCAAGTATCATGATTGCCTCACTTCGTTGCGAAAGTGCCTCTTCATCTAAGGCATTTGCCTGAGCCAGCAGGTCGCTTTTCGAATTAATTATATCATTGCTCTGCATAGCTGCTATCCGCAACGAATCGGCTTGTTGTTCCTTGCGCCTTGCATCCTTTGTCAGACTATCAGCCTGCTGTTTTAAAGCAGGGGAATCTGTTTTTAATTTCAATCGCTTTTCTTCAAGTTTCGAAATGGAATAATTCAGAATATCGTCATTTGTTGCTAAGTACTTTTCCACCTTTTGGCTTCTGTCGGTAAGTAGACTGTCACGTTCGGCAATAAGTTTGGTTTTGTCCGTAGCGTTACTGGTTTTTGAGATATAGTCCTGAACAAGCAGGATTTCTTCGTCAATTGATTTTATTTGCAACCGTAATTCTTCACGTTCCTTTGTTAATTTATCGATTACTTCTCTATCAGTTGTATTGTTCAGGAACTTGTTTGCATCAATTTCATTTTCAGGCAGGAGGAATAGGCTTTCTTTGCTTATAGGCCGGTATGTCATAACAATGCTATCCCTAATTGGATTCTCAATTAAATAACTGTAGTTGGAATTAATCAGCTGTGCGGATTGAATATCGTTGTTGGTTGAAAATTTAATCGCTTGATTTTGTAAATCGATTGCGGCAGTAGTTAGCGAATCTGCATGTTGTTGCAGTTGATTTTTCTCATTCTCTGTAAACCTGTTATTGTTATCGCTAATATTATCCCGAATCTTGGTAGCTTCATTCATCAAACTGTCCGAAACAATAATTGCTTTTTCTATAGCCGAATTTATTTCGGTGCTCGTTGTAGAAATTGTGTCGAGCAAGTTACGGTTTACATTAAACGTGTCGTTCCATGCAGCTTCTTTTTGAGCATACCGTACACTGTCTTCGCGCGCAATAGCAAGCTGTTTATCAACTTCAATTAACTCAATTGCTTTGTTCTGGTATGCCAGTCCTAGGGTTTCGAGTGAATCGGCCCGGGCCACACGGGCTTCAATTTCATTGTTTGAGTAGGTCTGAAAATTGTCGGATAGCTCCTTTCGAATTGTAGCAGCCTCATTCATAGCACTATCAGCCCGGGTTACTATTGATTTGATTTCCGGGTTGTTATTAATAATATGCATATTCGAAGTAAGTGTTCTTTCGCTATTCTGCATGTAATTTTTTTGAGCCTCGGAAGGAACAGTCAGGTTATTGCGCTGATTTTCAAAACTAGTGGCCTGGCGTTGCACGTTTTCGGCAACCCAATTATCCGTTTTCAGCATTTTCCTGCCAATTTCTTCGATGCGGCTGGTAATTGTTTTGTTTTCAGGTTGAGTATTGTTTGTTTTTTCCGAAATTAACTGCTGTTGTTTTGCAAGAATGCTGTCGCCAAAAACTACAATTTCCTGAAGCAGGTAGAAGTAATTGGTTTCGCTCCGGTATGCTTTATCGCTGATGGCTTTGCTGTAACTTAGATAATCATCTTCAATTTCGAGGTACAACTTTTTACGGTCAGTGTAATTGGCTTTATTTGCTTCAATAAAATCTCTGTTTTTTCTGATTTTCTGTTGCTGTAAATCAACGAGCGTACTGTAGGCTGAGTCCACAATAATCTCCTGCTCATTCCTGAGCGAATCAATTTCATTGATTATACGGTTTTGCTCCGATGGAATGTCTGTTTTTTCATATTCCGTTTGTAACGAAGCAATGGAAGTATTTATGTTTTCTGCTTTTATTAGCAAAGAGTCGATTTGCTGCATCACAATCTCTTCTTCGTTGGTTGACTGAAGGTTGGTATTTGATTGTGGCAATTCATTTCTAATTTCGATGTATTCCGATACAATCGTGTCTATGGTTAAATTACTGGTAACGAAGCTGTATTCAGGTTCTTTAACTGATGTATAGAAGTTGGTGTCTATGGCAATTTCGAAAGCCTTTTTATATTCTTGCACGGCCTGACTCTCGAGCTGGGCAGCTTCAATTATCAATTCATTTTTCAAACTGTCGTTGGTTGTTTCTTCTGCAGCAATCAGCAGGTTTGCTGCCTGGTTATGCAGTGCTATTGCCGAATTACGACGGTCTAAAGCTTCAGGGGTGTTCGCCTTCGAAATGCTATGGTCACTTGTTTCCCTGAATGATTTATCAAAAATTAGATATTCTTCAAGGTTCTTATTTAGCAGTTGCTCAGCAGCCTGTGCATGCAGGTCGCGGGTTTCCTTAAAAATTTGAGTTGCATAATCCTGCAAGCTTATTTTTGTATTGTCATCAGATGTATTCCTGATGGCAGAATTTATTTCATCAAGCTCGTTGTAACCGGCAATAGTTTTATCCCAGATGCTGTCGTTGTTTTGGTTGCTATATGTGTTTTCAATAATCTGGATCTGTTGCTTGGTTTCATTGATAATGCTATCAATTGATAAGGAGTCAGGTTGATAAACCAATAAAGTGTCAGAATTTATCGTTTCGTTTTGGTTTGTGTTATTAAAATTATTCTGATTATTTGCCGTAAGGTTGTTGTGTGTAATTTCGAATGCTTTTGCTTCATATATTATTGCTTCTTTCAGGTAATAATCCTGCAAGGCCGGCAATTTGTCATCCGCTTCCGCTGCCATTGCATATAATGAATCAGCAGTTGTAAGGTAATCTTCTGCGAGTATTACATCATTTGAGAGTCCCTTTTCTTTTTGAATAGCAATCTGGCTTTCGGTTTTATCTCTGATGTCATCAACATTTTCATTCGAAACATTATTAACAGCAATCGTGTTGTTTACTACAGTAATTTCATCGTTGATGTGGGTATAAACTTCATTAAGTTCAGCAAGGGTGTTATTATAATTGTTCAGGAGTTCGTTCCTCTTTTCGATATTGGTTTCCGACTCAAACATTTTTTGGGTATGTTCAAGTTCTGCTCCGAGAGAATCGGCTGTTGCAAGGTAAGTGTTTACAAGGCTTTCATCAAAAAGAGGGCTTTCGGTGATTATATGTATTTTCTGGATATTATTTTTCTCGTGCAGGGTTTTCTCGTGCAACATATTGTTTTCAGCCAATATCCTATTATTTGCCAGAGTTGAATTGTCGAAAAACACAGAATCGAGCACCTGGTTCTGCATTACAGCAAGATCTTTCAGGTTTCGCTGATCGCGGCGAGCAATATATTTTTCTGCCTTATTCAGCACAATTTCAGCACTGAGCCCTGTTTTAGGGTAATTGACATTCGGTTCATTTACTAATGATGCTGCAATTGCCTGTTCTTTTTCGAGCTGCCGGGTTTCTTTTATAAGGAATTCCTGTTGGAGAAACCGTTCTTTGTAATCTACAACCAGGCGATTCCGCTCCGTTTTAAGCATTTCAATTTGTTTCCTTGCTGCCTGTTGTTTTTCAGGGTCATTCGTAAACAGCAAGCTGTCGTTCAAATCCATGATTTGCGAATCAATTTCGTTAATTCTCCTCTCAACTGACTGTAGATAGTCGTGGTTTGTTCTGATTTGATTGTTTTTGGCTTCAATTTCCTTTTGCAGGTTTTCCAGAAAATCTGACCCCGGATTAACAGTAAGTTCTTTCTTGACTTCGGTATTTATAATATCCAGACTTTTTTCGTTGGTAGGGTTTTCGGTATTATGATTTTCGATTTCAGTTATTTGGGTATTGTAATAGTCTGATTTCTGCTTCATTTCATTAATGGTAAGCTCGTAATTGTCAGATAGGTCCTTTAAAACAGCAAGGCTGTCGGTGTAGACATATATTTTCGCGTCAATATTTGAAATTTGCTTGTTTTTTTCTTCGGCAGGGATGTTTTTACCAGCAATTAGTTGTTTCTCCACCTCGAGCCTATCGATTTCATCCATGTACTGCTGAATTTGCGACAGGGTCGCTTCGTTTTTAATTGTGTAAAATTCAGCTCTTTTTTGTAAACTATCAATGTTGGTGTTTGCTTCATGGAGTTTATCAGTAGTGGCGGTATCATTTGATGGGGTGTTAATGTCAGGGATTTGATTATTGAACTCAGAAGCAGTATCGTTATTCAAGGCAATCAGCGCCTGCGACCTTTTTTCGAATTCTTTTACTGCTATAGGGTTAATTTGCAAATGTGAAGTCTTTCTTACGTCATCGATGTTTGCAATCTGCCGTTGGGCCGGATTTTTTTCAATCAATATCTGATACACTCCGATTCTTCCGGCTTCAGCCTCTCTGGTTGATGCAAAAAAGGCAGTAAGGTCCCTATCGTCTGTTATGTACATAATATCTTCAAGTGGAGTGTTGATAGGAAAATCGAGGTTCTCCGGTTCCGACCATTTATCCGATTCGCGGTTATAGGCAACTCTGAAAATATCGTAACCGCCCATGCTGTTGTGACCTTTTGAACTAAAATACAAGAATTCTCCATTAGGGTGAAAAAACGGAAATGACTCATCTTCAACGGAATTTACAATTTTCGGCAGCTTTTTGGGAGCACTCCATGCATCACCTTCTTTAACTACCATATACAAGTCAAGATTACTTTTCTTTTCTGTACCATAGCTGCTGAAAAATGCAATATTGTACAACTTTGAAACATACATCAAACCTGAATAGTTTCGTTTCTTGTCGTTTTTAGTTTTAAAGGCTTCGGGGATAACAACTATTTCTCCACTTCTGGAGTTTGAGTTGTAGGAGTAGTAAAAATTGTCAGTTTTTACGTTTTTCGATTCAACAACTTGCAAATCATAGCTATACCGAATCAGGTCAATTCCGTTTTGCGCCATTTTAATCTGCCGGTCCACCGGCAGCAGCTTTATGTCCTTTCCCGTTGCCCTTTGCTGATAATCTTCGTAGTAACGAATAGCGTTGTCGAACATATAACGCAGATGATAGGCCATTCCAAGAAAGTAGTTTGCCTGATACATACCCCCGTCTAAGGCATATTCCAAATAATCTATGCTTTTTGTAAATTCAGTATTCAAACAAACAAGACATGCCCCGTAGGCATAATTGAAATATATTTCTCTTGGATATAGGCTCAGAAGCTGCGAGAATCGTTCTTTTGCCGAAAGATACGATTCACTCTCAAATTCATAAACAGCTTGTTCGAACACCTTTTGTTCTCCGGGTAGTAGTTTTACACTCAATTCCTGTGAAAAACCACTGAAACGAAAAATTATCAGGGTGAAGATGGAAAAGAGCCATACTATTTTATATACCTGCGTCAATTTCGGTAAGCCTTTAACAAAAGCAATGATGGTTATGTTTGTGCAATTCCATAAAACCTATAAAGATACATAAAAATAGTGTCAGCCTAACAAAAGCCTCTGTTTTTGATATTTGGGATGTAAAATCGCACGATTGTTAATAAACTTTTATTTTCAAACCCCTGATTCTGCACTGAAAAAAATATATTTGTACAAAGAAATGTATTTATGCAAAAATTAAAGCTTGGCGATAAAGCTCCTGATTTTAAGGGAATTACACAGTCAGGAAAGATTGTTGCGCTATCAGACTATAGTGGGAAAAAGCTGATATTATATTTTTATCCGAAAGACAATACCCCCGGTTGTACTGCAGAAGCCTGCGACCTTCGGGATAACTACGAAATGTGGCAGCATAAAGGGTATCAGGTTTTAGGTGTTAGTGCCGACAGCACTAAAAGCCATCAGGGGTTTGCCGAAAAATATAATCTGCCTTTCGACCTGATTTCAGACACCGAGAAGCAAATTCTCAAAGCCTATGGAGCCTGGGGGGAAAAAAAACTTTATGGTAAAAGCTATGAAGGTGTACTGAGAACAACTTACATTATATCGGAGAATGGTATTATTGAACAAATATTTGAGAAAGTTGATACAAAAAATCATAGTCAGCAAATAATTAAAAACCTTTAAATTATATGGCAAAGAACACAAACGAAGATATTAAGCTTGAAAAACTGAAAGCGTTACAGCTCACGCTGGGTAAAATAGAAAAAGACTACGGTAAAGGAGCCATCATGAAGCTTGGCGATAAGGTTGTGGAAAATGTACCCATTATACCTTCTGGATCGGTAACATTGAACTATGCATTGGGAGTAGGAGGGTATCCCCGTGGAAGAGTAATTGAAATATACGGCCCTGAATCATCGGGAAAAACAACCTTAGCGATTCATGCTATTGCTGAAGCACAGAAAAGTGGTGGCATTGCTGCCATTATTGATGCAGAGCATGCTTTCGATAGAACCTATGCTGAGAAACTGGGTGTTGATACACAGAATCTGTTTATATCACAACCCGATAACGGAGAGCAAGCCCTCGAAATTGCTGATAATTTGATACGTTCGGGCGCTATAGATATTATAGTTATCGACTCAGTTGCTGCACTTACCCCAAAAGCAGAGATCGAAGGTGAAATGGGCGACAGTAAAATGGGGCTGCAGGCCCGTTTAATGTCGCAGGCTTTACGAAAACTTACTGCAAATATCAGCAAAACGCAGACCTGCTGTATATTTATCAATCAACTACGCGATAAAATTGGAGTGATGTTTGGCAGCCCCGAAACTACTACGGGTGGAAACGCACTTAAATTCTATGCCAGCATCCGCCTCGATATCCGGAGAATTTCCCAGATTAAAGAGAGCGAAGATGTAACGGGTAGTCGTACCAGAGTGAAAGTAGTTAAAAACAAAATGGCTCCGCCGTTTAAGAAAGCAGAATTCGACATTGTGTACGGTGAAGGCATAAGTAAGATAGGTGAGATTATTGATTTAAGCGTTGATTATGAAATAATCAAGAAAAGCGGATCGTGGTTCAGCTATGGTGACACCAAACTTGGACAGGGACGTGATGCTGTGAAACAGCTACTTCTTGATAATCCGGAACTCGCCGAAGAACTCGAGAAGAAGGTTGTTGCAAGGCTCGAAGCCAACTAATAATTCTTTGGGTTGCCAATGACTAAGCTCCGGAATATTTTTGTCGTATCTGGGATTTTAATATCTTATGTTCTCATATTCCTTGCACTCAACAGCTGTTCATGTAATTCGGGAAAACAAAAAGCTTTAACCGTTGCAAACGATTCTGTTGATTCTATAAAAATATTGTCTGCTCAAATCAGAAGTAACCCAAGACAGCATTCACTCTTTTATAAAAGAGCCTTGCTGAATTACGGGAATGGTAACCTTCAGGAAGCCGTAAACGATATCGAAATTGCCTTAAAACTCGATTCAATCAATCCGGTTTACCTGCACACAGCTGCTGACTATTTTCTGTTGCTTGGAAAATCGGAACGCTCGAGAGATGCATTGTTGCTATGTATAAAGCACCATCCGCAGGACAAAGAAGCCCACTTCAAGCTTGCTCAGTTGTATTATTATGTGAAACAATACGATGATGCAATCAAAGAAATAGCCTTTATTGAGGGCATGAACCAGCAGAGCGATAAAACGTATTTTCTGAAGGCGCTGATTTTTAAAGAAAATAATATGACGGTAAAAGCTGTTGAAAGCCTTCTTTCTGTGCTTGAATACAATCCGAAACATGCTGAAGCATATAACATGATTGGTATGATTTATTACGAGGCTGATAATAAACTGGCCGTCGATTACTTTAATACTGCCGTATTGCTTTTTCCCGATAATCTGCAAATACTTCTCAATGCTGGTCTGGTGTACGAAAAATTTGGATTAAACGATAAAACACGTCAGGTTTTTGAAAAGGCAATCAGTGTAGATAGTACCGATTATCAGGCCAATTATAATATGGGATATTATTTATTGGTGTATGGCGATGATGTCAAAGCTGCTATAGGTTATTTTTCAAAGGCTGTTGAGATCGACCCGAAGGCTGTGAATGCATATTATAACAGAGGACTGGCCTATGAGCTCTCCGGGAATGAGACAGAAGCAAGAAACGACTATAACAAAGCGCTTGAAATTGCACCGAATTACGACCTTGCTGTGGAAGCACTGAATAAGCTAGACAAAAGATAAAAATTAATTATAAAATCTAATATTATGAGGTCAATTGCATTTTCCGTGTTATTGTTTTCGATTTTTCTGGTTTTTGAATCCTGTATTCAGAATCCGGTCGAAAAATCTGAAAAAACTCCAGTAAATGTTTCCCTTACTGATGCTGAAAAAAAAGCAGCTGTATTAACACCGGAAATAATGTGGAAATTTGGCAGGATTGGTGAAATGCAGCTATCGCATGATGGCAAAGAGGTACTGTATACAGTAACTTTCTACAATATCGAAGAAAACAGAGGCTATACACATATCTTTAAAATGAGCACCGAAAAACCTGCTCCTGTTGCTTTAACATCAGGCCCTTACAATTGCTACAATGTAAGATGGGCACCCGATGCAAAAAAAATATTTTATATCAGCGATAAAACTGAAACTCCTCAATTGCTGTCAATGAATGCCGATGGCAGTAATAAAGAGGTTTGTGACACATTGCTGAACGGCCTTTCGAGTTTTGAAATTTCGCCTGATGGTACTAAAATTCTCTTTTGCAAAGAGGTGGCTGTTGGAAAGTCGGCCAAAGATTTATATACCGATTTGCCTAAGGTAAATGTTGTTATTGCTGAAGATTTGATGTATAGGCATTGGAACCATTGGAACGACAACTTATGGAGCCATATTTTTGTTGCAGGTTTCAATAATGGCAAAATTGATAATGCTACTGATATTATGCCTGATGAAGCCTGGGATGCCCCACTGAGCCCTTATTTTGACAATACTGAAATGGTGTGGAGCAGCGATTCCAGAAAAATTGCCTATACATGTAAGAAGCTTACCGGCAAGGAGTATGCTCTAAGCACAAATTCCGATATTTATGAATATGACCTGGCCGGTAAAACAACGCTCAATGTAAGCAATGGTATGAACGGTTACGATAAGTACCCTGTTTATTCGCCAGATTTGAAATATCTTGCATGGCTGAGCATGGAAACTCCAGGATATGAATCGGATAAGGACCGAATTATAATTAAAAATTTGGCTACCGGCGAAATTAAAAATATGAGTGCAAACTTTGATCAGCCAGCATCGAGTCTGCTCTGGGATGAGAATGGAAAATTCTTGTATTTTATTAGTGTAATTAATGGAACACATCAGATTTATACTCTGAATATCGAAGATGGCAGCATCCGGAAAGTCACTGAAGGTATCCACGATTACACAATGATAGCAAAAGCAGAGAACGTGCTATTAGGAGCCAAGATGAGCATGAGTATGGCGACGGAATTGTTCAGGATCAACCCGGATGGATCAGAGACACAGCTGAGCTTTGTAAATAAGGAAATATACGATAATATTACTTTCGGAAAGGTTCAGGAACGATGGATTACAACCACCGACAATAAAAAGATGCTAACATGGGTTATCTATCCACCCGACTTTGATTCCACAAAAACCTATCCGGCGTTATTGTATTGTCAGGGTGGTCCTCAGAGTGCTGTGAGTCAGTTTTTTTCATTCCGCTGGAATTTTCAGATCATGGCAGCAGGAGGTTATATTGTAGTTGCTCCCAACAGGAGAGGTGTTCCCGGATTCGGGCAGGAATGGAACCGGCAGATCAGTGGTGATTATGGCGGACAAAATATGAAAGATTATCTTTCGGCAATCGATGCCCTCGCAAAAGAACCGTATATCGATGAGAACCGGTTGGGAGCAGTGGGTGCGAGCTATGGGGGTTTTTCAGTATTCTGGTTGGCAGGGCATCATGAGGGCAGGTTTAAAGCTTTTATTGCCCATTGCGGTATGTTCAACCTCGAAAGCCAATACGGAGCCACCGAAGAAATGTTCTTTGCCAACTTCGACCTTGGCGGACCTTATTGGGATAAAAACAATGCTATCGCACAAAAATCGTATGCAAACTCACCCCATCGCTTTGTGGACAAATGGGATACACCCATATTAATTATCAGCGGAGGCAAAGACTTTAGAATACCATACACCGAAAGTATGCAGGCATTTAATGCTGCACAGCTTCGGGGTATTCCGTCGAAACTGCTTATATTCCCTGAAGAAACCCATTTTGTTCTAAAACCGCAGAATGCCATTCTATGGCAGCGCGAGTTCAGATCGTGGCTTGATACATATTTAAAAAAATAGTGTTAACCAAAGCACAATAAAAAAGGGTAACAATAATAACATTGCTACCCTTTTTGTTTTCAGGTACACATTATAATTTATCCATTGTCATCAGGAATTCGAGATTATCTTTGGTGTTTGGAAGCCGTTGTCTCATAAAATCCATCGCTTCAAGCGAATTCATATCTGCCAGAAACTCTCTGAGTATCCACACCCTATTGAGTACTTCTGCCGGAATGAGCAAATCTTCACGGCGTGTGCTTGAAGCTGTGATATCAACAGCAGGATAAATTCTGCGGTTCGACAGTTTACGATCAAGCTGCAGTTCCATATTGCCAGTTCCTTTGAATTCTTCAAAGATGACATCGTCCATTTTTGAACCGGTCTCGGTTAAAGCTGTTGCAAGTATCGTCAGCGAACCACCCCCTTCGATATTTCGTGCGGCTCCGAAGAAACGCTTTGGCTTATGCAATGCATTGCTGTCGACACCACCCGATAAAACCCTGCCGGATGCAGGAGCAACAGTGTTGTAAGCCCTTGCCAGACGGGTTATGGAATCGAGTAGAATTATCACGTCATGACCGCATTCCACCAGGCGTTTTGCTTTCTCTAAGACGATCGTGCTAACCCTTACATGGCGTTCTGCCGGTTCATCAAATGTTGAAGCAATAACTTCAGCGTTTACATTTCGCGCCATATCAGTAACTTCTTCCGGACGCTCATCAATAAGAAGAATCATAAGGTATACTTCCGGGTGATTGGCAGCAATTGCATTGGCGATTTCCTGTAGCAGTACCGTTTTACCGGTTTTAGGCTGCGCTACAATCAAACCTCTCTGGCCTTTGCCTATGGGAGAGAATAAATCAACAATTCTTGTCGATAAAGTGGCTTTTCCCTGCCCTGTAATATTGAATTTTTCAGTTGGGAATAATGGAGTAAGATGATCGAAAGGAATGCGGTCGCGCATTACTGAAGGGTCGCGGCCATTGATTTTATTGATTTTAATCAACGGAAAATATTTTTCACCTTCACGGGGAGGACGTATGCTTCCTTCGACAGTATCGCCGGTTTTCAGCCCAAAAAGTTTTATTTGCGATTGACTTACATATACGTCGTCGGGAGAGTTCAAATAATTGTAGTCGGACGAACGAAGAAAGCCATACCCGTCCGGTACGATTTCGAGTACTCCGTCGATGTTAACAATTCCATTAAATTCGAATGATTGTGTCTCTTTTACTGGCTCTTCGGTGTGATTTGCTATTTCGCTTGTTTCAGTGTTTTTCTGATTTTCATGAAGTGAATTCACTTCATTTTTATCTGCAGAGTCAGAAATTTCTTTTTTTACTTCGCGTTCAGGCAAACGGATTTCCTGCCGTTTTGCTTGAAGAGGTTCAACGCTGGCTACATGTTTTACAGGAGGAGTTAGTTCCTTCCGGTCAACAATAGGCTCAGCTTCTGATACAACGTCAGCTATAATTGAAGGTTGATGTATTACCTGATCATTAACAATATGAGTATTAGCAATTATTTCACTTGGTGCAGTCACAGGGTTAACTGCAGGTGGATTGGAAGAAACGCTTACATTTTCATATTTTTTTCTAAAACGCTTCTTACGTTTTTTATTTTCAGGAGCTTCTGGGTTTTCTTTTTTCTCCTTCTTCTCCGGTTCGATCGATTGATTTATCTTAGTAATTAAAGCACTTTCGTCTTGGGTTTTTTCTTCCGGAAGCACAGGCCTGCGTTTACGATGAGGAATAATCACATCTTTGTTATCGGGAGTGCCGGAGTTTTCTGACTTTGCATCTTCTGACGAGATTTTTGTTGCTTCCTCGGGTTTGCTTGTGGGAAACAATGTGAAGTCGCGGTACGAAGGGGTATTTATCGTAATTTTTTCAGCTCTGCGACGTTGTCTGGGTGGTCGTTGCTTTTTTTCGTCAGGTATAGCCGATGCATTTATAGCCTGCTGGTCAAGAATTTTATAAACAAGTTCTTCTTTTTTCAGCATGTCGGTTCTTACAAGTCCAAGGTCACGTGCTATAAGTTTAAGCTCAGGTAACAGCTTTTCGTTAAGTTGATTAATGTCGTACATTAAAAATATGTTTAAATGATAAAATAAAAATTTTCTTTTGTGGGTAAATCTTAATCTCTACGAGGAGAATCCAACATTTCAGTGCAATGATAATAAAAATAATAATACGATTAAAAAAAATGAAAATTATTAGCCCTAATAAAATGTTAAAAACATTTCAAGCGATTTGTTGTTTAGCTAAAGCAACCTTTTTATGAAGAAAAGCGTTTTATAAATGTGTGTAAAATCGAAATGAAATGCGTCAGTTAAAGATAGTTAAGCAAGTTACTAACCGCGATACGCCTGCGTTCGAGAAATATCTTCAGGAAATCGGACGAAAAGTGATGATTACACCGGAAGAAGAGATAGAACTTGCGCGCAAAATAAAAATGGGCGACAGAGCAGCTTTGGAGAAACTGGTAACCTCCAACCTCCGTTTTGTTGTTTCCGTGGCAAAGCAGTATCAAAATCAGGGATTGAGCCTACAGGATCTTGTAAACGAAGGCAATCTGGGCCTTATTAAGGCTGCCTTACGTTTCGACGAAACACGCGGTTTTAAGTTTATTTCTTATGCTGTATGGTGGATAAGACAATCAATTCTGCATTCTCTTGCCGAGCAGGGACGTATGGTACGGTTGCCTTTGAATAAGATTGGTGCCATCAATAAAATTCACACAATTAGCTCAAAGCTTGAACAGCAGTTCCAAAGGGAGCCTACCGCTGAAGAGATTGCCGAAGAAATAGAAATGACTGCGTACGAGATAAAAGACAACCTGAAGAATAATGTCCGCCATGTGTCGATGGATGCTCCTGTGGGGTCTGATCCTGATGATGGAACATTGGCAGATCTTATTGATATTAATACCGATAATCCACCCGATTATTCTCTGCTGAAAGAATCGTTAATGCGTGAAATCAACAGCACATTGAGTGTATTGGGAAAGCGGGAGTCAGAAATCCTGAAAATGTATTATGGATTGGGTGGAGAACATGCAAAAACACTTGATGAAATTGCCGAATATTTCTGTCTGACACGTGAACGCGTACGGCAGATTAAAGATGCCTCAATCCGGCGCCTGAAACAATCCACAAAGCATAAAAAGCTGAAATACTACAATTTGTAAAAAATTGCCAGAATTATTCACTATTTGTTTTTTGCTGAATAATCATTATTACCTTTATTGCATAAAATTGGTATGTTTATGAGTGTAATTGTTGCTCCTTCGATGTTGTCGGCAAACTTTCTGAACCTCTCGTCCGATATTGATATGATCAACCACAGCAAAGCCGACTGGTTTCATCTCGATGTTATGGATGGTGTGTTTGTCCCGAACCTTTCGTTTGGGCTTCCTGTGGTTAAGGCTATTAAAAAAGAGGCGCACAAACCCCTCGATGTGCATCTGATGATTGTGTCGCCCGAAAAATATATTCAGGCCTTTCGTGATGCAGGTGCCGATATCCTTACGGTTCATGTTGAAGCCTGTACACACCTGCACCGCACTATTCAGGAGATTAAAAATGCAGGAATGAAAGCAGGCGTCTCATTAAATCCACATACACCGGTTCAGATGCTCGAAAATGTGATTGCCGATATCGATCTGGTGCTGGTGATGTCTGTAAATCCCGGCTTTGGCGGGCAAAGTTTTATTCAGTCGACCTACCGCAAGCTGGAATTGTTATCGGAGTTAAAGCAATTCGACAACCCTGATTTAATTATTGAAGTGGATGGCGGCGTTACCCTCGAAAATGCTCCCGAACTTGTGAAAGCCGGTGTAAATGCACTGGTGGCAGGTAACACTGTGTTTGCATCGAAAAATCCGGTCGAAACCATTCGGCAACTGAAGCTGGTGGGATAATTTTTTGGGTAATGCAAGCAATAAAAGATAACGGGTTTCTGGACTTCTGACTTCTGGACTTCTGACTTCTGACTTCTGACTTCTGTATTCTGACTCCTGTATTCTGACTCCTGTATTCACCCTAACTACTTCCCGTTCAAAAAATCCTCAAGATAGGCATACCTTTCGGTAAGTTTACCGCGGCTGCAAATGGTTCCCCGCATAATAATGCCCTTTTCGTCTTTGCCTACAATAGCCGGAATTACTTCCTCGATAAAGCGTGCCCCAAACTCACCTGAAGCATCGCGGGGCAGTTCGCCGGGCAGGTTATCAACAGCCATCACTGTGACGTTATTCTTATCGAAGGCAGCACATTCTTTTTCGGTTTTCGGATTGTATCCATAGAAAGGCTCCTTTATGGTTGAAGCGCGCAGCGTGGAAGGTATCGGGTCAATAAGGTCGCAACTTACATCGGCAATCAGCTTAATGCGAAAATCCGGAGCGTGGTAATCGGCAGGTTTTAAAAAAGCTGGTGAATTCTGATCCCAGAAATGGCAGGGGATCCAGATATCGGTTACTTTCGAGAAAGGAGAAAATGTCGATACAAATTCTGCCGGATGTTTGAAAAAGTAAGGAAAATCTTTCCAGCCGCCGTCTTTGTGTTCCACATACTCATCAGCATCGATCTGACAAATTACAGGTTCGTTAAACTGTTGGGTTAGAAATTCTTTTGCCGTAACCATTTTTAATTTCAGTCCCGAAAGTGTTTCCATGGCTCCCATGCCAACGCGACCTTTGCCCGTAATGAGAATTTTTAGATTTTTAGCCAGTTTCACATGTTTCAGTTCACCGATCATTTCGTTACGGTCGAAACAATCTACGGCACGCTTCAGCTGGTAGTCTCCGGTGCGCAACCCCCATCCCAGCATTGCGTTATACGCACCCACTATTCCGGCCCAGCGGCCAAATGCTACTACCCGGGCTCCGTTTTCGTATGTCAGGCATTCATGGTCGACCATGGTAATATGGTTTTTTACCAACGCTTGAAGCAGTGGGCGGTTGTAGCTTTGTTTCTTGTGAGTGTGCGAGAAAAAATGGTATTGCTTGTTTGGTATCAGTTCCGGTATATGCACTTCCTTAACTCCCATCAGAACGTCGCAATCCGACATATCATCAGCCATGGCTATGCCTTTTTCGAGATATTCATTATCGGTAAAGCAGCGCAGTGTGCTTTTTTGAACCACAAATTCTGCTTCCGGAAAATGCTTCATTGCTTGTAGAACATTTTCAGGTGTCAACACTACTCTTCTGTCGGGTGGAGTTTTGGTTTCTTTCAGTATACCGATACGGATTTTTGTTGCCATATACGAAATTTTTAAGTTCAGGGTGGTAAAAATACAATTTTTAGGTCGAAAACCTGCATAATTTGTGCAACATCAAAGATTTTCTTGCAAAAGCGGTGCAATTTTTGTATATTTGCAGCCTTGTTTGGGGCTGACATGGTATTGACAGCAGATGAGGTGATTGTGTAAGCATGCCGGGCTAGGTGGATTAACCCGTTAAACTGATCCGCGACCAAACAAATGGCGCAGATAACTTTGCTCTTGCAGCTTAATTTTACGACAGTAAAATGAGCCTAATTCCGACACAAGGTGTTGGAGCGGGACATCTCCCGGATGGACAGACCCGGTTCCGGTTCGACAAGGAGGTGGCAGAAATTCCGGGGTGGTTGTGGTAAGCTTCGTTACCACAGCGAGAAACAGAAGATACGGAGTTGTTTTGGATGCCTGTTTTCGCGACAATTCCCGACAATCAATAACAGGATACGCATGTAGAAAGCCCTTTTGTCTCCTGTTTGGACGCGGGTTCGATCCCCGCCAGCTCCACAAACTCAGGAAAACCCTCACGCTTCGGTGTGAGGTTTTTTTATCCCTTTATTACATTGTTCGACCATAATTCTTGTAAAAACTTTTCGACCGGCATAATTTCTATGTTGTCAATTTTACGGTAATAAGGATCTTTGCTGACAACAATCAATCGTTTTACATCATATTCCGAAGCAAATTGCCTGAGGCCTTTTACATGTTTTGCCTGTATGTTTTCATTCGATTTTACTTCGATGGCTATTTCGCCATCACCCAGAATAAAATCAACTTCAATTTGAGTTGCAGTCCGCCAGTAACTAATGTTGTAATGTAAACCGGAATACCTGCTATGTGCATAGAGTTCAAGATAAATGAATTGCTCCAAAGCTTTACCGTATGCCTCGCTTTTTTCGGCTAAATGATTTTGGTTTAATAAATAGTTGGCAACCGCAATGTCGAAAAAATAAAATTTGGGTGAAGCAACAACCCTTCTTTTGGCTCTCAGCGTAAAAGCCGGAACGAATCGACCAATTAATGTATCTTCGAGTATGCCGAAATATTCTTTAACCGTTACCGAGCTAACGCCACAATCAGTTGCAATATTTGAATAATTTACCAATTCAGCATTCGAGAATGCTGCACTTTCGAGGAATTTTGTAAACGCTGACACGTTTCTCAACCGAGCCTCCGAAATGATCTCATCGCGCAAATATGAACCAATATATGCACCCAATAAACGTTTCGGATTTTCAGATAAATAATGACGGGGCAAAGCTCCCCGATTCAAAATTTTGTTAAGATCGAAATTGTGAATTTCGGGATAAACCAGTGGATATAATTCGTAACGCAATGCCCTGCCACCTAGTAAATTAACGCCGGAACGAATAATTTTACGTGGACTGGAGCCGCTCAAAATAAACTGAGTCCCTTTATTAACTATTAACCAATGTACCTCATTAAGCAACTCGGGAATCCTTTGAATCTCGTCAATTATTATTGGCTTTTCAGTTGGGTTGGCCTCAACAATTTCTCGTAGCAAATTTGAGTTTTGGCTGAATCTTAGGAATTCGGAGTTTAGCAACAAATCAATATACATTGAATCGGGAAACATCATTTTCAGAAGTGTGGTTTTTCCTGTTTGTCGTGCTCCCCATAAAAAAGCCGATTCTTTGCCAATCCCTTCAAATATTTGCCTTCGTAAATACATGTAAAATTAAAGTATATGTTAATAAAAACAATGTAAATTTAAAGTAACAAATTGAATTATCCAAAAATATTTTTCGATTTGTATGAATCTCCTCTCCAGCCGAGTCATTCAGAGAGGACTCAACTGGAATAGGGATGCTGTAAATTGATAAGTTTTTTTTCTTCCATGCGATGATAACCGTATCGTTTTACGGTTTGGGCCATTGATGTTGCGGCATAAAGAAACAATACTGACAAAATAAATAATCGTTACATAATTCCTTAGTTTTTGATTATACGTTGGTTAAAGACATTATCGTTTGTTCGTATTTGCAGGAGATAGGTTCCGTTAACAAGCCGGCTTAAATGTAATGGAGTGTTGTTGCTACGTGTTTTATCTGAATAGAGGAGTTGTCCCATGAGATTGTAGACACTGATGTCGTAGTTGCCTTCTATAGCGGGAAGATCAACATTAATAAGGTCTGTAAAGGGGTTAGGGTAAACTCTAAGCGACTTTTTTCCGATATGCGATGAAATGCCGTTAAACTTGTTGTAATAGTTCAGACAGGAATCTTCAGCATAAATTATTGTGTCATTATTTATTGAAACGATTGCTAGATTTATTATTACACTTCCATCATAGTAACATTGGCAACTTGTTTGCATTTCTTCTAAAATTGTAAGCTCATATAAATCAGAACCAGTCCCGATGAAATCTAAATAACGTCCATGACTATAATTAGTATTTGTTGATAATTCGCCTGCAAAACAATTATTCTCAACACGCCGTATTCTATATGAACTTATAGGCACATTGCTATACATAAAAACAGAATAAGGTGTATATGCGGTTCCGGCACCGGATAGATAACCTACGTCCCAATTTAGAATTGTATCTAAATAATACGAATTAACACAATGTTCAAAAACAGGCATTTGCCAAGTTACCGTATCGCCATGCTGAATATCGTAGCTGAACGATAGTACAAATTCATTTATGTCGGCATTGTAAAAATAGATGTCACCACCGTCCTGATAAGTAAACCTATCGGGCATCTTTACTGGCTCGAAACCGAGCCAGTAGTGGCGTTCGACTTCTAATTTACGGCAGTTAAACCCGTGAAAAAGAGTATCTTTTGCCGACCGCACATACCAGTATTGTGCATAAATGTTGTTCGTGCCCATGTTGGCTGTTTCGTACAACCATACAGCCCCAACTGGCGCCCACTCCCATTCCCAGTCTTTGGTGCCATGCTGAGAAAAACCGGCATTGCCGGAACAAACTGTGGCAATCAATAATAGTAAGTTACTTAAGTATCTCATGCTTCCTTAGCTTTGCATTTAACTTTAATCAATCACGCCTGTTTGTTATTAGAATAGTATGTATAGTTTACTTGAGTGAATGCTGTTACACTAAGGCTCAGGAGTAAAGCAAACAAAATTTTTCTTTTCATAATTAAACCTATAATTTATTTATACATAAAATATTAATTCTAATTGGAAATTTTGGCCCACACCAATTTGAAGGATAAGGTTCATCACCCATTTGAGGTCCAATAAGATGATTAGCCCAATCCCATTCTACTTCTACATTAAGCCCATTCCTTTTGTATTTATTTTGAATTTTATTTCCGATAACAAATGTATCATTTGGCATATCATCAAGAACAATATAAACTTCTTCATCGCAAGCACAGGTATCATAATCATCACCAAAATAAACTATGGTTGCTGCTTGTGGGTTTTCGCACTGCGGCAATTTATTGCAAGCACTGGCGTAAAAAATAAAAATTGCGAACAGAAATGCGATTTCAACAAAAATTAGTGTTTTTTTCATAATTATAGAGAATTAACAGTTATTATATCTCTCATAAACAAACCTTATAGACAAAGGTATGATTTCCATTTATTTATTTATTTATTACAAATAAAACTAAAAATATTTTCGTTAATCGACCACACATCTGTGAAACTAATTAGACTAACTAAAAAACTGAGTCAATTATTTTAAAGAATCTCATAATGCACATTTCCCCAACTATCCCTTATTTAACACAACCATATTCGCCCCAATATAGCCAAAACACCCATAATACAGGTAAGGCGGGTGATGCGGAAAGTTGCTACTATTTTTCATGTATTATTGCTATTATTTTTGAGTGCGTTTTACTGCTGTGCTCATACAGTAAAAGCCTTGCTATTACTATGTAATATTCATTAAGCTTCTCTTAAATTATTACCAAATTATCTTATAAATATCATACAAATATTATCTAAGTATTATCCAAATGTCGTTCAAGTATCGTTCAGGTGTCACCCAGGACTTTCCTGAGTTTCGCTTTTTATTGATGATAACAGCAAACAACGGTAAATAACAACAATTAATACGGCTAATACCACTTAACGGAAAGCGCTTTAAACGAGTGATGTAGATTTACAACAAAAAGACCATGAATAAACAAATGATTACCCCCAACCAAATGTGCCGGCAAAATATCATAGGTGTAAAAGTGATTCCGGAAAACCGACAGTTTACAGATCTGGTGCATGGGTTTACGACACGGCAAATCAAGAGAACAAATTACCTAAAGGTCTGCTGGATGTGTGGTAAAGTCTATGAGAGCAAACGCTATGATTCGTATGCCTGTTCGCCCCAGTGTGGAAGTAACATTGCCTATGCTTTGAAACGCGGGCACAGACCACCGGCAAATATGGACCGGTTAACAAAAGAAAAACGAGTGAAAGATTTATTGGATCGCTTCGGATATGAGTAACGCCGATTGTAAATCTGTTTTAGTCTAATCGGCACTTTGTTTTATTTGACTAAACATCTTTATCACCGGTATAAATAAAAAAATGTCCTTTTCAGGGCATTTTTCATAAAGTAAAGGTGGAAACTTACAGCTCCTTTTTGTCGAGCTTAATCAACAGATAAACTATTCCACAGGTTAGTATTAAAGCGAGTGCTTGTACCCAGCCGGCATTTTGCTGTTTCTCTTTTGCATAGGGGTTTTCATGGATGATCTTCTCCACCGGTATTTCTTTTACGTGAACAATGGTGTCCGGTTTTTGGACTGCCTCGATGTACACCGTATCGCGAACCTGATGGATCCGCACTGTGAGCTTTTCCTTTTCGATGGTGACGGTATCTTTCAGCCGGCTGAAATGAACCAGGGTGTCAATCCTTACTTCCGGGATCAGGGTAGTATCCTGTATGCGGATGGTGTCCTTCGTCGCCAATTCCGGATGTAAGGCAACCAGTCTGTGTAAGCGCTTTTCTGCAGAGCATGAAGAAAACAACATTGCAACTACCAATAAACACAGAAGTTTACATTTCCATGTCAGATGTCTGAAGTCAAAAGTCAAATGTGATATGTTGTACATCGGAGACAAAATAATTCAGCTAAGAAAGTTGCATAATCTTTCTCAAACAGACCTTGCCCAAAAGGTTGAAGCATCAAGAACCATTATTGGCAACTATGAACGAAATGAAAATACTCCATCCATTGAGATGATTATAAAAATTTCAAAGGTTTTTAATGTGTCGGTAGATTATATCATTGGTGAAGGCGTACTTTCACAATATGACAAGGAAGTTTTAAAACGAATTGATGATATTGAAAAACTCGATGACGAGACAAAAAACAAAATGTTTTTTCTGATTGATAACATAATTCAGAACTTTAAAACTAAACAGGCTTTTGCTAAATAAAAAAAGCCCCGTTTCCGGAGCTCCTTTTATTCTCAACCTTTTGTTTTATTTTACCTGTCCAGATAACACACTTCCAGGTTTAAACTTTACTACTTTTTTTGCAGCTATTTGCATCGCTTTACCTGTTTGTGGGTTTCTGCCTGTACGCTCTGCAAGTTCAGTTACTTTAAAAGTTCCAAAACCAATTAGCGTTACATCTTCGCCTTTTGCCAATGCTTCGCTTATGGCCCACAATGTAAGGTCTATTGCCTGTTTTGCCTTTGCCTTGCTCAGGTCGGCTTCCTTCGCCATGGCGTCAATTAGTTGTGCTTTGCTTGTACTCATATATTCAGTTGTTTTTAATTTTTCTTTTCTTTAAATGATTTACGAAAGGTATATACTCCCCAAATGGCTGTAGTGTCAATAATTATGGGACAGCCCAATACGACTTGCTCTATTTCAATTTTTTCTAAATAGAGACTTGGTTGTCCATAAAAAATTAATTGTATTGTATCTCCAGAAAAAACATTTACATCATAAATATTATCAGAAACACAAATAGTATCAGTTTTATCATCCTTTACTAACACCACATAATCAGATGTAGTCGAGGTTATTAACGAGTGAAAATACCACTCCAATTTAATGTTTGGAGTTTCTATTTTTTTCAAGAATAGTTTATCAGGGTCTTCAATTTTAATATTAGAAATACAAGAAGTGAAAACCAATATTGGTACTAATATACAAAATAACAGCTTCATATTACGGCATTTGTCCAAAATAACCAAAATAAATATAAGTTCCAGAGTAAGTGTGTTCACCATAAAAAGGCCAACCAGCATTATAACCATTACCATTATTTTGACTTTGATTGTAAGCCCCAACGACACGCATTACCCCTGAATAAAAATTTTCATTCCCCAACCAATTAATCATTGGGATTGTATGCGTAATATTCATACCAAAAATCATATTGCCCATTCCTCGTAATGTGGTTATCATATTTGATTTTCCAACTGTTATTGGAGTATATGGATGCAACCCTAGACTTTCCTTAAAGTCTAAAGGTCCTCCATTTTGAGACATTCTATACAGAAGTAAAAGTCCATCTGGTGTTGAACCTGATGTTTTCATGTATTCTTGTAAAAATAGCCCTGATCCCCAACTTGCTAATTCACTGGCATCTGCTGAATTTATTGTAGCTGAAGTATTCTCATTAACATTTACAGTACCAGAAACAGTAAGATTATCCATACGAAAAGTCAATGGACCCTCTCCACCAAATTTTGGATCAAAATAAAACTCCCCAGTTTTATCCTTTGTTGACATAAAATCAAATGGTGTTACGGTTGTTCCAATAACCTCTCCTGTTCTTTGTCCATTTTCCCCAACAACATAAATATTTCTATCTCCATCATTTTTTGCGCCAACAACAGTATAAGATCCATCTTCATTTCTCTTGACATCTGTTGATGGATTGCCCGGAGCTCTGCCGTCAGGATCAACTAAACGAACTGGGTTATTCAAACAGAAATTATAGGGGCTATGGGACGGAAATTGACTAGCTAACGGATCCACACTCAACCAGCTACTCAAATCGCTGCAGTAGTATCTTGCTGTTTGTATTATGTTACTCTCTCTCTCCAATATCAAATCTTAACTCTTTTTGGATTTCTCCTTTCTCATAATACCTCATTACAGTT
>JAGOLH010000031.1 GCA_017994175.1 Bacteroidales bacterium | reverse complement strand
CATCAAAAGTAATAATTTTGTTCAAAAAAAATAAAATAAACAATGATGTTGAAGTTTGAATTATTAGAGAAAGGTTAAATCATTTAATAGATAATTTTAGCTAGTAATTAAGATAAAACCTAATTATACGTCGGAAGGATTTTATATTCCTTTGCATAAAACATCATTTGTTTCTCGAAGCTGTCGGGGTAACTTATGTTCACATCCACCCATTCTCCGTTTTTATAAACCGCCTCCATCTGGGGTTGAATAAACCCGTTGTAGGGAGCCACGTTGAGCTTGGCATACCGGTCGAGAACTTCCTTGTGTAACTTGCGGTCGACGGGCGCACCATAGGTTTCGACCAATTTCATTCCGGCTTCGTAATCGCCCTCCGATTTAATGCGTTGCACTTCGCGTAGCAGTTCTCCGAAGAGTTCGCGCAACCGGGCATAGTTGTTTATTTTATAATAGGTCTTCCCGTTTTCATACACTTTTTCGATCACGTTTTCACCTTTCCCCTTTTCGTAGCACCAATGGCTGATTAGCGAACGGCATCGCATGTGTGCCTGCACGATTTGCTGACCCGGCTCAATCCGCACCAGTTGCTTCAGCATCCCGTTTATAATATAATTATCGTATTCGGCGTATGCGGTGGCAATGGTATCCATCAGACCAAGGTCAATCACAACCGGATCCATAATATAATACAGGGCTACCAGGTCGGCACGTGTTTCTTCAAGGGCAGAACTGTAGCTTTTCAGGGTTTCTTTGGGTGTGCCTACGCCTGGCATGATTTTTCCGCTACCATGACCAATAACCTCGTGCAAGGCAGTGTGTATTTTCCCTGAAAGAGCACCAAAGTCTTCAATCCTTTTCTTTTGATCGGGCAAATAAAACTCCTCGAGAACTCCCGATGTCTTTGAGGCTTCGTCGTAGGCAGTTTCGATGTTACCCAGCGATACTGATTTAGACCCATATTGCGCACGTATCCAGTTGGAATTTGGCAGATTCACACCAATGGGTGTTGAGGGACTGCAATCGCCGGCTTCGGCAACGGCATTGATGACTTTGTAGCTAACGCCTACCACTTCGCTGCGTTTGTGTTCGGGCATAATGGGCGAATTGTCTTCGAACCACTGGGCTTTTGCCGAAATGTTGGCAAATTTCCGTGTAAGGTCTTCATCGAGAACATACACCACACTTTGCCAGGCTCCCCGATAACCCAGCGGGTCGGCATATACCTCAATAAATCCGTTGGTAAAATCTACCTTGACATTACTGTTTTTCACCCATAGTATTGAGTACTCATCAAAAGTTTCGAGGCTGCCTGTCCGGTAGAATTCTATGAGTTTATCAATTACAACGGTTTGTTCTGCATTGTCGCAGTATTTTTTTGCTTCGGTCAGCCAATACATAATTTTTTCGATAGCAGCGCCGTACATCCCTTCGTGTTTATACACTTGCTCGGTGATGGCTCCATTCTTTTTAATCATTTTTGAGTTGAGACCATACGAAATGGGAGTACTGTCCTTTTTATTAGTTCGTGTTTTATAATACCTTTCAACTTCTTGTTGCGAGAGGCCTTCGTAATAGTTTGTCGCTGAGGAGGCAATCAGGTCTTTGCGTGTGTCCGACTCCGACCTTACCGGAGCAACCGATGGGCTAAACAATATTGGGATAAGTTTTTCCACAAGCATTTCGGGGGTTTCTCCCTCGGAAAGGGGCAACAATTCAGGTTTAACAGAAAGCACCTGTTCCCTGAAGAAATCTTCGCTGAAACCGGGAAGAAATTTCATGTTGCTGTAGTGGTGGTGTATTCCGTTCGAAAACCAGAATCGTTTGGTGTATTCCATAAACCTTACCCATGTTGCTGAATTCTTATCGCCCTGATAATTTTCGACAATTGCTTCGAGGGTGCGTTTTATACACAAGTTGTGTTTATAGTTCTGATCGTAAAAAATTTCCCGACCCCAGTATGCTGCTTCCTGCAGACAGTAGAGAAACTTTTTTTCCTTAATACCGAGTTTTTCAAACCCGGGAACCTGATACCGCAGAATCCGAATATCGGCAAATTGTTCGGCAACATAGTTGAAAGGTTCAACCTCTTTGGTCGCAGTTTTCTTTTCGGGTTGATGGCACGATAGTATGCACAAAGGTATTATTGCCATAATGGTAATGATGTTACTAGTTTTCATGCTATTTCACTGTTACAAATGCATTGATATGACTTACGTTAATAAAATTTTATGAATTGTTTTTCACTGATATAATTTTTCATATTAAAACCGATTAAAACAATTTGTAAATTTAACCCAAATTTAAAAAAATCATTTATGAAAAAACTTTGGATTATTGCACTGATTCCATTAGTGCTTTTTACATCATGCAACAACAAAGGGTATAAAACCAAAACTGCAAAAGATGCCAACGGTTACACTTACGAATATGTAACCAACGATCCGGTAAATGCGAGAATATACACTCTTGGCAACGGATTAAAAGTATATATGGCGGTGAATAAGGATGAGCCCCGCATACAGACGGCGATTGCCGTTAAAGCAGGAGCAAAGAACGATCCCCGTGCCACTACAGGGCTGGCTCACTATTTTGAACACATGATGTTCAAGGGTACCGATGAAATTGGAACACTCGACTGGGGAAAAGAATCAGCACTGATACAACAGATATCCGATCTGTTCGAAAAACATGCTGCCGAAACCAATCCGGAAAAGAAACTGGCCATCTACAGGCAAATCGACAGTCTGTCGCAGGAAGCATCGAAATATGCCATCGCCAATGAATACGATAAAATCTGTACGATGATGGGTGCTACGGGAACCAATGCATGGACGTCGTACGAAGAAACCGTATATGTGAACAACATACCTTCGAACGAATCGGAACGCTGGGTGAAAATGGAATCAGAACGCTTCAGAGACTTGGTGCTGCGTTTATTTCACACCGAGCTCGAAACGGTTTTCGAAGAGTTTAATATGAGCCAGGATAACGATTATCGTAAATCTTACTATAAAGTGATGTCGGAATTATTTAAAAAACACCCCTACGGAGTTCCTGTAATTGGTATCGGAGAGCATCTGAAAAACCCATCCATGGTGAATATCATGAAATTCAAAGCCGATTATTATGTTCCCAATAATATTGCTATTTGCCTGAGTGGTGATTTCGATCCCGAAGAAATGATAAAAACTATCGATACATATTGGGGCGATTGGAAACCCAATGAAAATGTACCTCAATTTACTTCTCCTAAAGAAGACCCGATTACCGCTGTTAAGGAATTCTCTGTTACTGGTCCCGATCAGGAATCGATGAGCATTTCGTTCAGAACCGAAGGTTTGCATAACGATCAGGATTTATTTCTGACTCTGATTGCAGAAATTCTAAGCAATGGTGAAGCTGGACTTATAGATCTGAATCTGGTACAGAAGCAGAAAGTGCTCAGAGCTGGAGCCTATGTGAACAATATGAACGACTACGGCGTTTTTAACCTGAGTGCCAGTCCGCGTCAGGGACAGAAACTCGAAGAACTGAAGACGCTGTTACTCGGTGAAATCGAAAACATTAAAAAAGGCAACTTCGATGAATGGCTCCTTGAAGCAATTATCAACCAGCGCAAACTCAGTCAGATACAGGCATACGAAAGTAACTACGCGGTGTATGAATTTGTCGATCAGTTTATTTCGGGACGCAGCCGTGAGGATATTCTTAAATATAACGACAGGCTTGCCAAGGTAACCAAACAGGAAATCGTTGATTTCGCAAAAACCTTTTTCGCCGATAATTATGTGGTTGTGTATAAACGCAATGGTGCCAACGATAATACATATCACGTAGAAAAACCACCCATTACGGCACTTAATATCAACCGTACTACTGAGTCGGAATATGTTACCGACCTCAAAAAGATGAATACAAAAGACATAGAACCTTCGTTTGTTGATTATAAAAACCTGATAAAAACACAAAAAGTTGGCACAGCCATCGATTTTAGCTATATAAAAAACGAAACCAACGAGTTGTTCGACTTGTATTATATAGTTGATATAGGTAAAGAAAACGATGCATGGTTGCCTGTTGCGATTAATTATCTCGAGTATCTCGGTACTTCCGATAAAACTGCCGAAGATCTGAAAAAAGAATGGTACAAACTCGGGCTAAGCTTTGGTGTTTCAACCGGCGACGATCAGTCGTATGTATATCTTAGCGGTCTTGACGAGAACCTCGAAAAAGGCATCGAATTGCTGGAGAAAATTCTTGCAGGCGCAAAGGTTGATAAAGAAGCCTATGCAAACTATGTTGATGATATCATAAAAAAACGCAACGATGCCAAGCTCAATAAGAATACTATCCTTCAGAGCCGGATGATGAACTTTTCGAAATACGGACAACTGAACCCGACTACCGATCTTATTCCGGAAGCAGACCTCAGGGCAATGGATCCGCAACAACTGGTTGACCTGATTCATCAGATGCTCGGGTATAAACATAAAATATTTTACTATGGACCCCGCGAACAAAGTAAAATGGCCGAGCTCATTCAGAAATACCATAAAACAGACGCTACTCTTAAGGAAACTCCGCCCCGCAAGGTGTATCCCGAAAAAGACTATACCGCCCCGACGGTGTACTTTGTAAATTATGATATGGTTCAAACCCTCATTGCCCTCGTTAGCAAGGATACAAAATACGACCCGCTTCAGATACCTATTATCAGAATGTTCAACGAATACTATGGTGGAAGCATGTCTTCAATAGTATTTCAGGAGATCAGGGAATCCAAAGGGCTTGCTTATTCAAGCTATGCCGGCTACCGCACTCCAAGCGAAAAAGGAAGATCGAATTATGTTTTCGGCTACCTGAGTACCCAGCCCGATAAAATGACCGAGGCTCTCGATGCTCTTACCGGATTGCTGAACGAATTGGCAATGTCGGAACAATTGTTTGGCACCAGCAAAGATGCCATCATTAAGCAAATCAATAGCGAACGGATTATTAAATCGGATATTTACTGGAATTGGCAAGCGTTACAGAAACTGGGTATCGATCACGATTACCGTAAGGAAATGTATGCCGATATTCAGAAATTTACATTGAATGATGTAAAAAGCTTTTTCGACGGACATATTAAAGACAAAAAATACGATATTTTGGTAGTAGGTCCGAAAGATAAGATCAATTTTACCCTGCTGAAAAAATATGGTAAAGTCGAAGAATTAACACTGGAACAGTTGTTTGGTTATTAATCCGTTTATGGAATCATATTCTGTCGGGTTGAATTGATATGGAATGATTGAATTTTGCAAGGATCTCATAATTTTGCAAAAGCGATTATATGTCTGATTTATTAATGATAATAACACATGAAAATTGCAGTAGTTGGTGCAACAGGCTTGGTAGGGCAGAAAATGCTGAAAGTTCTTGCAGAACATAATTTCCCGGTTACTACACTAATACCTGTGGCTTCGGAACGTTCAGCAGGAAAGAATATCCTATTTGGCGGTAAAGAATATCCTGTTTGCTGTTTGCAGGAAGGCCTTGCCATGCAACCACATATAGCCCTGTTTTCGGCAGGGAAGGATGTGTCGCTCGAGTGGGCTCCACGTTTTGTGGAAAAAGGCTGTACGGTGATTGATAATTCGTCGGCATGGAGGATGCATGATGACATTCGCCTTGTTGTGCCGGAAGTAAATGCAACGCTTCTGGATAAAAAACCTCAAATTATTGCCAATCCCAACTGTTCCACCATTCAGCTCGTGGCAGTGTTGTATCCGCTGCATAAACTTTACGGACTTAAACGGGTAATAGTGTCAACGTATCAGTCGGTTTCGGGTTCGGGTTACAAAGGGGTAAAACAATTGCTCGGTGAGCGAGCCGGATCGACTTTACATGATGCTTACCCGCATCAGATCGACCTGAATTGCATCCCCCACGGTGGCAATTTTCTGGCAAATTCATACACCGATGAAGAAATGAAACTCGTAAACGAAAGCCGGAAAATTCTCAGCCTTCCGCAACTTGCCTTAACGGGAACAGTTGTGCGCGTACCGGTAATCGGAGGACATTCCGAAAGTGTAAATATCGAATTTCAAGAAAAACCCGACATCAACCAAATTCGCCGTACACTTTCCGAAACACAGGGTATTGTGGTGAAAGATATCCCCACTGCCAATATTTATCCCATGCCTATATGGGCAGAAGATCGGGATGAAGTTTTTGTGGGCCGAATCCGGAAAGACGAGTCGCACGAATACGCCATCAATCTGTGGATCGTAGCCGATAACCTGCGCAAAGGGGCTGCTACCAACGCTGTTCAGATTGCTGAATATCTTATTAAATAACATTGCAATATGCCCCGACGAAAGATCAGAAGAAATAAGAAAAAGAACAATTTTCTGGTCGGGGTTTTTATTTTTCTTCTGTTATTAATTGCTGCAGCAACAGTATATCTGGTGTTTTTTTCGGGAGACAACACAAGAGTGAAAAAGGAGCGCTATACCGGCGATACATCTTTTCAATCGTATGTAATGCATTTTAAAGACTACACGGTATTTGGCATAGATGTATCTGAGTATCAGGCAAGTATCGACTGGAAGAAAGTGGCCTCCGAAAAAAGTATGTATTTTGTCTTCATCAGGGCTACTGCAGGAAATAGCAAAACCGACAGAAATTTTATCACCAACTGGTATGCTGCCGGCGAACAAAAACTAATCAGGGGGGCATATCATTATTATCGTCCCAACGAAAACTCTACCGGTCAGGCACAACGGTTCATCGAAACTGTTACTCTGCAGAAAGGCGATTTGCCTCCTGTGCTCGATATAGAACAATACAGCCATGTGCAAAACAAAAACAGCCTCAAAACCGGACTGCTCAACTGGCTCGAAATAGTAGAAAAACATTATCAGCAGACACCTATTATTTACACATCTCCGAATATCTACCGCAGTATGTTCAATGGTGATAAACGGTTCGAAAAATATCCGGTATGGATATCGTCATTAAACGTATCGAAAGAGCCCTCGCATATTGCAGCGCAATGGAAGTTCTGGCAGTTTTCGCATGAAGGCAAGGTTGCCGGGATAAAAGGTAAGGTTGATATTGACCTGTTTGTAGGAACTTACAACGATCTGGTGAATTTTACCATACACTAAAGCAGCCAGAACAACAAACTCAGTGTACCAAACGAAAGTATGGTACTTAGGAAAATATTTTCCACCGACTGCCTGTCGTTCAACCCGAGGTCTTTTGCAAGCACAGATATCAGTATCATGCAAGGCATTCCCGAGAGCATTACCATTACTCCCAGAGCGGTTGTGCTAACATGGAACAACTGGCTTAACCCTGCATATTTGAACAATAGCAGTATAATCAGTGGGGTAAGAACCAGTTTGTTTACGCTAACCAGATACGACCTCAGATTTACAAAAACCCGCAATGGATTGGCCTTCACCAGTACCGCACCTACATAAATCATCGAAATATAACTCGTTGTGTGTCCTATGTCGGATATGGGTTTGAGAATAATTTCAGGAATCCGGAATGGCATAGCCATAAATAGCAAGCCTGCAGCAAAAGCAATAGTTACCGGGTTGATAAGATGTTTCCAGTTTTCCTTAGAGGTTTTATCAGCACCTTTGTTAAGAATGTAAACCCCCCAGGTCCATATCAGCGTGTTTTGACCGAGCTGGTACATGGTGGCATATATTAGTCCTTCACCGCCAGGGAATATAGCATTAATCACGGGGAATCCTAAGAATACAACGTTGCCAAACATGGCGCTGGCTTTGTGTAGTGCCGTATTTTCGACATTCAGATGCAGAATGCGGGCACTCATTCCTGCAAAAAGGTAAAACATCACAATGCTGAGCATGCTCACAATGATGATCACAGAACTGTTTTTCAGAATTTCACCGTTGATGTTGTTTCCTGCAAAGGTCGAAAAAATCAGCAAAGGCAGGGTGAGCTTGGTAATGAGCTTGACAATGCCATTCATAGTTTCCTCTTGCAGTAACCGCGTTTTAAGAGCAACTGCACCTATTACGGCGAGCAATCCGAGCATACTTATCTGACTGAGAATGATTTGCATTGTGCAAAAGTAGAAATTAATATATACCTTATTAAACTATTGGTGATAATAATGTAAAGGCAATCTTATTGCAAATAAACATAATAAAAAAGCCGGTGAATTATTACCGGCTTTTCAAAAAACATTATTTCAGTTATTGATTTTCTTGCTCAAGTTTTTCCATTTCTTCGTTGAAGATTTTTTCGTATTTCATTTTATCGTAATCAACACGGAGTTTGTCGTCTTTCGAAACTTTATTGCTTACACCGTTCAGCAGCGCATCTTTGTTTACTTCAATTGCAATATAGGTTGTGTATTTGCCATCGGCTTCCTGGAAAGTTTTTTCGCATACAATAGCAACATCCGAAAGCGTTTGGTTTACCACTTCACGAGTAAGATTTTCAAATTTCTGCTCGAAATCGGAATTTTTACCAACCTCTGTTTCATTCACATACCGGTCGGTAACCGATTTGATCTTGGTGTTGATGAGGCTTGCCAGACGTTGCTTTGCCAAAGTAAGGGCTTTTTCACGCGACAGGCTCATGTCGGAAGATGTTGATGAATTGTCGGCACGGAAATATTCTTTATCCGATCTGCCTTCGTTTTTGCAGGGGATTACCACTTCTTTTGCCCCTTTTCCCGGATTGGAAGCTTCTTTTTTGCCTTTGCATCCCGAAAATGCAACTGTTGAGCCAATTATTGCTACAACAGCCAAAGTTTTAATCATAGTAGTCGTTTTCATAGTAGTTGTTTTCGTTTTGGTTTTTATTATTAAAGTGTGTAATATTATAGTTTATCTTAGACAGCTTTTATTTTTACAATTTTAATGCCAAACAATATGAGTAGCAAATTTAATAAAAACAACATACCAAACCAACACTCCGCTAAAATATTATTGCAGCAGGTGCTGAATGTGTTTGCCGGAAGTCCGCAAAAGTTGTTCAACTACAAACAAATGGCAGCACGGCTGAAGGTCCGAGATCTGCTTGAGAAAGAAGAGGTGAAAAAAGTTCTGACCGAATTGCTAAAGTCGAAGAACATCACCGAAGTCTACGAAGGGAAATATAAATACATCATGCCCAAAACTTATGTTACAGGTAAGGTTGACGTATCGAGGCGTGGTTACGCCTATGTGCTTTCGGAAGAAGCCCCGGAGCCGGTGTTTATTTCTCCGCGGAATTTACACAATGCCCTGCACGGCGACACAGTGAAAATACAGATGTATGCATCGCGTAAAAGCAAGCAGGTGGAGGGCGAAGTGATACAGATCATCGAGAGAGCACGTACTCAGTTTGCTGGCATTATTGAACGGAATAAAAAATATGCATTCTTTATGCCCGACGATTTACGGATACCTTACGACATCTACATCCCTCTGGGCAACCTGAACGGTGCCAAATCGGGCGAGAAAGTTATCGTTAGTATTACAGAATGGCACCCTGAAAGTAAGAATCCAACCGGAACGGTAGTGAAGGTACTAGGAAAACCCGGTGATAACGAGGCTGAGATCAATGCCATCATGGTTGAGTTTGGGTTACCCTACGAATTCAGCAACGAAATGATCAGGGAAGCGGAAAAAATTGATGGCAGCATACCGGTTTCAGAGATAAAGAAGCGGCGCGATTTCAGAGAAACCCTCACCTTCACGATCGACCCTGAAGATGCCAAAGATTTTGACGATGCCATTTCGTACAAAGTGCTCGACAACGGAAGTGTGGAAATAGGCGTACATATTGCCGATGTCACCCATTACGTTAATCCGGCTACTGTTATTGACACTGAAGCGCAGGAGCGTGCTACTTCAGTGTATTTGGTCGACAGGGTGGTTCCTATGCTTCCCGAACGGTTGTCGAACGAAATCTGTTCGCTGCAGCCACACGTCGATAAACTGTGTTTTTCGGCGGTTTTTATTCTTGACAGCACGGCGAAAATACTTGATGAATGGTATGGCAAAACAGTGATAAACTCCAATAGGCGCTTTAATTACGAAGAAGTGCAGAAAATTATTGACACCGGACAAGGCGATTTAAGTAAAGAGATTGCAGCAGTGAACAGCCTCGCTCACTTATTGAGGGAGCAGCGTTTTCGCAAAGGAGCCTTCAATTTCGAATCGACTGAAGTGAAGTTTAATCTCGATGAAAAAGGCAAGCCCTTGGGTGTATATTTTAAGGAGCCCAAAGAAAGCAACTGGCTTATCGAAGAATTTATGCTGCTTGCCAACCGTAAAGTTGCCGAACTGCTGAGTAAAACGGGTAAGGTCTCGGTATATCGTATTCACGATGAACCCAATCCAGAAAAAATGGAAAGCTTTTCGGGTTTTATTAAAAAGTTTGGATATTCGATAGAGACAAAAAATGCAGTAAACCTGGGTAAATCAATCAACGGACTAATCGAAAAAGTTCAGGGCAAACCCGAACAAAATGTTATTCAGAGCCTTGCCATTCGGTCTATGGCAAAGGCTGAATACTCCACCGAAAACATCGGTCATTACGGGCTTGCATTTACCCACTATACCCACTTTACTTCGCCCATACGCCGTTACCCCGACATGATGGTACACCGCTTACTCGAAAACCATTTAACACAAGGCAGAACAGGCGTACAGGATAACTATAAATGGCTGTGTAAGCACAGTTCTGATATGGAACAGCGCGCAGTGCAGGCCGAAAGAGCATCGGTAAAATATAAACAAGCCGAATATCTCAGCGATAAGATTGGCCTTCCTTTCGAAGGGGTGATCTCAGGTGTTACCGACTGGGGCTTTTTTGTGGAGCTGGTCGAGAATAAATGCGAGGGGTTGGTTCACATACGAACCCTCATCGATGATTTCTACTTTTTCGATGAGGATAATTTCTGTATTATCGGGAAAACCACAGGGCGAAAGTTTACACTGGGTGATACGGTGAAAGTAGCTATCACAGGTGTTAATCTATCGAAGAAACAAATCGACATGGAGCTGCTGCGGTAGTATACCTGTGCTTTACTGTATTTTTTTGACAATTTTTTCTTTCAGGTTTACGTTTTATCAATAAATTTTAATCCGAAAATTTGAAAATTATGTTGTAACTTTATGTTTTTACAAACCCAAGCGCTATGTCATCACAAAACCAGCCTCACCAAATCCTCACTCATTATAACCTGATGCCTCAGGAAGAAGTGCTAGAGGTGCAAAATACAGAACGCCGATTTACCATCGGAATTCCCTGCGATGATTCTGGTCTGGAATGGCGCGTTCCTTTAGCCCCTTTAGCGGTGGAACAGCTTTCAGCCCATGGTTTTGATATCATCATTGAGAACGAATCCGGCAGAAATGCAAATTTTTCCGACACCAGCTATGCTGATCATGGTGCCTTGATAACAAATGAGAAAGAAGCTATTTTTAAATGCGATATTGTCCTTAAGGTTGGCCCTTTTACCGTAGAAGAATGTAAAATGCTTAAAGGTAATCAGATGATTGTTACATCACTGCATGCCAGCACTCAGCCCGATGAGTATTTTCATATTCTGATGCAAAAAAAGCTTACTGCCATTGCATTCGAAATGATCCAGGACCGGTATGCCCGTTTTCCGATTGTGCGCTCTATGAGCGAAATTGCAGGCAGATCGTCTATTTTAATTGCATCGGAATACCTGAGCAATGTGCACAAGGGTAAAGGCGAGATGCTGGGTGGAATTACCGGTGTTTCTCCTTCGGAAGTAGTGATACTCGGAGCAGGAACTGCAGGAACCTATGCTGCCAGCACTGCCCTGGGTCTTGGGGCCCACGTTAAAGTGTTCGATCATTCGGTGTATAGGCTCGACCGCTTGCAACAGCAATTGGGAATACAGGTATTTACTTCAACCATACAACCTTCGGTACTTGAGAATGCACTGAAAACAGCAGATGTTGCCATTGGTGCAATGCGTATTACCAACGATACGAATATGATGCTTGTTACCGAAGAAATGGTTATGAAAATGAAGAAAAACTCGGTCATTATCGATATCAGCATCGATCAGGGGGGGTGCTTCGAAACCAGCAAGCTTACGAATCATAAAACCCCGGTCTTTAAAAAACACGGAGTGCTGCATTATTGTGTTCCCAATATCCCTTCGCGCGTGGCAAGAACTGCCACCTATGCACTAAGCAATATTCTGGCACCAAAACTGCTCGGATTTCACACATCGGGAAGCATTAACCGGTTTCTGAAATCCTATCCTGGAATGCGCAACGGAGTATATATTTTCAATGGAATACTTACCAACGAATCGATTGGAAAAAAAATAGGATTATTTTCGAGGGATATCGATTTGCTGCTCGCAGCTTTGTAGTCATTTGTTTACTGCACTATCAGGCTACGGGTTGAAGTGATATTTCCAGAAATATATTTCAACACATACATCCCCTTTTGTAAATCGCTAACATCAATGCAAATGTTGTTGCTCATATGATGTATTTGTTTCACCTGACGGCCCGATACATCAAAAATCGAGATATAATCGCTGGTTCCAGGAACTTCATAAAATTCAACATTTACTAGTTCGCTGCACGGGTTCGGATACAGCGAAAAATAATCTTTCTTTGCTTTTTCGTTGAGTATATAACTGGCATCGGGATAAATAAACTGATAGGTTAAAAAGCTTCCGAAATCAGCATTGAAATGCTTCACATAAGCCCCGCCCGGAACGCGGAGTTTTGCAAAACCGGTTCCATCATCGTAGGGCGTATTTGCCCAATACCAGAAATTCAGTCCATCTTGCCCGATAAAACCCTCGTCTCTGTCGTAAATGTGAATAACATAGCAGCCCGGGTCAAAATCAAGAGTATCGTAGTAATAGGTATTGTTGTCGAGATTGTCGCGCGAAACAAGAATATTCCCCTCACTGTCGGTAACGTCGTAATATGTCTGGCTGCCATAATTGTTTGTTTTTACCACCAGCATAATTACCTGATCGTAAACATCAGCCAGAACAAAATGTGACACACTATGATTGTTCGGCTCATATTCATCTTCCGTATTATTAGGATTGGTTACTGTTACCTCAAAACTCTGACTATCTCCGGTAAAATCGAGCCAGCTGAGTGCAGGAAGTATTACTTCCTCAGTTTCAAGGAAGTCAAGATTTCCAGTCCAGATAAACTGGTGTGTTGTGTTACCTGAAATGCCATAGTTTATTTCCAGACTATTCAGAGTAGTTGCTCCATTGTTTTTTATCCGGATTACGGGATTACTGCACACCGGATTGTACCGCACGAATTCGTCAGCATCTGTTGGTGCTACAATCACATCAATGGCGGCATCGTTCAGAAAATTGGGAGCGGAGTACTGAAATGCCTGAACAGCTATCTGATAATTGCCCTCCCCGTTGCTTCCGGGGTACTGTTCCATTCCATAGTCGATCAGTACGCTATCGCCCGGAGTTACCCAATCGGTGATATCCCAGTCGTATGTGTCGGCAAAATTACCCGGGCACCATCCAGCCCTATCGAATATCCACGTACCTCCCTGTGGATAAATTGGATTTGTTGAACATTCTTTCCAGTTAAGCCATTCGTAACGTTGTGCTCCGTCAACATAGAGTTTATGGTAGGTCGGGCAGAATTCCGAGCAGTTTCCGTCACCTTCCATTCCGTGCCCTGTGGTTCTTGTCCTGATGGTGAACATCGAAGCATTGGGGTTTGCGAGTATTTTTACTCCCGGGAGTTGCTCGTCGGAGGCAATGCCATGATGACTGTAGTTACCCCGCCACAACTGACTGAATTCGATAACATTTCTCGATGGAGTGCCTTCGATCAGAGCAAACTTTAAATCAAGCAATTCCTGTGTATTGTGTGCACTGATGTCAACCGAATCGTGCAATAACGAAATGTAGTCGGTAACATCGTAAACCCACGTAAAACCAGTCGAGCCAAGGTTTAAACCAATCCCGTAAGGAGTCACAAAATTTTGTACCTGATAGGTATTTATCACTTCGAAAGGCTGAGAGTAATATTCGAGCGACGCATTATAAATAGTAGCGTCGGAGAAGTACACAGAATCGAGGGCAACGCCGTCGACATCGTACGCAGTGAGGAATCTGGCCGGGTAATACAAACTTGTATCGGTGGCAACTATGGTGTAATTATCCTGATTGGCATAGGTAATAACCTGAACCTGAGGTGAATACAATGTGTCAAATACCGTTAGGGAATCAAGTGTTGATTCATACTCGGCTTGTTCGAAAATGGTATTGGGGCGCAGCATGCCGGCGGTAAAATACTTGTATCGGTTGATCCCATGGTAACTGATCCAGTCAGGCATACCCATCATATTGGTATTGTGTTGATATTGAGAGGCATCGGTAAGCAGACTTCCCGATCCTTCGTCGAACGGATAGTACAAAATCAGGTTATTCCACAGAGCACTGGTTTCTTCTAAGGGATGATACATTATGTTTTCAATATCAGTTTGGTTGAGTGCCGTATTAAAAACCATAAATTCATCCAGCATACCATCGTAACAATATTCAGGGTTTTTGTCAACATTTGAACCTAGTACGAAAGTGCTTATATTGTTGAGCAAGGCAGTTTTTCCCGTTCCCGACAACCATAATACTCCATTCAGATACACTTGCATTACTCCGGTTGAAGCGTCTTTAGTAAAAACCCAGAAGTTCCACTTGCCTTTATATTCGTCGGGGGAAGCAGATTTGTTAATTCTGTCGTATCCGGCTCCGTTGTTGCCCGCATCCCAATACACACTACCATCGCCCCATGGCAGATGAATACACAGTTTACGGTTTTTCGAGGCATCGCAGGCTTCGAGCAGCATATCGTTCTGAGGCTGAATGGCATGATCTCCATTCAGCCAGAATGCGATGCTTATTTTCTGGTTCAGGTCTGCCACACTAGTCGCGGGAACTTCGATATAATCGGGGCCATTGAACCTTATAGCATTGTCGGGTGCTTCGGAAGTCAGGCAGCAGTTGTAAAGTAGTTCTTCTCCTGCAAGGGGCAGCGATCCGCTTATACCTGAATACGAAAATTCAACCAGAATATTTGATACTCCGTCCCATGCAAAGTAATTCAGAAAATCAATTGAGAACCACCCTTCTTCGTCAATCGAAACATTTCTATCGAAAACTGTAGAAAATCCGGTAAACAGGTAATTGAACCCGCCGATATCATCGATTGCAACAGGCTTTATACGTACCCGCAGACGTTGCACATCCGCACCCGTCGGCATTGCATAAAACCGCAATCCGGTAATATTACCTGCATTTAATCCGCCTTCTGTGAGCTCAGCGGCTTTGAAAAGTACAAGGTGTTTTGCATCGTTCTCTGCATTTCCGAAAGGAGTTTCCACGGGAATCGATCCGGACCCAATATCAGCCAAATTCATTGAAATGGTATTGGTATGCTGCCAGAAATATTCACGGCGTGGAAAAGGTTGGGCTAATGGACTATTCAGGTATGAAAAGCTGTATGGCTGCATTCCGTTTACTGTGAAATACGGATGGAAGTATAGTGTGGAATCGTAATCTCCGGTATGTTCATAAATATGTGTGAAAGTAGTATAGTCCCATTCTCCGCAGTTATAACTATCCCATGGAGTTAGCGGGTCGCATTTGATAGTATAGTACATCAGCACTTTTTCGTAGCTTGTTCCCTGCGGCGGAAAAAGGAATATTCCCCGGCGAGCATAAATACTGTCGAAAGAGAAACACTGCACCAGTGTTGTGTCGCCGGGATTCGGATAGGCATTGAAACCAATGTATAAAAACAAAAAGACAAGAAAAAGTCGGCGGGGGTTTTTCATGGGATTATTATTTTGCTTCAGCAAATATACACATCAAAACCATGTTGCAATAATCTCCGCGAATAATTAGTTTTGTGTTATTAAAACCAACACACAATGAAGAAATTTACATCATTTTTAGTATTGGCAGGCTTCAGCATTATTATTGCCTGCAACAAACCTGTGCAACCTGTTCAGGAAAACAAACAGGAATCGAAAAACACAGGGGAGCATTTGCACATGGCTCTGCTATGGTATCAGCGTTCAGCAGAAATGACAGCCTGCAGTTATCAGGCATATAATGTGGCAAAATCAGCCTTGCTCAACAATATCAAGAATGATACTTCGAAGCTTCCCAAAGCGGTAATACTCGATATTGACGAAACACTACTCGATAATAGTCCTTTTTTGGCAGAGCGGAGTGTAAGGGGAGAGGATTTTTCACCTGAAGCCTGGGCTGAATGGAGTGAAATGGAAAAAGCCACTGCTCTTCCCGGAGCTGTTGATTTTATAAAATTTGCGTTAGATAATGGTGTTGAGGTGTTTTATGTGTCGAATCGTTTGACAGGTGAATTGGACTGGACGCTGAAGAACATGGCATCATTGGGTTTCCCGGAAGTCAATAAGGCAAATTTTCTTTTGAAAAGCACCACTAGCGATAAAAAAATGCGTCGTGATTCAATTTCTGAAAAATATTCAGTGGTGCTTTTTGTGGGCGACAACCTGTGCGATTTCAGCAATGAGTTCGACGACCGGTCAAAGAATTTTGGCAAAGATGCGGTTGAGAATAATATCGACTTATTCGGAACGAAATACATAATTATTCCAAACCCAACCTATGGCACATGGGAAAAACCTTTGTATGATAAATCAGAAACTCCGAAACCGGAGCAACGCAAGAAAATGTTGATCAGTTACGAAGATTTGAAAAACGATAAATAACCAACACACTACGCCTGATTTACCCAATCGGCTAATGGTTGTATTCTTTGTACCGCTTCCTGTATGTTGGAAATTCCTTCGAAACGCAGGCTGAGTTTTCCGTTGTGTTCTTTTAAAAACATTTTTTTGTGATGGTTCTGAATGTATTGAAGTATTGACGCAAAGGTTTTTTGAGAATAATACGCCGATTGCTGGTCGAATGAGAAGTATGCAATCATCAGGTTGGTTTTAATGATGATTTTAATAAACCCCAGTTGCATGGCCATTCTCCGGAGTGTTACCACGTCGAGCAGCTCAATCGCCTGTTGTGGAAGTTTTCCGAAGCGATCAATCAGGTTATTACGGAAAACTTCGAGTTCTTCGTCGGTTTTTATCTCATCGAGCTGGCGGTAGAGATTTATTCGCTCCGAAGTGCTTGAAATATAATCGGATGGAAGGAGTACTTCAAAATCAGTTTCTATACTGCAGTCGGCAACTTCATATTCATGCAGATCGGCAATTCCTGTTTTTTCTGGATCCTGATTGCCAAACTGGTCATTAAACTCGGTATCTTTTAGCTCTGTGAGAGCCTCACTGATGATGCGGTTATAGGTTTCGAATCCAATATTGGCAATAAAACCGGATTGCTCTGCCCCGAAAATATCGCCAGCTCCACGTATGTCGAGATCCTGCAGGGCAATGTTGAAACCACTTCCCAGTTCGTTGTATTCTTCAATGGCTTTCAGCCGCCTGCGGGCTTCGGGGGTAAGCAATTCTTCGGGAGGAGCAAGCATATAGCAGAACGCTTTCCGGTTGGAACGCCCGACGCGTCCGCGCATCTGATGCAGATCGCTTAACCCGAAATTATTGGCGTTGTTGATGATGATTGTATTTGCGTTGGGAATGTCAACGCCGTTTTCGATTATGGAAGTGGAAATCAGTACATCGAAATCGCCCCGCATAAAATCGAGAATGATTTTTTCGAGTTGTTTGCCTTCCATTTGTCCGTGCGCAACAATGGCACTAACTTCGGGGCATAGTTTTTTTATGGTAGCCTGAATATTATAAATATTGTCAATACGGTTGTTTACGAAAAACACCTGACCGTTGCGGTTCACTTCGTATTGGATGGCGTCCTTAATAATGCTGTGATTGAATGTGTGCAATTCTGTTACAATCGGTTGCCGGTTTGGTGGAGGTGTGCTCAGCACCGACAGATCGCGCGCTCCCATCAGCGAAAACTGCAGTGTGCGAGGAATAGGTGTTGCTGTCAGGGTCAGGGTATCGACATTGAGCTTCAACTTTTTAAGTTTTTCTTTTACAGCTACACCGAACTTTTGCTCTTCATCGATAATAAGAAGCCCAAGGTCTTTAAACTCAACATCCGAAGCCACAAGCCGGTGTGTACCGATGAGTATATCAAGCTTCCCTTCCTTTAGGTCTTTCAGCGAGGATTTAATTTCGGAAGGGCTCCGCAATCGGCTGATATACGATGTGGTAACCGGAAATTTTTCGAGTCTTTCCCGGAATGTCTGGTAATGCTGCAAAGCCAGAATTGTTGTGGGGACAAGCAATGCCACCTGCTTTCCGTCGCACACTGCTTTAAAAGCTGCCCTTATTGCAATTTCTGTTTTCCCAAAGCCCACATCGCCGCACACAAGCCTGTCCATGGGCATGGTTTTTTCCATATCGTTTTTTACTTCACGGGTAACTTTTATCTGGTCGGGAGTATCTTCGTAAATAAACGAAGACTCCAGTTCGTTCTGCAGATAATTGTCGGCAGAGAAAGCAAAGCCATGCTGCTCCGACCGTTTGGCATATAATACAATCAATTCTCTGGCAATGTCTTTAAGCTGCTGTTTGGTTTTTTCCTTGAGTCGTTTCCAGTGACCCGACCCTAGGCGATGAATCGAAGGTGACGTATCGTCTTTCGACCGATATTTTGAAATGCGATGCAGCGAATGGATGTTAACAAACAACACATCATTATCGGCATAATGTATTGTCACTACTTCCTGCAGCTTGCCGTTATTTTCAATGGTTGTCAATCCGCCGAATCTGCCAATCCCACTGTCGATATGCACCACAAAGTCGCCCGGGTTGATCGATTGAAGCTCTTTATATGAAATTGCATCCTTTCGCGAGAACGAATCTTTAACCTTAAAACGGTGATAGCGCTCAAAAATCTGATGGTCGGTGTAGATACAGACTTTGTGATCATGGTCGATAAAACCTTCATGCACCGTAAACTGTGGGGTTTCGAACCCGATATCGCCCCATCTTACTTCGAATATTTCTCTGAGTCGCTGGTGTTGCTTGGGGTTTTCCGAGAGAATATTTACGGTGTACCCAGCTTCTTTTCGTCGGATAATATCTTCGCCGAGCAGATCGAATTCTTTACCAAAAACGGGTTGTGCCGAGGTGTTGAATTCAACTGATAAACTTACCGATTCATCGCGGACATTTCTGAATTCTATAGTATTGAATTCCGTAAGCAATCTGGTCATCTCATTATGTGCAACAAGAAATCGCTCAGGATAGGCTAATTCATCCGATAAACCTTTATCGGTTTTCGATTTAAGTATGGCTGCATCAAAAACTTTTTCAATCTGATTCAGAAAGGCATTTTTGTTCTCGAAACATATTAGGTTTTTTGTGCCCAGGTATTCGAAAAAACTGATACGCTCCTGTTCCTGCCCGAAGTCATGAATATTCGGAACAATATTAATACTGCGTAGCTTTTGCGTCGACAATTGAGTGCCGGTATCGAATGCACGAATGCTTTCCACTGTATCTCCGAAAAAATCGATTCGGAAAGCGAATTCACTGCCATACGAAAACACATCGATAATGCTACCTCTTACTGCAAAGCATCCGGGTTCATACACAAAATCTTCTTTTGTAAAACCGAATTCAAACAACAATTCAATAACGAAATCCATTGAAAGCTGGTCATTAGAACCAATGTGCATTGTGTTTTTTTTAAGATCTGATTTTTTTAGCACTTTTTCGGATATAGCTGCAGGATAGCTCACAACGATATAGGGCTTACTACTGTTGCTCAAGCGCTCAAGTGCCTCGGTTTTGAGAACGATGTTTGTGCTGTCGGTTTTTTCGTACTCTAACGAGCGCTTATAGGAAGAAGGGTAAAACAACACATTATCCTTGCCCGAAAGCAGCACCATGTCATCGTAAAAATAGGCTGCTTTTTCTTTGTCGTCGAGGATAATGCATATTCGGCTTCCGGTTTTTTTGAAAAGTGCTGCAAGACAATAGGCGGATGCCGAGCCCGCCAATCCGCATAATGATATATGATTGCCCTGTCCGGTTTCTGTAATACCTGCTATTTGCTGAATACGGGTATCGTTTGTGTAAATATTTTCAGGAAATGCTGACAATGTCTCGGAACTGATGTGATTGTTATTATTGTGAGGAATTGATTATTGCCACATAAACCAGCCACTTGCTTTTTGGGCATGCCACTCAATTCTTGCCGGCTTCTTCACACCAAGCCATTGGTCCTGATTGCGGTAGAATTTTCGTAGCTTCCCCTGAAAAACCTTGTTACCATTTTTATCAGAAATGGTCAGGTTGAAATTGTATCCTGTTTCCAACAGTTTTTCAGGGTCTGGCAAGCTGTCTTTTATAAATGGCAGTAAAGTGCAGGTGTTTAAATCTGATTTCATCAGGTGCGACTTTGTTTTTAAAAAACTCTCATTGGTAATCAGTAGTGTGTGGTCGTCGGCCCAGGTAATTCCTTCTGTCTGCATATTGTTAATTTGAAGGGTAATTCTGCTGTAGTTGATAATGTGATCGAAATTTCCGCTGAAACGAATAAGAAACATCAAAGGATTGAAAGGAAAGGTTTTTTCGTAAGCAATCAGAGCTAAAACCTGTGTATTGCTATTGAACGCCGCACCAGTGATTAACCCGTTCACATCAAGTTCAAGTATTGGCTCTGCACTATAGTCTCCGGGGTTGGCGGGGATGGAATACATTTTGGTTTTTTTGTTGTTCCAGTTTTTTGTAAACACATAAAGCCTACCACCTGCAGCAAATAGAGCCTCGCAATCGTAGTCGGTTTTGCGAAACATTGGCGTGTAGTCTTCCTGATCGGCAAATCGAAAGCTTATTGAATCGATGGTAGCCTCAGGATTGCCTATATCATCTAATGCGATTCTGTAAATTTTTAAGGGATTTCTGGAGCCTGAGTTATTCCCAAAATCTCCGATATATATAGCGTTTCCGTCTGTGGCGATATCCTCCCAGTCGTAGTTATGAATTGTATTATAACAATAGGTATTCAGAATATGGCCATCATGAATGTTGATTTCGTAAAGACACGGTTCCCCTCCCGAATCGGTATGCGACAACAACATGTTGTTGGTATATATTAACCCGGAAGTTTCGGTAAGTACAGCATCCAATAAGTGCAGTTTCTTAACACCGGGCGATTGCGCCACAGCAATGCTTATATAAATACATGAAATAAATACAAATACAAGTTTAAACCTTATGAAAGCAGCGAAGGTCACAATGTTAGTCCCCGAATTCACGCATCAGTTGCTCTGCTTTTTCCACCATATTTTTCGAACCGGTAAAAAACGGTGTGCGCTGGTGAATACTCGTCGGAATAATTTCCATGATACGTTTCCCCCTGCCGTCGGTGGCAGCACCGCCGGCTTGTTCTGCCAGAAAAGCAATTGGATTGCATTCATATAGAAGTCGTAGTTTCCCATTGGGGCTGCTGGCAGTAGTGGGGTAAATATAAATTCCTCCCTTGATGAGGTTGCGATGAAAATCGGCAACCAGAGAGCCAATATATCTTGAAGTGTAAGGTCTTCCTGTTTCTTTATCGTCTTCCTGGCAATATTTGATGTATTGCTTAACACCCTGCGGAAACTTAACATAGTTACCTTCATTGATGGAATATATTTTACCGCTTTTCGGGGTAACCATATACGTAGTAGAAAGGCAAAATTCTCCAATTGATGCATCGTAAGTAAAACCGGTTGTTCCAAGCCCTGTAGTGTACACAAGCATTGTGGATGAACCATAGATTACATATCCGGCAGCTATCTGCTTGATGCCGGGTTGCAGAAAATCGCGGAGTTCGGCTTTGGACCCTACCGGGGAAAGTCGACGATAAATCGAAAATATAGAACCAATGGAAACGTTCACATCGATGTTGGAACTCCCGTCGAGCGGATCTATACAAACCACGTAGTTACCCTCAAGCGAAAGGTCGTCATCGAAGATGATAATTTCATCGTTTTCTTCCGAAGCTATTCCGCATACAATTCCCGATGCCTGCATTGCCTTTTTGAACACATCATCGGCAAATACGTCAAGCTTTTGCTGCGATTCGCCCTGAACATTTATTTTGTTGGCTTCGCCCAAAATGTTAACCAGCCCGGCTTTGTTAACCTGTTTATTTACAATTTTTGCCGCCAGACCAATGTGACTCAGTAGTCGTGATAACTCACCCTTGGCATACGGGAATGCCGACTGTTTCTGAATTATCACTTCATTTAATGTTAGAACCCGAAAAGCTGCCATAAATTAAAACTGTTGATTATGTAAAAATAATTCAAAAAACAAAGCTATAGAATAATAACAAGCTAAAAAAATGAAAATTTGTGGTATTAAGTTTTTAAACAACATCGGAACTACCAGCGAAAACTTCTGCACCCTTTTTCGATTATTTTAGGTATTTTTGCATTGTGAAAACGTTTGAACCTACCGATAACCCCTTGCTAATAGCAGGCCCTTGCAGTGCTGAAACCGAAAAACAGTTGCTTGAAACGGCTCAGGCACTTGCCTCAATACCTGATGTAAAAGTTTTCAGGGCAGGGGTTTGGAAACCCCGTTCGCGACCGAACAGCTTTCAGGGCAGGGGAGCAGAGGCATTGCCATGGTTGAAAATGGTGCAAGATAATTTTAACCTGCCTGTGGCAGTAGAAGTTGCTGAGCCTGAACACATCGAAATGCTGTATAAGTACGGGATAAAGATTGTTTGGTTTGGTGCCCGCACTGTATCGAATCCGTTTTCGGTTCAAAAACTTGCAGACGCTTTGAAAGGCAGCAATTTTAGTGTAATGGTAAAAAACCCTGTGTACCCTGATATTGAGCTCTGGAGTGGTACAGTGGAGCGCTTGCTCGACAATCAATTGGAAGATATTGCTGCCATTCACCGTGGATTTTTCCCATTCGAAAAAAGTGAATTGCGCAACACTCCAATGTGGGAGATTCCTATAGAGTTTCGTCGGAGATTTCCTGAAATCCCTATGATTTGCGACCCAAGTCATATTGCCGGTAATAAGAAGTACATCAGCGACATTGCACAACGTGCTTTCGATCTTAATTTTGCCGGACTTATGGTTGAAGTGCATATCAGTCCAAAAGCAGCCCTTAGCGACAGTAGGCAGCAGCTGAGTCCCGCAGAGTTTTTTGCTCTGATCGGTTCTCTTACGGCTCGCAATGTTCAGTCGGAGGATGCCGATTTCAAAAATCACCTTGAAGACCTTCGTGAAAAAATTGATGTAATCGATTTCCAACTACTTGAGCTGCTGTCGCATCGGATGAAATATGTTGATGAGATTGGAGAGTACAAAAAGAAAAACAATGTGGCCGTACTGCAGTTAAAACGCTGGGGCAGAATTTTGGAGTCCCGTCTGGAGCAATCCAATAAAGCCGGACTTTCGAAAGAGTTCATCAAGCAATTGCTCGAACTTATACACAAAGAATCCATTGCCCGCCAAACAGAAATCATGAAACGGACAAACAGGCAGTAGCCAGATTATTGTTGATTACCATCGAAAAATTGTTCAATAGTTTTTCAAAACCTTATTTTATCATTGAATTACAACTATTATTTTTGTGTCTGAAATACATGTACTTACATACTGATAATGGGTAAATTATGATGGTAAAAAAGACACATTTAATCGCATTGATGTTTGTAGCTGCAATAATTTTTGCAGGATGCAACAAAACCCCCCACGCAAGTTTTGTTACCGATAAGGCCGTTTACAACGCCGGAGAAACTGTAGTGCTAACAAATACATCGGTCGATTCACATCATTATGTATGGACATTTCCCGACAATCAGATAAGTACTGAAACCAATGCGACGTATGTAATCCCCAATACTTCATCGGGGCTCCTGTACTTTAAACTTGAAGCTTTTTCGCGTAAGGGTGACCTTACCGACGAAATAATTAAAACAGTGAATGTCCTACCCAAATTGGGTAGCGCAATGTTTTGGAAAAGTGAACATTACGATGATATAACGGTAACATTTTATGGTCCAACTCAGCATATTTCCGAAAATTTCGATCTTGCTCCTGAGTGCGGGAATGCAAACTGTGCGAATTTTTACGATATCCCTATCGGCACCTACGCTTACGAAGCAACCGATGGCGTTTTTAACTGGACAGGAGAACTCGAAATCCTTGAAAATGCATGTAGTAAAAAGAAAATTATTTACAATGAGGCTGATGAATGATTCTCAGCAGGTTAGAATTTTTCGTCGTATTTTGTCCACAGAAAATCGCCAAGCTCAATAGCTTTTGTCACGGCTTTGTTTGCCTGATCGTTTGAATACTGCGTCAGGAATTCAACCCTTTTTTTTGTTGATTTCATGTTTTGCGCGAACTTATCAATATTGTTTTGATTCCTGATGAGTTCTTTTTGCCAGGGTTTCCAAGCTGCATCAACATCGTGTCTCATGTCTCCCCAACGTTGGGCTGCAAGAGTACCAAGTCGGTTAAACACCCACCAAGCAGATTGCAAAGTGTAGCCTTTTGTCCGGCCCGGAGTCTTGTACGATTGTGGAAGGTCGGTTATTGAACAGTATAATGGAACATATACCGAGGTGGCAATGTTGTCGAGGGCTATCCATGCTACGCCTCCGATTTCGTCTGGCAGCCACGAACGCGATTGAATCAGAGTTCCGTACATTGTATACCAGCGGGCAATGGTTCTTTCACCAAGAAATTGTATGCTCCCGTCATGATTTGTACTATACCAGCCTCCGCTCACATTATGTAGCGATAGTTCGTCGTATGGCATGAAAGGATTGGCAAGTGGGGAAATCGTTGTTTTTCCATCTTTATCGGTAGTGGTAATGCATCTTGTCATATCGTACGGGGTTCCCTCATAATAATCCTGAAAAACGACAATCAACTTGTCAATCGACACCAAAGAATCGGGTTTCACCGAAAAGGGATAATTTTCATCGTTTGGATCAAGATGTAACGAAGGGGCAAGTAAGTCGAAAATACGCCACTCCCTACGGCGACTGGCAAGTGATTTACGCGATTCTGGAGCATAGGCATAGGCAAACCGGAATACTTCTTTCTCTGGGTTCCACCAGGCACTGTCGCGAGCCATTGTGAAAATGTTATCTGAAGCCATGAAATATTCTTTGTTATTTAAGTCTATTTCCAGAATACGACTTGCATTGCAGTTGCATGAAATGTGGTCGTCGGGAACGCGCTGTGCGGCCCATATTGCGCCTACTTCGCCCTTACCGGGCCCAACAATTTCGAGATGCCAGACTTCATTTTTATCGGAAATAGTAAGGCATTCACCATAGTCGTTCCATCCATATTCTTTTGTGAGAGCGTCTGTAAGTATTATGGCTTCACGGGCAGTTTTGCACCGCTCCAGAATCAGCTGACACAAACGCTGGCAGTCAATAAGCCCGGCATCCGACTGTAAACAATCGCGACCACCAAAAGTCGATTCTCCAATTCCAAGCTGAAACTCATTCATACATGGATACGCCGTGTTTATGTAATGATATGTATGTTTAGCCTGAGGGATCTCGCCAATTCTTATATTCTGATACGATGGCATTGCAGTGGTATCGCAAGCAATTCGCTTATACAAAGGCATTTTACTTCCCGTTGAGTAGTCCTGCCCTAAAACGATAATGATTTCGGAGCGTGTGCGATGGCTATCGTCAGTGTGGGAAGTAAATACCGAACCATCGGTGGTCGCCATTTTACCAGCAGTAATACTGGTACACCCATCGGGATAACCTGCAACCCAGTCCGATTTGTCCTGAGAAAATATTGGTAGGCTGACAACAAGTGCGATGAATAGTAATACTGATTTTTTCATGTGATACATATTTGGTTCATGTGAACCGGTTTTAATTGGCATAGTTGATAATACAATTAATACGCACCGAAAACAGAGCTTATACGGTCATAATCTCTTTTTCTTTCCGGAGCATGATCTCATCGATTTTGCGGATATAGTCTTCATGCATTTTGTGAATTTTGGCTTCCGCATCTTTTGCCAAATCTTCAGCAAGTCCGTCTTTTTTAAGTTTTTTGAACTCCTCGATAAAATCTCTGCGGTGATTTCTAATGGTTACCTTGGCAGCTTCTCCTTCGTTTTTTACCTGCTTCACAAGTTGTTTCCTTCTTTCTTCGGTTAGGGGTGGAACAATAATGCGTATCACCTCTCCATTGTTCGAAGGATTAAATCCAAGGTTTGCCGCCTGAATTGCTTTCTCAATAGCTTCGATAACTCCCCTGTCCCAGGGTTGAATGAAGATAGTTTTTGCGTCAGGACTCGACAAGTTGGCAACCTGCGAAAGCGGACTAATGGTACCGTAATAATCGACCTTAACACTTTCGAGCATTGCGGGTGAAGCTTTCCCTGCTCTTATTTTATAAAATTCACGATTCAGATGCTCGATTGCACCATTCATTTCTTCTTTTGCCGATTCTAGATAAAACTGAACATCGTCTGTATTCATAAATAGTCGGTTTTTAAATTAAATGCTTACTAATGTGCCTATTTTATTTCCTGAAAGCAACTTTTTCAGATTACCAGGAGTGTCCATGTCGAAAACAATTACTTTCAGTTTGTTTTCACGGCAAAGGGTAAAGGCGGTTAGGTCCATAATCTTCAGACCTTTTTCGTAGGCTTCCCCGAAAGTGAGGGTGTCGTATTTCACCGCGGTCGGGTCTTTTTCAGGATCGGCAGTATAAACACCGTCAACCCTGGTGCCCTTAAGCAAAACATCGCAGTCTGTTTCAACAGCACGTAATGCAGAAGCCGTATCGGTGCTGAAAAACGGATTGCCGGTTCCTCCGGCAAAAATGCATATATGGCCATTTTTCATTGCTTCGACAGCTTTGGGTTTTGAGAAACGATCCCCAACTGACTCAATTGTAAGTGCAGTAAATAGTTTTACTTTTGCACCCATCGAGGTTAGTGCATTGTGTAACGACAGAGAATTGATAACTGTGGCAAGCATTCCCATCTGATCTCCCGTAACACGGTCGAAGCCTTTTTGGGTTCCGGTAATTCCCCTGAAGATATTACCACCGCCTATTACTATCCCGACTTCGATTCCAAGTGTTTGAATTTCGCGAATCTGAACAGCATATTCCATCAGTTTTTTTTCATCGATACCAGATGTTTGACTTCCCTGAAGCGATTCGCCGGAAAGTTTTAACAGTACTCTTTTGTATTCAGGTGCAGACATGTTGTTGCTTTTATTGTCGCAAAAATAAAAAAAAGACCTGAATTTCAGGTCTTTTAAATTAAAATCAATATGATTAGTTCTTTAGTCCAAAGCGTTTAAACGCTGTAACTGTGAGATTTTTATCCTGTTCATGCAGATACTGTGCAATAGTTTTTTTACTATCCTTTACAAATTCCTGATTCAACAGTGTGGAGTCTTTGAAGAATTTATTCAGTTTACCAAGTGCAATTTTATCAAGCATATTTTCGGGTTTTCCGTCGTTACGTGCTTGTTCACGGCCTATTTCGAGTTCTTTCTCAATTATATGCTGAGGAACGTCGTCTTTATCAACGGCTACCGGATCCATAGCAGCGATTTGCATTGCTACGTCTTTCCCGACTTGCTCATCAACAGGTTGATTAAAACCTGCAATAGTAGCCAGTTTATTGCCCATATGGATATAGTAAGCAACATAATTGGCTTTTACGAAATCGTAGTAAGCGAGCTCCATTTTTTCGCCGGTAATACCACTGCGTTCCAGTACAATTTCCTCAACAGTTTTATTACCAAGTTTAGTAGATTTCAGTGCATCGAGATCCGCAGGAAGTTTTTCGACTGCAAGTTTTAGAATATCATTTGCAAGAGCTATAAAGTCCTGATTTTTTGCAACGAAATCTGTTTCACAGTTCAGTGCAATAACAACACCGGCTTTTTTATCGTTAGCGCTGCAAGACAAAACAGCTCCTTCCGAGGCTTCACGATCGGCTCTTTTATTGGCTATTGCAAGTCCCCGTTCGCGGATGAGCTCCTGAGCCCTTTCGAAATTTCCGTCGGCTTCGGTAAGAGCTTTTTTACAATCCATCATACCTGCACCGGTTATTTTACGTAACTTACTTACGTCTGCTGCTGTAATTAATGCCATTTTATTATTTATTTTAATAGTTTATTCTTCTGTTTTGATGATTGGTTTACTAATTTTTTTGCGTCCTAATGTTTTTTTCGGAGCAGTCTTAGCAACTTCCTCTTCTTCTTCAACAATGAGATTGCCGGTAGATTTGTTTTCGATGATTTCATCATCTTCATCTTCTTCGATTTCATCATCGGCTTTTCTGTCCATCAGTTTGTCTTTTTCCTGATTTCTTTCTTCCAAACCTTCTTTAATTGCATTGCACATAGTACCAACAATCAGTTGTATCGATTTGGTAGCATCGTCATTGGCTGGGATTGGAAAATCAATACCATTAGGATCGGAATTTGTGTCAACAATGGCAAATACGGGTATGCTCAGACGCTGTGCTTCACGAACCGAAATGTTCTCTTTCATTACATCGACCACAAAAAGGGCAGAAGGGAGGCGCGACAAGTCGGCAATACTTCCAAGGTTTTTCTCGAGTTTTGCACGCTGACGGGTTACCTGCAGTTTTTCGCGTTTTGAAAGGGTGTCGAAAGTTCCGTCGGTAATCATTTTGTCGATGGAAGTCATCTTTTTAACAGCCCTCCTGATGGTGGGGAAATTTGTGAGCATTCCACCGGGCCAACGTTCTGTAACATAAGGCATCCCGATGTTTTTTACTTCTTCAGCCACAATGTCTTTAGCCTGTTTCTTGGTAGCAACGAAAAGTATTTTCCTTCCCGATTTGGCAATTTGCTTGAGTGCGTTGGCAGCCTCGTCGATTTTTGCACTGGTTTTGTACAGGTCAATAATGTGAATACCATTCCGCTCCATAAAAATATAGGGAGCCATGTGGGGATTCCATTTACGACGGAGGTGTCCGAAATGCACACCTGCATTCAATAATTCATCAAAACTGATTCTTGGCATTTTAATTTAATTTTAAGTTTACGTTCTTTTATTTTAAGCAATTACCAAGTAGTATCGCAAATAGGATAGTCTTGATAATTTAGATTCTAAACCTGATAAGCTATCAATACTAACGCTTGCTGAACTGGAATCTCTTACGGGCTTTTTTGCGTCCCGGTTTTTTGCGCTCAACCACACGGGCATCACGCGTGAGAAAACCATTCGATTTGAGGATGGGGCGTTGCTCGGCGTCGGCCTTGATAATGGCTCGGGCAATGCCAAGGCGTACAGCTTCGGCCTGACCTTTGATACCGCCGCCTTCGAGATTGGCTTTTATGTCGAATTTTTCGAGTAGTCCGGTAACCAGTAATGCTTGTTTGGCGAGATACTGATATTGGAGTAAAGGGAAATACTCTTCAATTTTTCGGTCATTAATAGTAATATTACCTTTTCCATCGCTAAGATATATTCTTGCAATTGCGGCTTTTCTTCTGCCTATCGCATTTACTGTATCCATGTTGGCTATTTAATTTCGTTGATATCAATTTTTTTTGGTTTCTGGGCTGCATGAGGATGTTCGCTTCCTACACATACGTGTAAGTTGCGGAATAGCTGATTTGCCAGCTTATTCTTAGGCAGCATACCTTTTACGGCATTTTCGATGATTCTTTCAGGGTATTTCGCCATGAGCTCATCTGCCGTCTGAATTTTTTGCCCGCCCGGATATCCTGAATGGCTAATGTATTCTTTGTCGGTTAGTTTCTTGCCGGTGAAAACGATTTTTTCGGCATTGATAACCACAACATTTGCGCCACAATCAACATGAGGAGTAAAATCGGGCTTATGTTTGCCGCGTAACAAATATGCAACTCCCGAAGCCAACCTTCCAAGGGTCTGACCTTCTGCATCAACCAGCAACCATTCTTTCTGAACAGTCGATCTGTTGGCTGACAATGTTTTAAAACTCAAAGTGTTCACTCAATAAAATTTTAAATTGCTACTAATTTTGCCCTATTAGGTAGTTCTACCAAACGGACTGCAAAGATATAATTATTTTGAAAAATCAACAATTTTACAAATATTTTATTTCAACGGGTTAAGTTGTTGTAAATCAAATGAATAATCTTTTCTTGTGACGATCTGCGCTTTCCATATTGCTTCAGTGAATCTTTCTTATGACAATATCAAGTGAAAATGACCAGGGGTAAACTTCTGAGAAAATTTGAAACAATTTGATTTCTAAGCATTTATTCAGGGAGGTATTCATTTACTTTCAGTATCATACCTGGGACCCTGTGTGATAAGACCTTGAATTATATTAATGGCTGCATCGGCTTCGCGAAGGTTTGGGTACAACATCCAGTCGTGAAACATTTTTGGAAATACAAACATTCGGGTATGCACATTGCAACTTTGTAATTTAGTGGATAGTTTGTTACAATCGGCATACAAAATGTCGTATGTACCAATGAACATGCTAATGTGAGGTAAATTCGCTAAATCACCGTAAATCGGACTAATCATTGGGTTTTTTGTGTCGCACGAACCTGCCCATACTTTTCCTGCTATTACTAGCCCGGGAGTTCTAAGTATCGGATCTTTTTTTAGGATACTTTGAATTTCTGGATTTGTCATGCTTACGTCAAGCCAAGGGCATAGTAGTATCAGTTGTGAAGGTAGTGGAGTTTTATTCTGGCTCAGGTACTGGGCAAAAGCTAGTGCCAGTCCACCACCGGCTGAATCGCCCATGAAAATTATGCTTTCGTTTGCCGTTTCTCGCAACAAGCTTGCATACACAGCAGTTAGCATAATATACGCATCGCTATATGAAGCCGATGGTGCAAGAGGGTAATCGGGGATAATCACCCGGCAACCGGTGAGAGTTGCAATTTTTCCAGCAAACTGAAAATGCTGCCTGAAAATATTGTTGATATATGCCCCACCATGAAGAAAGAGAATGCTTTTCCCACAGGATTCATTTTTTGGAGAAATGCAATACACCTTTCGGCCACAAATATCATATTCATCAATTATAAAATTACGAAGCACAGTTCGGGGTATCTGTGCGGGTTCCGAAACAAAGTTCTTTTGCTTCAGTTTTTTCTCCAGATTGTGTTTCGGTAAAAAAAGCCGTGCTATTCCTTTTACCATGCGGGCATGCATGCTTTGCCTCACCGTATGGGTATATACCACGGGAGAAGTATCGGAAGACTGCGACATTCCGGGAATTGAAAAAGAAATAGTCAACATGTTGATTAGCAGTAAAATAATTACCTGTTTTGTTGTTTGGGGTTTAAAAAGTACAGGCATTTTATATGTTATAATTGCACATTACAGAACCATGGGTGAAAAAAGTATAACAATGATAATAATATCTTGACAATTATCAAAGATAGAATAGTTTATTTATTGTATTTATCGAACTGCATCATGATAATTTCGATAATCTGATATTCAGTTGCATTTAAAATCAGCCTGTCTGGAAGCTGACACCAATTCATAAAGGCAATGGCATCCGGTTCATTCAACCCGGTGATGCGCATCACCATTGCAGGGTTGTATTTTTTTGCAACTTCTTTTTTTAGAGCATCCTGTTCCTCGATTTCCTCCAGCTTTCGCCTTTCTTTGCCTTCTTTGCTGAAGGCGTCGTAAAGTGCAGAGATAGGGCTGAAAATCAGTCCGAACCCCGATGCCCCCTGGCGGGTATAGTAGTCCAGCTCCGGAGGTCTAACCGGAAAATTGCGGGCGGCATGTGTGTAATCATTTTCGGGCAGTACCATTGTAGTAAATTCATACTTGAATTGTTCATATCTCCGAAGTGCAATTATATCAACAGTTTGCAATTCGTAAACTTTTCGTTTCAGCCTTACCCAGGCGGGCCGGCTGATGTCGCCCAATGTGTCGATGGCGAGCACATGAAGCTTTTCGTAACCTATCGATGAAAAAATGATGGTATCGCCAATATTGACAAAAAGTACAAAATATCCCGCAGTATCGGTAATTGTACCAGTCCGGGTATGTTTAACATAAACATTTACATAAGGCATCGAAGCTTCTGTTTCAGCATCAACAACAATTCCGGCTATTACCATACGGTTGTTCATCCTGATGAGCTGAGCTGAAGCAAAATTAATGACTCCTGCAACAAAAATCAGTGTAATGGTAATATTTCGAAATAATTTGTACATGCTAATGCAAATAAATTAAAAAATAAGCTTGTTTATTGCGGCCTCCTGCATAAAAATTCTGCAACTTAAAAAAATGATGGTGTGCTGTTTAATTTCTTCTGTAAAAATATGGTAAACAAACACTATAACGATTAAATTTTAAATTTGTGGTTTAATTGCGAAAAATGTGTTGTTGTTTTTTTCATAAGATATTGCTTTTCGTTGCAATCATTTTTATTTCTCTGGTTTTAAAAGCGCAGCATCGGTTTGTGTCGCAGTCATTCGAAAATATCAACATCGAAAGAGACATCGTTTTTGCCATTGAAGATGGTTTCGATTTTATGGGGTTCGGGATTGATAACCCTGAACCGTTAAGAATGGATGTTTACTTCCCTTCAGGCGATAACATGAAAGCACGACCGCTTGTAATTTGTTTATTTGGAGGGGCATTTCTTGCTGGGTCAAAAGAGCGTCCTGATATGATTGCATGGTGCGACAGTCTTGCGCATTATGGTTATGTTGCTGCAGCAATTAATTACCGGCTTGGCTTTAATCCGCTTACTAGCGGAAAAGGTTTCGGTGCCGACGAAGGTGTTATTAGGGCATTGTATCGTTCTACACAAGATTGCAGGGCCGCAGTGCGATATTTTATCAATCAGCATGAAAGATATCATATCGATACAACATGTATATTCCTTTTGGGGAACAGTGCCGGAGCAATTACTGCAATTAATACAGCATTTATGACCGGTGATGAGAGATCGGCCGATACATATGAAACCGGATATGGCGCCAACAACCACGATTTGGGATGCTTGGACTGTACAGGAGGCTTTCGTAAAAATAAATGCGCTGTAGCAGGAGTTGTTAGCCTTTGGGGTGCCGCCCTAAATCCTGAAATCATCGATAAGGATGAGGAAATTCCGGTGTTATTTATTCATGGCACTGCCGACGAGGTGGTGCCCTACGATAAGGATTATGCATTGAATTTCACTCTCGGAAAAGACCTCAATGTGTTTTTGTATGGTTCAAAATCGTTGAAAGAGCATTGCGATAAACTTGGGTGGACGCATACTGTGCTCGACCCTTATCTGGGGCAGCCACATTGTTTCTATGCCTGCGGCAATATCATTATCAGCGAACTCAACTACGATACATTCCCGTGCGAATACTGGTGGCCTGTGTTTTATCAAACCATCCGTTTTCTGGGAGAAAACAATAAGTATTGCGACAAAAAATACCTGCCTTCACTCGAAAATACGATTGAATTTACTATAAATGACCTTTCTGAAAAGGGAAGTTTTGAGCTTATATTTAAAGGTAACCTGTTGATGAATAATAGGTTAACTTTATACAATGCCATAGGCGATGTGGTGCTCACACAGGTTATACAATCGGATAAAACACAATTTTCGCTTGCCGGAAAACCCGCAGGGATATATATTGTCGAAATTAAAAACCACCGATATTCAATGACGCAGAAATTTACGCTAAAAAAATAAAATGTGCATTAATTATTTTGCACCACCGTTTATAATAATTAGACTAAAATTTAATCGAAAACTAACGCTGACAAATACCGGTGATAAAGAGCATTTACGTTGATAACCTATTTACAAGTATGGTTAAGCAACATTGGTGCAATATTTTTAAATCTGCCCTCAAGCGAAGTCCTGTAAAAGGTCTAGTTATGGTGGCATTTTGCATGATGTTGCTATTCAATCAAATGGTATTTTGTCAATTAATAACAGAACTACCCTATAATAAGACATGCTTTCTTACGACACATAACTCTTTCAATTGCTCACGTAACGGATTTTTGCTTCCAAACCAGAAGTATGGTATTCAGCAGCAACTAAATGACGGCGTTCGTGCCCTAATGCTTGATGTGTATGAAGTGAAAGGCCGGTTATATGTGTATCACAGCATACAAATGCTTGGCAAAGAGCCATTTGCTGAGGTTTTAAAGGAAGTAGAAATATTTCTCGAAGTAAACAGGAATGCTGTGATTACCCTGCTTCTCGAAAACTATGCTCCGGCCTACCTTATTCAGTCGGATTTACATAAAGCAGGGCTGAGTAAATTCCAGTATTATGCCGACTCCATCAGGGAATGGCCGACAATTCAGGAATTAATAGATGATAACACCAGACTGTTGGTTTTCAATGATGTAAATGACACCATGAACCGGCAGGCAAGGATTTTTACTATGTGGGACTTTTTCACTGAAACACATTTTTCGGTAAATCGGATGTGCGATTTTAAGTGTTCCACTAACAGGGGAAAGTCCGATAATCCGCTGTTCGTTCTCAATCATTTCATTAACGGTGGCTTAGGAATTGGTAGCAGAACTCAATCGAAAAAAGCGAATGGCATGAATGTAATTTTGCACCGGTGTTTTGATTGTAAAAGATTGTCGGATAAATATCCGAATTTCATTGTGGTTGATTTTTACCATCTCGGAAATCCGTTACAGGCAGTCGACAGCATTAATTTATTAAAAGTACAGGAGCTAAAGAGTAGGTGATAATCCTAAAAACCGCCCTTACATGCTGAGTCCCCTGTCATGTTGAGTTAATCGAAACATAGGCAGGGGTTCTGGAGAAGAATGCTATTTTTTTAAGGGGAATTCAGAATACAGGAGACAGAATACAGAAGGGGCTTTTCGTTGTGCTAAAGAAATCTGCTGCTCCGAGAAGGTTCTAAAAATCCAGCCAGAGAAGAATGTTTGATAATTGCCAGTTGCCCCTTCAGTATTCTGTCTCCTGTATTCTGAATTCTGTCTTCTGTGTTCTGCCAACTCATTCCACCACCAGCTTCATCACGCCGTGTTCTTTGCATTCCACCAAATAGGTTCCTGCATTCCATTGGTTTATGTCTATAATGATTTCTTGCCCGCTGATATCGGCTTTGTACATTTGCTTTCCTGATGTACTGCTGATACGAATGCTTCCAATGGTGCTGCCGTTGTTGGTCTTTATTACAACCTGTCCGCTGCCCGGGTTGGGGTATAAGGTAATCTCGCCATTCCCTGTTTTACTGGTAATGCCTCCGGTGTGGTCTTCTATCACGATAAGTTTTTCTGCTGTTTTGGTGCATCCATCCTGCGTTACCTCCACCTGCACCGTATATTCACCCGGTTGGTAGTAGCCATGCTCGATATTCTTGCTGCCGCTACCGTTGAACCCATCGCCGAAATCCCACTCCCAGCTTTCGGCATAGGCATTGTTGTTTACAAAGTTTACAAATATATATGGCTGGCTTTG
>JAGOLH010000002.1 GCA_017994175.1 Bacteroidales bacterium | reverse complement strand
AGATTGAATTGATTAAATTTAAACAGGGTACTCTGGCTGAAAACACTGCTTGTACTGTGATTTCGAAAGACTATAAGAAAAAATGCGGCAAAAAGGACATTTATTTCCTGAATAAACCAACCGTTGCCTATACCGAAGTAAAAGAAATAGAAGTAAAAAACTTTACCGGTTTCGGGCAGATGAAAATGGGAAAAGATGACATTGATAACTTCTTCAATAAACTGTATGAGAGATCCTGCAAAGAAGCTGACGACGGTGTTGATTTCGATGCAATACTGATGGTTGATGACAATATTGCTGTGAGAGGATATTTCGAAGCAAAAACATTGAAACTGATAAAATATTAATTAATACAGTGAACAACGAAAACTGCAACCGCAAAAAACTTGCGGTTGTTTTTTTTCGCTCAACATTTTCAAAATCGTTTCTGATATTTTCATTTCTATATAGAAGTCCGAAATAATTAAGAACTATTTTTCAGGTGTTTCAATCAGGGAGTATTGTTTTTTTATCTTTGCTTCATATATTCATGCAATGATAAATTTCGAAAAATACAGCCTTTCCAACGGACTAAAGGTGATCCTTCACCAAGATTTAACAACACCAATGGTGGTGGTTAATGTAATGTATGATGTGGGAGCTCGTGACGAAAATCCTGAAAGAACTGGCTTTGCCCACCTGTTTGAACACCTGATGTTTGGTGGCTCTGTCAATGTACCTGAATATGACCGCATCGTGCAGAAAGCCGGTGGTGAAAACAATGCTTTTACAAACAACGACATTACGAACTATTACGTCAGCCTTCCATCCGTAAACCTTGAAGCCGGTTTATGGATTGAATCAGACCGTATGCTTGAACTGGCATTCTCCGAAAAAAGCCTCGAAGTTCAGCGTAATGTAGTGGTAGAAGAATTTAACCAGCGTTACCTGAACCAACCTTATGGAGATGTGATGTTGCATTTGCGCCCCCTTGCGTATTGTGTGCACCCATACCGATGGAACACAATCGGAGAGAAACCGGAACACATCCGTAATGCTGTACTGGAAGATGTAAAAGAATTCTTTTTTGCGCATTATGCTCCAAATAATGCAATACTTGTGGTAGCGGGCAATTTTGAACCCAAGGGCACCCGAAAACTCATCGAAAAATGGTTTGGCACCTTACCTGCAAGACCGACTGCTGCCAGAAAATTGCCAATAGAACCGTTGCAAACAGAGCCACGTATAATCAATCTAGAGCGCGATGTTCCACAAAATGCACTATACAGAGCCTATCATATGGTAAAACGACTTCATCGCGATTATTATGCAACCGATTTAATAAGTGATATCTTGTCGAATGGCAGATCTTCGTGGTTTTTCGAAAGACTCATTAAAGATTATAAACTTTTTTCTGAAATTGATGCGTATATCATGGGAAGTATCGACCCCGGACTGTTTTTAATATCAGGCAAACCTCTTCCGGGTAAAACTTACAATGAATGCGAAGCTGCTATTGATGAGCAATTACAAATGATAATATCAGGTAGCTTTACCGACAGGGAACTCGAAAAGGTAAAAAACCGCTGCATTGCAGCACGAAAACTTGAATGGGCCGGGGTGCTGAATAAGGCTATCGATCTCGCATATTTTGAATTGCTTGGTAATGCGGCTATGATTAATGCTGAAGAAGAAAATTACCGCAGCGTAACCCGAAAGCAAGTGATGGAAGTTGCAGCCGCGCTTTTTTCAAAACAAAACTGCAGTACGTTGTATTACAATAAAACACACTGACATGAGTAATTTCCGTATAGAAGGAGCTCCGATATATAATTTCGATGCAAGGGTGTTGAATCGTGCAACGGCAAGAACCCTGCCCTGCGGCATTCCAGTATATCACATTGGCGGCAATACCATGAATGTTGTGAGAATTGATTTTCTTTTTGATGCAGGTTCCATGTATCAAAACGATAAACTTGTCCCGCAGCATTGTCTATCGTTGCTGCGTGAAGGTTCCGAGAACTATTCGGCATCCGGAATTGCAGACATTCTCGACTATCATGCAGTATTTTCGGAACTGTCGTTCAACCGCAACAAAGCAGGGATGGGTTTTTACATAGATATAGCATCGGCAGCCAAGGTGCTACCTGCAATTACCGATTTTATTTTCAAACCCACGTTTCCACAAAACGAACTCGATGTTTTCAACCAGAACAGTTTTCAGAAATTAAAAATAGAGTTTGAAAAAGTGAAATTTCTGGCAGAAAAACGGATATTTTCTAAAATATACGGACTTGAACATCCACTGGGAGCTGAAATTGAACCTAACGATGTGTTCAATGTAACCCGCACCCAAATGATGGAGTTCCACCGATTGCATTATTCAACAGGGAATTGCTGTATTGTGGTAGCCGGTGATACTAGCGAAGATTTATTAAATATGCTGAATGAAGCATTGTACCCATTTTGCATAGACGAAATCTCACAAATTGCAAAACCAGAATATAGTATTAAAAGTTCCCGTGACAAATTCGAATATATTCAAAAACCTTCTGCAACACAAGCTGCCATTCGAATGGCTTGTCTCATCGACTATGACAGTTTTGCCGATTACCATATGCTTAAGGTATTGAATACACTGCTTGGCGGATATTTTGGATCGCGATTGATGAAAAACATCAGGGAAGACAAAGGGTTGACCTATGGTATTGGTTCATCAGTGCAGCTTAGCGAAGGCAAGGCTCTTTTCAGTATTTCTGCGGAGGTTGCAGGAAATATGTGGCAAGAGGCTCTCAACGAAATAAATTTCGAGCTGAAATCATTAAGTGAAATGCCAATTTCTGACGAAGAACTTAACCTCGTAAAGAAAACCATGCTGGGCGATAAACTGGCTATGTTCGATGGGGCATTTGCTTCGTCGGCAGTATTCAGAAGTTTGCTGGAGGCAGGTCTTGATTATACGTTTGTTGAAGATAGCATTCATGCAATTCATCAGGCTGATGAAAATAGACTTAAAACTATTGCTTCATCAATGCTTCAACCAGAAAAAATGACTGTAGTTGTAGCGGGACCATAATTTCTCTAATTTAACTTCTTCATTTCTTGCATTGCACCACAGTTTTGGTATCGGTATATTTTAACAGTCAGCGTATTTATTTCAAAATAGTTATTTAGAATTATTTTAAACAAAATAATCCTTCAACTGTTAATTACTCGTAATCAAAACACAAAAATTATGAAAAAAATAAACATATTTGTTATTGCCACATTGGCACTTATACCATTATTGAAGTCATGCTCCGACGATCCGGCAATGATGAGCCCCGAAAGTGTTAACGCATCAATTCAGGAGTCCTCCTGGACAATAAGTAAATTTACTGAAGACAACCGGGATGAGACAACCTATTTTGCAGGGTATTCTTTTGAGTTTGGCGATAATGGACTGGTTACCGCAGTAAAACAAACAAACTCTTTTACAGGCACTTACAGTTCAGATAGCGACGACAGCACAACAAAACTATATCTTGATTTCGGCAATCAGCCTCCTTTCGATGAACTAAACGAAGACTGGGAAGTACTCGAAAAAACAGATAATAAAATCAGGCTCCAACATGTTAGCGGTGGTGATGGTAGTATCGATTTACTTGAATTCACAAAGAACTAGTTAGTTATGAAAAACCTTAAAATCAACCCAGATATAGGGCTACTTATACTTCGTGTAAGTGTAGCGGCTTTAATGCTACTTCATGGAATCCCAAAACTTATTTATGGAGTAGAATCTATCCAACAGTTATTAATTTCAAAAGGGCTTCCCGGTTTTGCAGCATATGGAGTCTATATTGGTGAAGTTGTAGCTCCTATCCTGCTTATTGCAGGTTTTCGTGCCAGACTGGCTTCGTTAGTATTTGTAATAAATATGATTGTGATAATAATAACTGCGCACAGCAACGAAGTATTTGCGATTGGCAAATATGGCGGATTACAATTAGAACTTATTTACCTGTATATGACCGGAGCGCTCTCAATTTTTTTTACCGGAGCCGGGAAATTGGCTATATCAACACGAAGCAAATGGGATTAACCTGATTCTGCTTGTATTTATTTAAGGTCTGATTTTTAGTCAGGCTTTTTTTTTGTTAATTAAATTGTTATTGCTTTCCAAAGAAAAAATTAAATTTGTTGCACTAACATAAAAACTATGTGAATAATGAAAAAAATTTTAGTACTCTTTTTTATTCTGAGTGCATTTACGATTACCGTATTATCGCAAAACAACTGCGGAACTGCACAAGTTATTGAGAACCTACCCTACTATCAGTCGGGTTTGACTACTTCAGGCACAGGTAATGATTACAGTCCTGAAGATGCCTGCTCAAGCGATGCTATGGCATGCGAAGACTATGTTTTTGCTTTTACTCCTGAAACTGATATGACAATCAGGGTTAATTTACTGAACACGAGTATTACATCGGAGATTCCTTTCGGAGTAACTGCCAACATTGGCTTGTTTATTACCGAAGGATGTCCCGATGAAACAGGATCGGTATGTATTGCCTCCGAAGACGGTTTGCAGGAGAACCCGGGGCTGGATATGATAAGTGTTACTGGCGGAGTTACCTATTACATTATTGTTTCAAGCGAGTTTTATGTTTTATTTATCCAGCAATTCGCTACCACGGTAAGCTTCGACATTGCGGTTGAGCAAATTTACTCTGTTGATGCTGCCACTATCGGAATCGATCCGCTCCTTTCGGGTTGCGATTTGAATAGTGCAACAATAACTGCACAATTTAAAAACACAGGTCTGGAAGATTTTTCAGGAATTGAGCTAAGCTTTCAGGTTGGAAATTTAAGTCCCATAACCGAAAACTATAACAATACAGTTGAAGCCGGTGAAGAGTTTGAATACACATTTGCAGCAGAAGCAGATATTTCCGAATTAGGCACACATACAATCAAGGTGTTCTGTCATTTGCCCGGTGATGAATTCAGTGATAACGATTATCAAATTACAAGCGTGACAAATACGCCATTGATAGCCACTTTCCCACATATTGAGGATTTTGAAAGTGATGAAGGGTACTTTTACACGGAAGGAACAAATAGTTCTTGGGCTTACGGTGCACCCGACGACAGCAACCCTGAGTTGGTGATAAATACAGCCGCATCAGGCGATTACATGTGGTGCACCAATCTTTCGGGAAATGCGAACACCGGTGAAGTTTCGTATCTCATTTCACCCTGCTTCGATGTTCATACATTGCTTACACCCACAGTTAAATTTAAACTCTGGATTGAACCCGGAATCCTTCCAGGATACGGAGGAACTGGAACACTGGAAGCTTCCGTTGACGGAGGAAACACGTATAATATTACTGTTGCCACATGGAATACATCTACAGGAGGGTGGGCAGAAAATGAGTTTGAAATTGAAGAGCTAATAGGCGAAGAAAACGTTAGATTTCGTTTTTCTTACACTTCTGGTTTTCTTGCCAGCGAAGGTATGGCAATCGATGATTTTATGGTAAAAGATGAAGTACTGGTTGATGTTAGCCCTGGAACTTTAACCCTTCCAGTCGGAGCCTGTGGATTAAGCGATCAGGAATTCGTAAAACTGTACATTAATAATAATGGAGCATTGCCGCAATCAGATATTCCCATTACCTACTCCTTAGATGGCGGACTTTCCTGGCTCAATGTTACAGAAACTGTTCCAGGTCCAATACCTCCACACGACTCAGTAGGTTTTACTTTTGGAGCATTGGCCGATTTAAGTGAACCCGGAAGTTATTTGTTGGTTATCAGAACCATGCTGGTTGGCGATGAAGATATGAATAATGATACGATAACATACGAAATTATCAACACAATGGTGGTTTCAGTAATCCCCTATGCTGAAAGCTTCGAAACCGAAGACCATGGATGGATTGGTTCAGCCGGCTCTTCCTGGGCACGCGGCATACCCGGCGATACCCTTACTATAAACCACGCCTACGACGGACAGTATGTGATTGCTACTAACCCCCTTGGGAATACAAACTTCAATGAAATATCAGAATTGGTGAGTCCCTGTTTCGACTTTACCTCACTCACCGGTGTAAGGCTTTCAATGAAAATATGGTACGAAACCGGTTTCATGCCTGCAACCATCGACCTGCAAGGGTCGGTTGACGGCGGCAGTGAGTGGTTTGAAATTGAAACCGGATGGACAGGGTCGAGCGGTGGTTGGATAACTAAAAGCTACTATATTCCTGAATTTGCAGGATTATCGGATTGTAAAGTCCGAATTGTTTATACTGGACAGTTATTACCCTCTGAAGGCATTGCTATTGATGACGTTCATTTTGATCCTGTCTTTGAAAAAGACCTCGGCGTTTCAAACTTTTTATCTCCGGGGAATAGCTGCGCTTTAGGAGCTTCGGAACATCTTACCATCGAAATAGTAAATTACGGTACTGCATCGCAATCGAACTTTCCGGTTCAATACTCCATGAACGGAGGTGGAACATGGATTACGCAGAATTTTATCGGATCTTTGGCACCACAACAAACCGCACAATTTGTATTTAGTCAGTCAACGGTTGATTTATCGCAGGAAAATACTTACACGGTACTTTTCAGAACACAAATTTCGGGAGACATGAATTCCGGCAATGATGATTTTGCAACCACTATAGTACATACCCAAAGCATAGGTAGTTTTCCGTATGATGAGGTTTTCGAAACCAGTGATGGTGGTTGGGTTGCTTACGGTACAGCTTCATCATTTGAATTGGGGACTCCTGCAGGTACAATAATTAATGCAGCCGGTGAAGGGAACTATTCATGGGTTACCAATCTTGATGGGAACCATAACTCTGGAGAGCTGAGCTATTTACAAGGGCCCTGCTTCGATTTCAGCGAATTAACAAATCCAATGCTTAAAGCTGCGGTAATTTATGAAACATCTATGTTTATGGCAGGCTTTTACGTTGAATACTCTACGGATAACGGAATTACCTGGGATACCCTGCCTGATGGAGGCTCAACGGGCTCATGGTACGGCAGTTCATTAATACCTGGTTTTGGTTCCACATGGAGTGGAAGCTCCGGAGGATGGGTGCAGGTTTCTACAAATATGCCTTTGCTTGCAGGACTCGATAATGTAAATCTGCGCTTTGTTTTTAACAGCGGTTCGTTCTCATTCATGCAAACCGAGGGCGTCGGCATCGATGATATTCATGTTTACGATTGCACCAATCTGCCCGAATCTTCATTTGATTACGAACTCAATGGACTTACTGTACAGTTTACAAGTGATGTTTCTGATGCAGATTCAATACTTTGGAATTTCGGTGACAACGAATTTTTACCATCTACCTCAACGGAGCCCAATCCAAGTTTTACTTACACGCAGGAAGGGTATTACCTGGTTACACTTACTGCAGTGAACGAGTGCGGCAGTACTGTAGTTGAATCATATATCGATGTTACAACTTCGTTATTCCTTGCTAACGAAAACAAAATAAGGGTTTTCCCGAATCCCACTCACGGTACAATCGGCATTGAAGCCCCTGAGTACATAAAATCAGTTACTGTAAGCAACATTCAGGGAAGCGTACTTTATAGCTTTCAGGGGAATGGAAAAAATATTTCGTTTGACTTAAATGGACTGAGCGCAGGCATGTATATTCTCAGAATCAATACTGATTCAGAGTGCTACGTAAGACCATTCATAGCAGAATAAACCAGAAAAAAGCAGGGCACCTTAAAACCCTGCTTTTTTTATATTTTGAATGTTTTTTTTCTCTCTAAACAATATTATATTAATTTTACCGCTCTTGAATTTATTTAAAAGCTATAAGAATGAATTTCAGTACTTATAAAAAACTCGACATTATTTTCGGATGGCTTGCATTTATTGTTGCAGCTGTTGTATACCTGATGACAATTGAACCTACCGTCAGCTTCTGGGATTGTGGCGAATTTATTTCTTCATCCTATAAACTGGAAGTAGGGCACCCTCCAGGAGCTCCCTTTTTCATGATTTTAGCACGTTTTTTCTCCCTCTTTGCGTCGGGGCCTGAACAGGTGGCACTCATGGTGAACTCTGTCTCGGCAATTATGAGCGCACTAACTATTGCGTTCCTGTACTGGACAATTGCCTACTTCGCCCGCCGGATGATTGTAAAGGAGAATACAATCACCACAGGTAATGCAGTTGCCATTATTGCAGCAAGTTTTGTTGGAGCCATGGCATATACTTTTTCCGATACTTTCTGGTTTTCGGCTGTTGAAGGAGAAGTGTATGCAACATCTTCGCTATTTACAGCACTCGTTTTCTGGGCAATACTCAAATGGAACAACAATATAGATTCTCCACATTCGTTGCGTTGGGTTATTTTAATTGCACTGCTTGTTGGTTTGTCAATTGGTGTACACCTGTTAAACCTGCTTGCAATCCCAGCAATGGTTTTTGTTTATTATTTCAGCAAATACAAACCAAAATTCTTGGGGATTGTTATATCGTTACTAATTTCTCTGTTTATTATAGCTTCGATAATGTGGGGTATTATCCCAGGAGTTGCTATTGTTGCATCAAAATTTGAACTGCTTTATGTGAACGGATTCGGACTTCCATATAATTCCGGAGTACTTGTTTGGGCAATAATTACCGTAATTTGCCTGGGGTTGAGCATTTATTTCACACAGATGAATTACAGGCAAATTTGGGCTTTCATTTTTTCAGCATTGGGATTAATACTTGTTGGAGTACCCTTTATGTCAGGAAGCATATTTATCAGTATTGTTCTGGTGCTTGCTATTGGGGCAGGAGTATTTTTAATTGCAAAGAAGAAACCGGCCTTTCTTAATCTGATAATGACCTCTGTAACAATGATTATTGTTGGCTACTCCGTATTTGCTATGATTGTAATACGGTCGAGTGCGAACCCACCCATGGATCAAAATAATCCTGAAAATGTATTCAACCTACTTTACTATTTGAATCGGGAGCAATATGGCGACCGTCCTCTCTTTTATGGCGAGTACTACTATGCTGAACCTGAGCGGGATAGCGATGGGCAGCCGGTTTATAAAGAAGGAAACCCTGTATATGCACAGCATAACGGCAGATACGATATTGTTGATTATAAACCCATTCCTGTTTATCAAGGCGAAGATTGTACTGTATTTCCGCGAATGTACAGCAGTTCCGACGATCATATTGGTGCTTACGAGAGCTGGGGAGGCCTTCGAGAAGGACAAAAGCCGGAATTTGCAAATAACCTTAAATTCTTTTTCAATTATCAGGTCGGTTGGATGTACATTCGGTATTTTATGTGGAATTTTGCAGGCAGACAAAACGACATACAAGGGCATGGTAATGTAATCCATGGAAATTGGAAAAGCGGTATCGACTTTCTCGACACACCACGCCTTGGAGATCAGAATAAGTTGCCCGATTATCTGAAAAACAATAAAGCTAATAATTCGTATTATTTGCTGCCCTTGTTACTTGGCATAATGGGGCTCATTGTTCAGTTCTCGAAAAACAAAAAAGATGGGTGGATTGTAACATTCCTGTTTATTCTCACCGGATTGGCTATAGTGGTATATCTGAATCAGACCCCATACCAGCCAAGAGAGCGTGATTATGCCTATGCGGGAAGCTTTTATGCATTCAGTATATGGATAGGCTTAGGGGTAATATTTCTGTATGATTTGTTAAAACGCTTTTTACCTGCCATTGCCGGTGCTGCGCTGGCATTCTTGGTTTGTGCACCTGTGCCGGCTCTAATGGCAAAAGAAAACTGGGACGATCACGACCGGTCAAACCGTTTCATTGCACACGATTTCGCAGCCAATTACCTGAATTCCTGTGAGAAAAATGCCATTCTTTTTACCTATGGCGACAACGACACTTTCCCCATATGGTACGCTCAGGAAGTTGAAGGAATAAGAACAGACATCAAGGTGTGCTGTCTGCCTTACTTTGCTTCCGACTGGTATATCGACCAGATGAAAATGGCTTCATACGAATCAGGCCCAATGCCTCTCAGAATGACCAGAGATCTTTATGAGCCCGGGACAAGAGACATTGTATATTCCGAAAAAGTGATTTTCGGAGTCCAAGAGAAAAACGACTATATCTCGCTGGATAGCTTACTGAATTATATTTCAAACAAGAAAACGGGTGTTCTGGAAAATGATGGTAAAGAGTATTATCTCTATCACAAAAATAAAATATTCATGCGTGTCGATAGTGCTAAAGTCGTTGAAAACGGACAGATGAAGCCCCCTTACGATACGCTTTTCGACCCGATTATAAAATGGGATTTAAAACGGTCGTACCTGTTTAAAAATGAATTACTTACATTGGATCTTCTGAATGCGAACAATTGGGACAGACCGATTTATTTTACCTCTATCGGAAGTACCAATACACTCAACCTTGATGAATATTTCATGTTAGAAGGATTTGCCTACAGGTTATGCCCTTACAACACCGGAAACAAATCTGGGTTAATTGATTCTGAACTGATGTACAACAGGTTGATGAACGTAATGAAATGGGGTAATATGAATGATCCCAATATTTACATTGATTACACTATAGAAAGAACAACCAAAATTCTTCGCATCAGGAAAACCTTTTCACGACTTGCCATTCAGCTCTTCCGGGAAGGGAAGCCAGACAAAGCAGCAGATGTAATGAAAAAATGTAAAACAATAATGCCTTACAATATCTATACAATGACGTATTTCGATATTGATTTTGCAGAAGCGTATTACACTATTGGTGACACTGTTTCAGGAGATGAAGCTATTCTTGAAGTTACAAAAGTTGCTTCGCAAGAGCTCGATTTCTACTTCAGCCTTGAAGACGATTTGTTCCAAAGGATGGAAATGGAAGTTCAAATGTCGCTTGAAACCATGCGTCGCGCTGCGGCCGTCATGATGCGGAACAACCGTGAAGCACTGTTTGAACAACTTGGCAGCAAAACACAAAATTACTTTAAAATGTATGAAGACAGAGGCGGGGCCGTACAATAAAGCATGGCACCCACTCTCTTTTCATTTCACTTCATTAACTTTTTGAAATATCTTTATAGGTTCTGAATTATCTCTTTTTTCGAAAAATCGAAAAGCTAATTCTGTTAAAATTACATTTTCTGTATCTTTAAAGAAAATTTCTAATGAAAAAGTTATTGATTCTTACTCTGTTTGTAATTATTTCAGGTGCAATCAGGGCGCAAATTATAAATACTATTGCCGGCAACGGAACTGAAGGTTGCAGTGGGGATGGTGAACACGCCTTAAATGCACAATTCTCAGCGCCGATGGATATTGTTACCGATGCATCCGGGAATTTGTACATAACTGATTACAATTGTCAAGTAATTCGCAAAGTTAATGCTGCAGGTATAATAACAACCATTGCAGGCACAGGTGTTGCAGGGAATAGTGGTGATAACGGTCCAGCAATTGATGCTCAAATTAACCACCCAAAAGGAATTATTATTGATATAGACGGCAATATTGTTTTCGTAGATTATGGAAACCAAAGCGTTAGACGTATAAGTCTCACAACAGGGATTATCACTTTGATTGCATCAGGACTGAATGGTCCGTTGAAATTAGCTTGCGGTCCCTCGGGGCATATTTATGTAGCGAACTTAAATGGGGTAATTAATAAAATAGATTATACAACAGGAATTGTTTCAACCCTATACACATCTCCGGCAAATGTGTTATCGGTAGCTGTTGATGGGAACGATAATGTTTACTTTAGTACAACCAGCAACTTAATTTATTATTATAATCAAACTTCAGGCATTTCAAGCCTTTATGCAGGAGGTGGAGGAAATCCTAACGGAGAAAACATTCCAGCACTTTCTGTTGCAATTAATTATCCCTACGACCTTGACATTGATAATCAGGGAAACCTGATTTATTTAGATTCATACAATCATCGCATAAGAAAAATTGATAGAAACACTAATCTGGTAAGTACTATTGCCGGAAATGGGAATGGGTTTTATGCCGGCGATGGTGGACCTGCAATCAATGCAAGTTTTGCATATTCCGAAGGTATATATGTTGACCACTGCAACAATCTTTTCTTGGCTGACTATTCGGCAGACCGAATCCGCAAAGTTACGATTAACTATACTCCGGCAAGCACGCCAAGCCTGGCAGCACAGGCAATTTGCAGCGGAGGAATGGCTACCATTGAAATTTCGGGAAGTTTAAACGATGCTACACAATGGAAACTGTATTCATTCGGATGCGGATCGATCGTTGAAGGTACTACTTCCGGCAATACGATAACAGTAACTCCGGCAGAGAACACCCTGTATTACGTAAGGGGAGAAGGAGACTGCGTGTCGCCAGGAGTTTGCAGTAATATCACAATTCAGGTAACAAACGACCCTGCATTTATAGCACATCCTACCGGTGCATTCTTGTGTGCAGGAAATACCCATACAATGAGCGTGTCTGCTTCCGGTGGAACTCCGGAGCTTACCTATCAATGGCAATATTCAACGAATGCGACCGACTGGTCAGATATTTCTGTAGCAAACCAAAATTCATATACAACTCCTGAACTTGCCTCAACAACCTATTATCGATGCGTTGTTTCAGCCATTGGGAACGGGTGCAATGAAATTATCAGTAATATGGCTACGGTAAATGTAACCCCTGTTCCTGAAAACGACCTTTGTATCAATGCAATTCCTGTTACCAGCTTCCCCTATACAAGCGAATTACTGAATAATAATTGCTCATCGTCAGATATTCCTCCAACATCGGGATGTAACGGGTACTCAAACAATGTTTGGTTTATGCTCTCAGGAACCGGTAATATTATGAGTGTTTCTACAATTAGTCAGCTTACCAATTTAAATACCGAAATACATATTTATACAGGGGAATGCACACATCTTGATGAAGTTGCCTGCAACGACGATTCCGGAACAGGGAACCAGTCATATCTGGAATGGTGTACACTGGCTGAGGTTGATTATTTCATTTCTGTTGGCAGCAATGATTTAATTGGCGAGAACGGTAGTTTTATCATCAGCATCAGCGACTATCCTTTGTCAGTGCCTGAAATAATCAACTCCTCTCCTATAACAATTTGCCCGGGTGGAGAAATCAGCGTATCAGCAATACCCGGTAATAACGGCAATTCAGTATACTGGTATTCGGAAGAATGTAACAACAGTATTTTTGTTTCAGGTAACACACTCACCGGAATTCCGGTCAACGATATATCGTATTTTGCACAAACACGCAATACACTTTGCCCTGAATCGGCTTCGGAATGCAGCCAGATAGATATTGTTGTTGCCGATGCCCTTACATTTCTGCAACAACCTTCCGATGAAACAGTATGCGCTGGGGGCTCCTGCTCACTCTCTGTTGTCGCTGAAGGAGGAACGCCCTCCCTTACATATCAATGGCAGATATCGGCTGATGGAATCAGTTTCGAGGATATATTGAACGCTGGCGCTGTAGAATATTACGTTTCCTCTATCAACGAAACCAAATATTTCCGTTGCGTTATTACAGCCTCTGGAGCAGGCTGCGGTCAGCAGATATCGGAAGTTGCTACAGTAATGGTGCTTCCAGACCCTGTATTTACCCTGCAACCTTCCGGAGCAGTTATTTGTAGCGGCGATTTTGCAAGCCTTACTGTTGCTGCTTCAGGCGGAATCCCTTCGCTTTCGTATCAGTGGCAGATTTCGGAAGACGGCTATTTGTGGAATAATATTGACAATGAAGTTGAGAGTACCTACACAACGGGAATAGTAACATCAACTACCTATTATCGATGCGTTGCCACTACAATTGGGCCGGGATGCAACATGGCAATAAGCAACATGGCTGTAATCAATGTGACCGATTTGACAGCTCCTGCACCGGAAAATAATGAGCTTGAAATTGTTTACGGCGAGTGTTTCGTAGAAATTACTTCCCAGCCTGTTGCAAACGATAACTGTGATGGAATTATACTTGGTGTTACCGAAAATGATCTTTATTACGATGTGCAAGGAAATTACTTAATTATATGGGAATACATCGATTCATACGGAAATGTGAGCCAACAATCGCAATATGTTGTTGTATCTGATGAAACCGGGCCTGTACCTAATGCAGAAGAGCTGGAAGATGTTGTTGGCGAATGCAGTGCTGAAGTAAGTATAGTTCCTCAGGCATCCGATAACTGTTCAGGAACCATTATTGCAACTACACAGGATCCTCTTCTATATGAAAGTCAGGGAACCTTCTATATAACCTGGGTATACAATGACGGGAACGGCAACACAAGCTATCAGGTGCAGACTGTAGTGGTCGAAGATGTTAGCCTTCCTGAAATCACTTGTAATGGGGATGCAGTGGTAGATGCTATGCCAAATCATTACTATCTTATTAGTAACAACGGATTTGACCCTGTTTCGGTAAGCGATAACTGCTTGGTTGAGAGTGTTGAGAACGATTTCAACAACACAAATACTTTATTCGGCGAATTCCTTCCAGAAGGCACGAATACAATAACATGGACTGTAACCGATATCGGAGGGAATACCGAGTCGTGCGCTATTACCATTACTGTTGTACCCTATGTTGGTATCAATGATTTAAATACCGAACAAATGACGGTTTTTCCGAATCCTTGCAATGGGAAATTCAATGTTGTGCTACCCGAAAACCAGAATGCCCTTAAAATTATAGTTACCGATTACTTGGGAAAAACAATATTTGAGAAAAACTTAGATGATAAAAACACATTCTCGATTGATATGAACCTTTCCGAAGGAGTTTATCTACTTCATATTTACAGTACAACAGGTCGTTATTACGGACTTATTTCAATTCAAAATTAACATCAAATCACTTATCGAATATTTTCACCTGACAAAAGTTGTATCCTGGCTTCGGACAATTTGAGATTATACCTGTAGTTTATAAGGTTTGTGCACGATTCTAGATATTGTTGCTGCGCCTGATGTATTTCAGTAGAGGCGGCTTCCCCCAGTTCAAGCCGATGCAAACTAATGGCTATATTCTCACTCATGAGCAAATTATTATCTTTTTCCAGTTCAATGAGTTTTTCAAGGCGAACAAACTCAAGGTACTGTACTTTCAGCTCAGAGCCAATTAAATCGTGGTAGTACCGATACTGATATTCAGCTGAAGCCAGATTTATTTTATCTGTAGCTATTTTTCTGCGATACTCACCTGATTGAAAAATTGGGATAACGATACTTCCGCCAATTTGAGGACCTATTGAATAGTTTTCAATTATAGTCCCTTCAGAATTTACTGTTCTTAGCAAATAATAACCAGCATTCAGGCCAATCTTCGGGTAAATATTTCTGCGACTTTCCTTTAATGAAAACGAAGCCACCTCAGTCTGCTTCTGAAGTATCATTAGCTCGGTATTAGCAGCAATAAGACTTTGGCTAAGCGTTTCGAAATCGGGTAAATATTCTGTTTTCAGGCTGTCGCTTAACACAAACTCTACTGAAGGTAAGCAAAGTAATACTCTCAGTTTTTCTTCCGATTGTTTAATAAGATACTCTTGCTCTATCATGCTTTTTTGAACTGCATTCAAGTCGATGCTTGCCTGTAGCAGATCAGACTTTTGAAGCATACCTGTATTGAAGGCTTTTTCGGAAAGTTCGAACCGTTGTTGTGCAATTTCGAGTATTTTGTTCAGTGAATGCAGAATTTCGTAATTTCTAACAACGTCGAAGTATGCAGCAGTAACATCGTATCGAATCTTATTTTTTTCTTCTTGGAGACTTAGTTCAGCCAAATCCTGGTTCGATTCAAGCCGGTGCTTAGTGGCAAACATCCGGCCACCGTCGAAGATTGTCCAATTCAACTCGCTTGCTGCATTTACAGTACTGCCCGAAAATGATGGAAAATTATTCTCGCTTCCATCGGAAAAGCGTTGGTAAACATTCCCATACTCCCAATTCCCCGACCCTTTTAAATTAAGTTGCGGCAACATTCCTGCGTTTCCAGGAGTATTGGATATTTTTGCGATTTCTACTTCACTGCCTGCTATTATTATGCGGTAATTATTTTCTATGGCAATACCAATGGCCGCATTCAGGCTTAGTGTATCCTGAGCTATTATTGGGCTATAACCTATGAACAGAGCAGCTATTACGGGGATTAATCGTGTTTTCATAAAATTACAACTGATTGGTGTTTTGTTTCTTTCTGCCCGACATATACACATACATCACCGGAATTACAAACAGGGTTAGGATCATGGAAAACAAAAGTCCCCCCACAACAACAATACCTAATGGAATGCGGCTTTGGGCCCCGGCCCCAAGAGCAAGTGCTATTGGGAATGCTCCAAAAATTGTTGCTAACGATGTCATCAGTATTGGTCGGAACCTGGCTGTAGCAGCTTCGAAAGCAGCAACCCGCCTTGGTAAGCCTTCCCTTTGTTTTCGGTTGGCAAAGTCAACAATCAGGATTCCGTTTTTTGTAACAATTCCGATGAGAAGCAGCATTCCAATCTCTGAAAAAATATTTAATGTATGTCCAAAAATATGTAGCGACAGCAATGCTCCCGCAATAGCAGTGGGCACAGTAAGCATAATAATGAATGGATCGCGAAAACTCTCAAATTGTGCTGCAAGAATAAGATAAATTAAAAGAAGTGCCAAAACCAAAGCAAAAGAAATATTGGAACTGCTTTCTGCAAAATCGCGCGATGAACCAGACAACTCTGTCTGAAATGAGCTATCAAGAAGTTTGTCTGCTATCCGTTGCATTTCGGCAATACCTTCTCCCAGCGTGTAACCCTCTGAGAGATTTGCTGATACAGTAGCTGATTTATAGCGGTTGAAATGGTATAATGTTGGTGGGTTGCTGCTTTCTTCCATCTTTACCAGATTATCGAGCCGTATCATATTACCCGTAGAAGAACGTACAAACAAAGATGCTATATCAGCCGGATCATCTCGATTGCTTCGCATCACCTGACCAATTACGAAATATTGCTTATTATTTCTCAGAAAATAATCGTATCTGCTACCACTCAGTGCATAACTCAGCACATCAGCAACATCTTTTTCATTAACTCCCATGCTGTTGGCTTTTAGCCGGTCAACAACTATATTGACCTCAGGTTTATTGAATTTCAGATCAACATCAACATTACTAAATACAGGACTGACGGAAGCTTCTTCAAGAAAAAGCGGGAGCACGGTTTTCAGCTTACCAAAGTCAAGGTTCTGTATTACAAACTGTACCGGTAAGCCACGCGATGCACTGGTAGCAATGGTGGGTTCCTGGCTTGGGATAACTCTGGCAGGTGCAAAACCTGAAAACATCGACGATAAGCGCTCGAGCAATTGCTGTTGCGTTAGGTCTCTTTCCTCCGGATCTGTAAGAAATACCATTATGTTTCCAGAATTTGAGCCTGTCGACATGAAACCACCACCTGACCTTACCAATATGTTTTTTGCTTCAGGAAATGAATCGCTGATTGTTTCAGCAATATCATCCATAATATTTCGGGTAACTTCATAGTCGGTACCTTCGGGTGTGGTAACAGCAAGTCGAATGAAGCTGTGGTCCTCAAGCGGTGCCAGCTCCGATTTCAACGAAAACATCAGGCCTGTAATCATTGCCACACATAAAAGCAAAATTATAATGGCAATCCATTTAACTTGAAAAATGTAGCTTAAAACCCTTCGGTACGACTTTTCAAGACTTTTGAAAAAAGGCTCGGAAGCATTATAAAACTTCGAATGATGCGATGCAGAACCACCCAGAAAAACATTTAAAACAGGTGTAAGTGTGAGTGAAACAAATGCGGATATCAACACTGCACTGGCCACAACAATACCAAATTCACGGAATAACCTTCCCGTAAAACCCTCAAGAAAAATAACCGGAATAAACACAATTGCCAAAGTAAGCGATGTTGAAATCACAGCAAAGAATATCTCACGGGTACCTTCGAAAGCTGCTTTCCACTTATCCATACCTTTCTCAATGCGCTTAAAAATATTTTCGGTGACCACAATTCCATCATCCACCACCAATCCGGTAGCAAGCACTATTCCGAGCAAGGTTAACACATTCACCGAATAATCGAACAAATACATTACAAAGAATGTCCCTATAAGCGAAACAGGAATATCGATAAGAGGCCGTATGGCAATAATCCAATTCCTAAAAAAAAGGAAAATGATTAAAACCACCAGGCTAATGGCAATGAGCAATGTTTCACCTACATCGCGAACCGACTGCCGGACAAAAATCGATTTGTCACGAACCACAATCAGCTCCATACCATCAGGGAGGTTTTCCTGAATTTGCTGTAAGCGTTTATAAAACTCATCGGCAATCTGAATATCGTTAGCTCCGGGGAGGGGTATAACAGCAAGGTTAACAGCTGTAATTCCATTGAGGGTAAGCCCTGACTCCTCGTTCTGTGCTCCTATACTTGCTTCCCCAACATCACTGAGTCGAACAATTCGGGTTCCTTCGTTTTTAATTATCAGATTATTGAAATCTTGTTCCGTTTCGAGCCGTCCATATGTTTTCACAATAATCTCGGTAGCGTATCCCCTGATTTTCCCTCCGGGTTTTTCAATGTTCTCGCGTAATAAGGCAGCATGAATATCGGCAGCAGTAAGATTGTTTGCGGCGAGCCTTACCGGATCAAGCCATAGGCGCATAGCCGGCTTTTGTTGGCCATAAATTGCCACCGAACTTACACCCGGTATAGTCTGAAGTTTCTCGAGCAATACGTTTTCGGCATAATCGCTCAATTCAGTAGCACTCATTTTTGAACTTTGGGCCGACAACATGATTATAGGCTCATTATTTGCATCGGCCTTGGTTACCGTAGGTGGGGCATCAATATCCTGAGGCAGCTGGCGTACTGCCTGTGAAACTTTGTCTCTGACATCATTTGCAGCTTTTTCCAAATCGGCACCCAGTTCAAATTCCACAGTAATATTGCTACTGCCAACTGCTGAGCGCGATGAGATTGATTTTACACCCTCAATACCATTCAGGCTTTTCTCGAGAGGTTCGGTAATTTGCGATTCAATAATTTCGGCATTAGCCCCTGTATAATTAGTCTGAACCGTAATCACCGGAGGGTCAATCGCAGGGTAAAGGCGCACCCCGAGAAAAGAATATCCAACTACTCCAAGCAGTACAATGAGTAGGCTTGCTACAACAGCAGCAACAGGGCGCCGTAATGCTATATCCGATAAAGTCATAACGAATCGCTTATATGAGCATATTTAATTACAGAACCCGGTTTCAGAAACAAAACTCCTGTTGTAATAACTGTATCCCCTTCAGAAAGTCCTTGCAAAATTTCGATATTGTTTGATTGGCGTACACCCGTTGTTACTGTTACGAATTCAGCCTTGCCATTCCTGGCAACAATTAACCTTTTCGTCTGTTCTTTGGGAATAATACATTGCGTAGGTACAAGCAAGGCTTTTTCATTGCTTCCCAATCCCAGGTAAACGGTTGCAAAAGACCCAGGGACAAGCACCTCAGAAATATTGTCCGTTACAGCCCTTACTTTCAACTCGCGTGTTCCCGTTTCAATGCGTGTTTCAGTTGCAAGCACTGTAGCTTCGTACTTCACTTCGGAACTGAACAAGGTAAACCAAACTTTCATGCCTTTAACAATCGCCGATGCGTATCTTTCCGGAATATAAAAATCAAGTTTCAACTTTGCTGAACTGCGCAAACTTGCCAGAACGGTTGAAGTATTAACAACCGCACCGATGCTAACATTTCGCAAGCCAACAATGCCATCAAATGGTGCAAGTATTTCTGTTTTACGTATCTGTGCCTCAACACCGGCTATTTCGGCCTGTAATACACTTACATTCAATGCAGCATTTTCGAGTTCATTGCGACTGATTCCATTCACTTTAAACAATTCTGCCTGCCTTTGATAAACTTGTTGCTGTGTTGAGAGCTGTGCATTTAGCTTGTTAAGGTTTGCCTGAAGGTCTCCGTCATAAAGTTTAACCAGCAATGTTCCCTTTTTTACGAATTGCCCTTCAGGTAAATTCAACTCAACAATGCGGCCCGAAACTTCGTTTTTCAATTCCACCTCGTCAAAAGCAAGCAAGGTGCCTGCAACACTAATTTCGTTCTGTAGCTTTTGCGGATGTACAACGTAGGCGTCGACGGCCTTGGTTTGTTTATTCCGGTTGTTTTCAGGTTTATTGTTACTGTTTTGGAAAATACTTATTCCAAGCCATACAAGTAAAGCAGCCACAATTACCGCGATAATCCAGGCAACTATATTAGCTTTCATTTGTTTTAATTTTTCGATTTGATATAAGGTTTGCTTCAATTATACCCATGCTTTGATAAAGCATATCTTTCTGTTCACTGCTGAGTCCTTTCATTGCCATTTGGGTTACGGATTCGAATGCTGCAAGAATAAACGGCATTGCAATAGTAGCTTTGCTGGTAGTACAAAGCAAGTGTTTGCGCCGGTCACTGCTATTATTAATTCGCTCAACGTAACCGTGCTGCGACAAATAGTCAACAATCCTTACCACCTGAACCTTGTCGATTTTGAGAAGGTTTGCAAGCTCCTGCTGCGTTAGCTCCCCATTACCAGAATAAATTAGCATGAGCGGATAAAAAGACCTGTTGATTGATATATCAGGAAGTTGATTACGAATTTCGGTAAGAAACAATTTTCCGGCACGTGCCATTACTCTTCCAATAGGCTCCCTTTCTGGAATTTTCATTGATGTTTTCATAACGCGGATTCTAAGGGATAAAATTAGTTATATTTGTAAATAGTTAGCAATGTTAACGATTTTTTAAGATAAATTTTTACTAATGCCTGTGCGGATAATAGATGCCTATTCTTAAATACAGATATACAACGGGTTCATTACCATAAAGCCTCCTTCAGAAAAAGCATCCAGCAGGTAACTCTGCAATACTTTTTCGTACCTGGTAAAACTGTTTTAATAAATTGAAGCCCCTTCATATTCAGAAAATATTTATAATTTTACCCGATATACTGGTACAATCAACAACAACCCGAATAATTGCAGATGCTTACAAACGAGGGGTTAAGGAGAGACGTAGGGCTATGGGGCCTGACCGCCAATATTGTAAACGTAGTCATCGGCTCCGGAATTTTTGTTTTGCCCGCATTGGTAGCGGCGGGTTTGGGAGCAGCCGGAATATTAGCCTATCTGTTTTGCGGATTTCTCATCAGCATAATCATGCTTTGTTTTGCCGAAGTTGGAAGTAAAATTACGGTAACCGGTGGTGCCTATGCCTATATTGAAGCAGCATTCGGAAAATATTTTGGGTTTTTAGCTGCCTGCCTGCTTATTTTCGGGGCATGCCTGATGGCAACTGCCGCTGTTGCAAATGCTATGGCCGATATGTTATCGTGTATTTGGCCCGTTTTCAGCAATCAATCATTCAGAGTTTTCTTTTTTGTGGCTTTGTTTTCAGGTTTTACAATAATTAATATTGTTGGAATAAAACAGGGCATTACTTTAATTATCATTACGACCATTGTTAAGCTTGCACCCCTGTTGCTGCTGGTAATATGGGGATCTACTGAGATTGTTCCCTCCAACCTTCTCTGGCATGGATTTCCGGCAGTTTCCGATATCGGAAAAGTTTCACTACTGCTATTTTTTGCTTTTCAGGGAGCAGAAAGCAGCCTCAGCGTGAGCGGAGAGGTTAAAAATGCACACAAAACAATACCCAAAGGGATTTTACTCAGTTTTCTTATTATTCTGGTATTTTATATTTCAATTCAATTGGTTGCACAGGGGGTGCTGGGCAATGCTTTTGCAGGTTTTTCCGAAGCGCCTCTTGCCGAAGTTGCGAGCAGACTGATGGGGCCAGCAGGGTTAACATTGATGATTGCAGGGGCCTCCGTTTCGATGTTTGGATACCTTACCAGCGACACACTGAATATTCCGCGGGTACTGTTCCGATCGTCTATCGATAAAGTTATTCCAGTAAAACCGCTAGCTATGGTTCACAAAAGATATGCTACCCCTTATATTGCTGTAATATCCTATTCAGCCCTGGGATGCCTTTTCGCCATTACCGGCGAATTCAAGCAACTTGCTATTCTTTCGTCCGCTTCGGTATTACTGGTATATTTAGGGGTTTCCCTTTCGGTAATAAAATTGCGACGTTCAGTAAAACCGGAGCATAGAACTTTCAGAATACCCGGAGGATATGCAATACCAATATTATCCTCAGCAACCATAATATGGTTTCTATCGAACCTCACACATCAGGAAATGGCAGGAATGGGTATTGCACTCGTTCTGTTAAGCATTACCTACATTGCTATTCGTCTGCTCCGTAAGCAATCACAATTAAAATCATAAAACGTACTTTTTTTTTATCCGAATATGTAATGTCTGCTGTTTTTTTTTGGTGTTTAAACATAATTTAAACTCAGTAAATTTTGCACGTATTTTGTAAGAGGGATATAAAGTCAATAAAATTTCAAGATTTTAAACAAATAGTTGAATACAAAATAAGTTTTTCATAAATTTGTAACATAACAACCATTTAGAAAAGCAGAATATTAACTAAAAACCACAATATGAAAAAGCTACTATTTACTTTCGGTTTCATTACGTTCTGTATGTTTGCATTTGCACAGCAGGAAGATATTACTGAAGACATTCAGACATTGAAAGAAAAAGCTAAACAGGGGAGTGCCGAAGCACAAGGGAAACTTGGCTACTGCTACATTACCGGAACAAATACCGAGAAAAACGAAAAAGAAGGATTCAGACTGTTGACAGAATCGGTGAAAGAAGGTATTGCTTTTTCGCAATACTATCTGGGGCAATGTTTTCAGAAAGGAATCGGGACATCTCAAAACGATGTAAAAGCATTCCAATGGACATTAAAAGCTGGGGAACAGGAATTTACTAAAGCATTTCCTTTGCTTGGTGTCTGGTATTACAACGGAATTGGTACAAGTAAAAACACAAAAGAAGCGGCCAAATGGCTAAAAAAAGCAGTAGATATCGACAACGACACCGAATCGATGTATTACCTGGCCATGTGCTATAAAACCGGTGACGGAGTTTTTATTAACGAAGGCAAGGCGGTTGAATATTTCGCAAAAGCTGCTGAAAAAGGCCATGCCCAAGCACAAAATGAGCTTGCATACGCATACAGATATGGCAAAGGAGTTACACAAAATTCTGCTAAAGCCGTGGAATTATACAATTCGATAGCAGAAAAAGGCGATAAAGAAGCCCAGTATTATCTGGCAACCTGTTATGAAAAAGGTGATGGTGCTGTTAAAAACGAAACCACGGCATTCGGCTGGTATCTGAAAGCAGCCGAAAACGGGCACGTACTCGCACAGAATTCTGTAGGAGCTTGCTTTGAGAAAGGAATTGGAACATCAGTAAACTACGATAAAGCATTTGAATGGTATAAAAAAGCCACCGATGCCGGTAATCTTGATGCAATGAATAACCTGGGAAACTGCTATTACAATGGATACGGCACAAAAACAGATTATCTGAAAGCTTTCGAACTCTATACAAAAGCTTCGAAAAACAGAATGCCAGCAGCTTTATATAATATGGGTGTTTGCTATTCAAAAGGGAATGGAGTTAAGCTTAATACAAAAAAGTCATCTGAATTACTTTTCGAAGCTGCACAGGCAAATTACACTCCGGCGCAAAACCTGTTGGGAACGTTTTACCTCGAAGGTATTGGAGTTGCAAAAGATCTGAAAAAAGCAACCACATGGTTCAGCATCGCTGCCGAAGCAGGAAATGCCGATGCTCAGTATAACTTAGGAAACTGTTATCGTACAGGTATAGGATTACCCAAAGACGCCAATAAAGCACGTGAATGGCTCTCAAAAGCTGCAGCACAGGGGCACGAACAGGCAAAGAAAGATCTGGAGAAAATTAAATAGTGCTGAATTCTATACAAACCAAAGGCTGTCAATCACAGGCAGCCTTTGTTGTTTTTGGTATCATATTAATGTTGGGGATACAGACTACAAGAGGAAAAACCGATAAACCTTTGCGCATTCAGCCTTCGATTATCGCTGCACTACTAAGGGTGACAAATTCCCCTGTCATGCTGAGTAATGGAGCGTAGCGGAAGGTTAATCGAAGCATAGACAGGGGGATGGAAAAAGTCTTCGGATTCACCCTTCGATTATCGCTGCACTACTAAGGGTGACAAATTCCCCTGTCATGCTGAGTAATGGAGCGTAGCAGAAGGTTAATCGTAGCATAGACAGGGGGATGGAAAAAGTCTTCGGATTCACCCTTCGATTACCGCTTCGCTACTCAGGGTGACAAACGTTAAAAATCGCCCCTTCTGTATTCTGTATTCTGACTTCTGTATTCTATAAAGAATTATCCCCAAACCTTATATTCACCACCCCGCGATAATATGGTAATATTTCGAATGTAGGCAGAGCAATATCCTCCAATTTCAGTACTTTTGGCGCATGGATAAAAGGAACCTGATAAAATACCTACTCATAGCTGCCGGCATATTTTCGACAGCCCTGGGTGTGATTGGTATTTTTGTTCCGCTACTTCCCACTACTCCCCTACTTCTGCTGGCTGCAGCATGTTTTATGCGCAGCAGCGATCGTCTGTACACAGCCCTGATTCGCCATAAAGTGCTTGGCATCTACATAAAAAATTATATGGATAAAAAGGCATACCTATCAGAATAAAACTATTCTCGATTACTATATTGTGGGCAGGTATCCTGAGCAGTGCTGTTTTTGCAACCGACAAGCTGTGGCTGCGCATATTACTGGTTACCATTGCCATTGCGGTAAGTATCCACATTATACTTATCAAAAAAAAAGACTGAGTCGTAATTATTTAAACACAATCTCCACCGGATTTATGCCAACTCTGAAAGTATCGAGCGGATGTGCATTTCGTGAATAGCGATACACAATTCCTTGTTGCATCCAATCCACTGCATCGGCCATATAAAAATCGCCGGTTGCAGCATCGCAGGCAATCGCAGTAATATTTCGGGCACCTGCTTCAACAAACGGCTGTTCTGGCATTGTTGGCGATAGCACATCTATTGCATACACATCGCATGCAGTAAAGAAAAGGGTATCGCCATTGGCGTTCATACACATTGCTGCACCAAACACTCCGGTGTCGAATTCGAAAACTTTAACAGCTTCCAGTGTTTCGCTATTGACACGATACAACGAAGGGGATTCATGTCCAAATGGTGCCCCCTCACTTCCTCCATCGCAATACACCCATATCTGGTGATACCGGTCAATCAGCATCTTAGCAGGTTGCAGACCAACGGTTATCGAATCGCACAACCTGTCATTTTCAGTGTCAATTACCAAGAGTTTATTGTCGAACGACCAGCACGCCACAAACACTTTTTTGCCGTACTGCACCATTTGCTCAGTGCTGTGCTGATAGAACTCATTATTGTGATTGTCAACATCAATGCTGCCAATAACGCTCAGGTTTATCGGATTAACAACCCATATTTTTTTTGCATACAGATCGCTCACGTATGCTTTTTCAGCATTCAACAGGTGAATATAACGCGGTGAAGTGAGCCCTATAATTTTACCTTTTGCAATAAATGAATTCGGATCGAAGGCATAAATACGTCCCGAATTGTTTACGACGATATAACCAAGTGAATCTGTAAGGATAAGCGACTGGGCAACATCACCCAACGGAAATCCGTTTGCATTGAAAAAAACTTCGTTATTTACATCGCCGGTGGACGGATGGTAAAAACTCAAGGAAGAATTGCCATACATAAAATTACCGGAACAAACCACAAAAACCCCGCTGCCAGTGTTGTATGTGTTCAGTTTTACATCGTCGTGCATGCACGAGTGCATAAACACAAACAAAAAAACGATATATAACAGCACCTTTCTCATTTGAGCATAAATCGTAGAGTCAGCATATAATTACGTCCCGGCATGGGTTGCCACAAAACCGAGCGATAGCTTTCGTTGAAAAGATTCATTACTGAAAACCTCAGATTGATTGAGTATGCATTCATATCGAAATGCTTTCCCAAACTGACATCGTTCATAAAATACGGATACAGACTGATTAAGGGAGACGATTCGCCTGCTGTTGATGTGAGGCGTTCACTATAATAATTCCATTGATAGCCGAAAGTAAAACCCTTATAGGAAACACCGCCATATAACATAGCCGAATGAACCGGAATATAGGGTAACTGACAACCATACGAAAGGTCTCCTGCATTTTCAGGTACGGTTTTATTTACGGAATGCGACAATGTGTATCCGCTGTTCAGTGACACTGTGAATGAATGAACCTGTATTTCTGTTTTCAGTGATGCTTCTATTCCGTATGACTGAACTTTTGCAACATTTTCAGGTGTCCAGTAGCCTCTTAGGGTCGGCTTCCACATAATCCAGTTCCTGATGTCGCTGTAATACCCTGTAATTTCGGTCTGCAGTTGGACCTTATTGTGTGCATACGACCATTGTATTCCCGTTTCGGTGAGCACAGACTCCTCAGGTAATAAAAATGGATTGCCACCCGGCTGAAAATACAAATCGTTCAGCGAAGGGCTGCGAAATACACGCGAAATATTTGATTTTAAGATCAACGAACCAATCGGATTGAATTCAAGCTGCAAAGAAGGCATTAGCGGAAGGAAACGGTTACCGGTAAGCTGTTGCCGTAAGGATACTCCAACGGTTAAATTTTCAACAGGTTTATAGGATACTGCAACCGATGCTGCACCTTCTCCCCTTCTCACATTATATTGCTGGACCGATATATCCTCCTTCGATTCAACAGCATGAAAATCAAATTGTATCAGGGCTGAAGCAAACCATTTTTTGCTAAAATTTACCTTATAATCGGCAAAATTATAACTCGAAAATACTGTACTTACGCTGCTGACAGCACTCAAAAATCCGGTTCCACTGATATAGTTTTCAAGTGTGTAGTGGCAATCTTGCATCGAAACAGCAGACTGAACCGTTAATCTGGAGTTATTGTTGTAACTGCTGAAAGAAATTATTCCGTTCAGCAGCTCATCAGTCTGCCGGTTTAAGTTGTTTTGATACCCACTTTCGTTGGTGGATAATTGCGGAATGTATCTGCTTCCAGATTGCCCCCAGAGTTTTACCGAAAGCACACTATTTTCGCGGAGACGGAAGTAAGAATCTGCAATAAGCCCGTATCTTTTCCATGAGGCATTTTCCCTGACCTGATAAACACCATCAAGCACATCGCGGTTCTGAAAGCCAAAATCGTTACGGGAATATGAATACCACATTCCTGCTTTTGCACTCAGTTTTTTTGAAGAATACCCTGCCTGCAGCGATTCATCAAAAGTGTGAAAGCTCCCGGCAGCTGAAATCACGTCAAGTTCAAAACCTTTATTCCAAACCGGACTGCCGGTCATCGAAATTCTGCCTCCAATGGCAGGGTACCCCGACAACAGCGAAGCAGTGCCATGATACAAATCAATGCCATCTGCAATAATCAGGGGTATCTGACTAAAATCGGCCATCCCAAGTAACGGGGAATTCAGCGGAACTCCGTTCCATGTTACCTGTGTATGCGATGGGTCAGTTCCCCGAAACGACGCTGTAGCCATACTTCCACGACCGTACGATTTAATAAAAACAGGCGTCTTCCATGCTATCAGCTCCGACATACTGTATTGCCGGTTTTCCTCATAAATCAGGGAATCGATATGCGATATTTTAAGTCCGTGTTCATATACTGGCCTTTCTGCCAGTATATTTACATTGGGGAGCATGGTTATCGAGTCATCGAGGTATACATCCTGAGCTTTCACGGTAAATCCGAACAGCAGGCATAACAGGGCAATATAGATACGATTTACATTAATAGCGAATAAGTTTAAGGGTACAAACATGGTTTTCAAGGGTGTGAACCCGGACAATATAACTACCCGAAGCAAGTGTTTCTATCGAAAAAGAGTTTGCATTTTTTTTGACCATCAGCAATCTCCCTGCACTATCGCATATTTCGATGCGTTGAGCTTCGGATATGCCTTGAATACACACATACCCATTGGCCGGGTTAGGATAAAGCGAAACATTCTGAACAGGAACATTGCCAATAGCATTACTCGTCTCATTGATCACACCTACTGCATCGAGGTCGAAACCACAGGTATGGAAAGGCGTTGGCCATGGGTCGTTTACTATGTTTCCCTGTGTATCGTAGCTTGCATATTGCGGCTGAATGCAACCCACCACATCCACAATTCTAATGTACGTAATTCGTTGCTTGTTCAGAAATGGGGCATCGGAAATATCAGCCACATCGAAAGCCACTCCATAGGGGTGTGCATACACACCGGCGAAGCCATGAAACAACGTCCAGTCGATGGCGGCAAAGCTGTTGTTCTGCGTTAGATAAGGCATCTCCGACAGGGTTTGAAATCTGAAAAAGTGGGTACCATCGGAGCTGACCTCTACAAATGCCAGTTCGATAAATGCAGCTGAGGTTTCGCCGGGCGGGTTGAAAAACCCATTTTCGAAAACCACAAAATCGTAGCCTTCGCCATCGCGAATGGGGTTCTGGAACTGCACTGTTGCGCTACCGCCATCGCCAAGGCTGACCGTTGACAACCCATTGGCAGCTCCGCAGGCATCCTGCTCTGTTCCGGCAAATGCACGGTTCGATGTCACATCCCCCTGAGTATAGGTCTGCTCCGGGTCGGAAATATTAATATAACCACGCTCTACTTCGCATTGACTTACCCAGCCTACAATGCGTGAATCGTCCACATTCACTGCATTCTGATAATTGTCGTAAACCTGTGCCTTAAGCAACGAGGAAGATATCAAAAATGATATCAGGATTATGTTTTTCACCTTCAGCATAACCTACCTGATAACCAGTTTATGAATACTGCGAACTTCCCCTGCGATTGAAATTACTTGGTACACACCTGCTGCCAATTGCGATACCGGAATCTGAACAGAGCTGCTTTGCGCTATTACTGAAGTAACAATTCGACCCTGCAAGTCATATATCTGAACCTCAGAACCAGCAGGAACATTAGAAACCGTAACGACATCGCTACAAGGATTCGGGTGAACATTTACCGTATTCAGTTGTTTGCTATCGATACCCACATGATTTACAACGACAGTAATGGATTTTTCTACGGTATGACCGGGTGAATTGGGCATAACATCCGATACAGTAACATAATATGTGGTCGTTTCAGCAGGACTGGCTGTTACCGTTTGACCTGAAGTCGAACTCAGGCTCTCGTTATACTGCCACTCAAAGGTGTAAGGCTGAATTCCCCCACCGGCCAGTGCTGTCAGGTCAACCGATTGTCCTTCGTCGATGGTAATAATTTCGGGCGTTTCAACAAACATATCCGGGAGATACGAAAGAAAGTATTCAGAATTGAAATTATCTATACAGAAATATCCCGGGGTTACCAAGCCATATTCACCCATATCGTCTGACACAAGTGTAAATTCAAGCTTATACGCACTTCCGAGGCCCATCAGACTAATAAAATGCCAATTGTCATATTTAAAATCATATTCATCGTTTTCGAAGCGGTAATCTGCAAGAATATATTCCTGCGTTACCATTGCCGGCAGAACTTCAGACATATGTCCGTTCACAATAAGCTTTAGGTAATGGTTCTGATTGCTGTAGAAATCATCGTAGGCCATATATAGCGACGCATTCGCATTGAGGCAAATCCAGGTGCCGAACATTTCAACGGGTTGGTTATCGCTTCGCTGCACCACACAAGGAATTGGTTCATTGTTATTCATCCAATCGCTCATTACATAGGCCGTTGCATAATTTTCGGAACCAAACAATCCCTCTCCAGATGCGCTACTGTACATATTTTGCCAGTCGTAGGTAGTATTGTCGGTTTCGTTGGTGTATGACCAGCCCATCCACGAGCCGTAAACATCGTCGTAAACATTTATAAAATTCCATCCGCCTGTAGTAAACATGCCTGACCCGTCGGAGCCGTTCCAGTGGCTTTCGGGATCAAGTGTAAGTTCTTCAAAATCGACATTTTGCTGGGCGTGCAATACTGCATTTGTGCCCACCGACAGCAATAATAATGCTGTAAATAGTACTTTTTTTTTCATAATTCCAACCATTTTTCAATTAAACACTACATAACATTACACCACGTGTTACTGTTTGTAAGTCTTTGGGCATCAGGGGGAAATTTTTCCGTCCTTGGCTTTTATACCCGAAAGCCTTAAAAACATTGTTTGCGATGGCAGGTCTTCTGACTTACTCTGCGTTACCGGCCTTCCCATCTCAGGTATAGATCCTGATTTACGACAGTGGCATGTTCGGCAACGGTTTTTAAAGAGCTTACAGCAGCGGGTACTGTCAGGGTCTTTCACCCTGTTCCCTTTTCATCCGCCGGTTGACCCGACGGAAACCATTACGGCAACAAATATAGTAATTTGAAAAGAAAATGTAATTCACAGTTAATATTTTTATAAACAATAAAATGTATTATTCCACTCTATTAAATTTAATTGTAAAAAATATCGCTTTAATTACATGTTTGTATTTTAAATATTATTTGGTTAAATTGCAGAAAACTTCAGCAATGAGAGCGCTTTTACTTTTTATTGGAAGCATGTTGCTATTAATACCTACTTCTTATGGGCAGTGGGTATGGCAAAACCCCACTCCCACCGGAGAATCAATATACGCAATGATTTTTGTTGATTCCCACACGGGCTATGCATCCGGTGGTGCCGGGCATATCATTAAAACCACAAACGGTGGGTTTTCGTGGTATTCCATTGGAAGTGTCGGTGATGATTATATTATGTCGCTATCTTTTCTTAATGAAAATAAAGGTTTTGCGTTCGGAAATGAAGGGAATCTTTACTATACAATCGATGGGGGCAATGAATGGACAACACTGGAAACCGGCTTTGAGAACCAGAATTTTGTCGCCGGACACTTTTTCAATTCCATGCTAGGGGTAATCGCCTGCTGGAACGGGAAAATCCTGAGAACTACTGATGGTGGTAACTCATGGAGTGTTGCATTCAGTACCATGGATAAAAACATTTGGGATATGCAGTTTGTTGACCAGAGTACCGGATATGTTTGTTGCGATGGAGGATATGTGTACAAAACCACCAACGGAGGAGCAAACTGGACAGCCAAACCTACAGGTTCTTCTGAGTTTCTGAGTTCCCTGTTTTTCACCGATGCAAATACGGGATATGCCTGTGGTTTTCTCGGAACCATGATGAAAACTACAGACGGTGGAAACAACTGGACAGCACAAACCGTAGGAGAAGACATTAATTTCACCGAGTCGTATTTGAGGAAATGTTTTTTCACCGATGCAAATCATGGCTGGGTCGGAAACGACTTTGGTGAAATTTTTATTACCAGTGATGGGGGAACAACCTGGGAGTTGCAGGATATCACGAACAACCAGATGATTAATGCAATATGTGCCACTTCGGTAGGCACTTTATTTGTTGCAAATATGTTAGGGGAAATTTACCGGTCGAATAACTCCGGAGCATCGTGGATACTAATGACCGACAAACTCACCGAAGAATATTGTGTGCTTTACAATGTTGAATTTTACGACGACAATATCGGAACAGCAGTAGGTAATGATGGAAATTTACTGCACACAGCAAATGGAGGAAACACCTGGGAGCTTGATAAATTCAGCGATGATCTCGATTTTACTGATGTGGAATATCTTGGGGAAAACAACATAGTAATAAGCACCAACTACGGTCAGGTAATGCTTTCGGATGATGGGGGTGAAACATGGGAAACTGTTGTGCTGATGAATAATTTTCTGATTACTAGTATTTTCTTTACCAATGAGCTAATCGGTTATGCAGCAGGCTCCAACGGACACGTTTTTAAAACCACCAACGGAGGGCATAACTGGGCAGAGCAGAACTCGGCAACCGACAGTTATCTGCAGGATATATTCTTTACAAACGATACTGTGGGCTATGCCGTAGGGTCGTATCATACCACTATAAAAACTTCAGATGGCGGTAGCACATGGCAGAATATGGGAGTTTTTGAGGATAACGGCAGTTTGTATTCTGTGGCTTTCGTAAATAACGACACAGGATTTGTTTGCGGTTATATAGCAGAAAACTTCAATAGCCAAACCGGAGAATTCACTGCAGTTCCGGTGATTAAAAAAACCTATGACGGAGGGGTAAACTGGCAGCTTGTTGACGGAATATCTTCGCAAAGTGCTTGGTTCAACGACATCATGTTTAACGAAGGCGACACAGGATATGTGGCAGGACAGAGCGGAGCTTTTTTAATGTCGGTTGATGCCGGTGAAACCTGGGAAACCATACCGCGGTTTACCTATCAAGATCTTAACGCTATTGCAGAAACCCCTGTCGGAAGCCTGATTGTTGTTGGTCATAACACTGCGATACTAAAAAACCGGTACGCACCTAAAATGGTACACATTGAAGAACCTGTTCCAACAGAGAAAGTCAATGTTTATCCTAACCCTGCCAATAATTTGCTGAGCATCAGCCTAACTGATTATGAAAATGCATATTTCAGTATTTTCGACCTGAAAGGTCGGTGTGTAATGTGCGGTGACTTACAGCCGAACATCACTATCAGCGAATTGCAAGATGGAGTTTATATTCTTGAGATTAAGACTCAAACCTATACAAAACGAACAAAGTTTATTAAGCAAAATCAATAGGCTACCTTAACACAATACTATTTGGCTGAACAGAATACATTAGAACGACCGAAATGAAGCACGTATTTACACCAGCATCTGAAATTTCACTGTTTCTCATATTGCTGATTTGTGGCAATTCTTTTTCTCAAACCACAGATGGTCAGCCGCACATAGAACCCTATCCTGTCCCGGAAATATATTATACCTTAAATGCGCCCGAACTTCCCGAAAAGGTGCTGAATTACAAGCTGCCCTATTTCCCGCAGCAATTTTATAATCAGGCTAATGTGCCAAGTTGCGGTCAGGCTTCGGCAATTTATTACTGCATGACCTATGAATTCAATCGTATTAAAAATCAGGCTGCCGACCCTTCCAACACATTTTCGACCCTTTATACCTATTTCTTTCTGAATTACGGCAACAACTATTTCGGAGCAAGTTCTTTCGATTCATGGGATATTGTTATGAGTCAGGGGCACCCTGTACTCAGCGACTTTCCCGAACCTTTTCCTCATCCGGGTAGCCCTAACGGTAGTCGCATACCGGCTTGGATGAGCGGTTACGAAAAATATTATCGTGCAATGAAGAACCGTATTTCCGGATATTATAGCCTCGATGTAAGCACTGATGAAGGGCTCAGACTGTTGCAGCACTATCTTCACGACCACCTGCGACAAGAGCCTACGGGAGGTGTCGCTATTAATTATGGAGCACCTGATTACGGACCTTCGTTTCAGGATACTGCATTGCAAAGCACCGGATTCGTGAACATAAGCGAATGCATTGGCAACACGTATAGCCATAGTATGACAGTGGTCGGCTACTACCCGAACACGTTTTACGATTTTAACCAGGATGGACTAATCACCGATACCCTGGATTTGAATAATGATGGCATTGTTAATTTCAGAGACAACGAAAAGATTTTTTGGGTAATGGCAAACTCTTATGTTGGCAGTTACCGGTTGTATCTGTATAAATACGATATGCTTGCCGATTGTCACGACGGAAAGGTATATTTTCCTGTACCGGACACCACCTACCAACCTGAACTTACGGCTAAAATCCGTATGAGTCATTCATTACGGGGTTTAATAAAAATTAGCATTGGCATTTCCGAAGATATTGAATCATTACAACCCGAACACATTATCGATTTTCCTATTTTCAATTTTCAAGGAGGACTTTTACCCATGCAGGGTGATGATTATCTCACTGATGCCGACACTCTTGAACTCGGGCTCGATCTCAACCCATTGCTTAAATACATTCAAAACCCCGGAATTTCAAAAATCTTCATTATTATCGATAACGCCAGCCATGTGAACGGCCAGCTCAAGTCATTTTCAATAATTCGGTATGATGGTGATACTTTGTTTGAGTATGCTGCATTACAGCACGACACACTGATTGCCGCAAAAGAAGTTTTTAAATTGGGTTTCAACGTTGATCTTCCCTCCCATTACGACAGCAATTTATTGAATATTCAGTATTCCGGTGGTTTGCAAACAGAAATAAATACAGAATTTCAAACCCAGCTCACAGCAACAGGGGGCTACCCTCCTTATCGTTTTTATCTGTATCGTGAAGATGAATATTTGCAGGAATTAATTGACGCACCATACGATACAGAGCCCGATGAAAATTCTGTTTACCTAAGTGAGTCGCAGGTATCTGCCGGTTGGCCGGTTAATTTTGCCGGGGAAATTTTCGATACAATTTCAATTGGTCGTCAGGCTGAAATTTATTTTTCTACAGAAGAACCATGGTTCCATGAAGCATATCCCTATGAGTATCAGCCTCAGATTTCGTATTCCGATATGGAGTTTTGCCATTATTATCCGAATTCCGAAAGCTTTCAGAGGAGAATAAGTCTGAGCGATAGCTGCCTGACTATTTTTCAATATAAATTCAGAGAAGTTTATTTTAAAACTTTGCTTTACAAAAACGGGAATATACAATTCGGATACATAAGCAACGTAACCGACTGGTTCCATTCTTCCTACGTAAAGACGCGCTGTTATACGTATTACAGCAAACTGCTTCCCCGCTCCTGCTCTTCCGAAATACAATCCACATTGTTTACATGGAACCCCTACTACGGACCTTTCTCACTAGAGCCTACGGGATTACTGACAATGCAGCCTTCATCGGCAGCAGGATTGTATCCGGTTTATATAATGGTGATCGATAGCTCAGGGAACAAAGCCTATAAACGAATTCAAGTTGAAGCGCTGGAAAATTCGATTCCGGAAAACAATAGTGCTCAAAACATGAGGCTATTCCCCAACCCTGCCAATAATTTGCTGAACATCAAGCTTACTGATTATGAAAATGGATATTTCAGTATTTTCGACCTGAACGGCCGGTGTGTAATGTGCGGTGATTTACAGCCGAACATCAATATCAGCGAATTGCAAGATGGAGTTTATATTCTTGAGATTAAGACTCAAACCTATACAAAACGAACAAAGTTTATTAAGCAAAATCAATAGACCCCATCTGCAAAAGAACTTGGCTATATTCCGGTGTTTAGATGTCCAAAATGTTATTTGCTGATCATAACGAATCGTTCGGGTTTGTAGTACTATAATTTCTATTATGAAATTATAATGAATCAAACCTGTTTGCCTGCTCTAAATCAATTTTTCGATATCCTAGAAAGCCAACTACTCTATAATAAGTTTGCCCATACCAACTTCTTCGTTACCGATAATCCTGACAAAGTAAATTCCTTTTTCGAGTTCAGAAACGTCTATTATCTGGTTTTTATAATTCCTAATATCCCTGACCTTTTCACCGTGTATGTTAAAAATGAAAACATCCTCAACCATTGACCCTGTGCAAAGGGAAAAACTGTTACCTGCCGGATTGGGGCAAATTTTATTTGAAATATCACGTACGCCCATGCCAATACCGGTATTGAAATAATCAGGGTCATTGGTCGAAATATTCGATCGTACGACTGATACGGATTTTTCTACATTGCAATGAACCGTAAGAATAACTTCAATCTGGTAGTAAACAAATCCTGCAGGTGGAACAGTATCGGTGAATTCGGTTGTTTCTGCATCAAAACTTGCAATCGTAATCAGGTCAGACGGATTGGTACCCCTCAGCACATTTATGCTTCCGACCTCTGCACCAATGTACGGAGTCCACGACAAATGCCATGTTCCGGATTCCTCGACCATGTTAAGGAGAATTGTCTGATGATAATCGCTGAGCTCCGATTCAAACTCACAAACACTATACCCAGCAATTTTATATCTGAACGACTGTGTTTGGGGCTCTGAATTGTAATCGACAAAGTAACTTTCATGTTCATAAGGTACACTGCCTATCAGGTCGTAAGCTACACCGTTATCCTTGTATATGTGAAACGCCTGAAGTGAATCAGTATCCGGTTTTTCCCATAAAATCCTGTTTTTGTTGTTTTCATCAACCGATACCAGACAAATTTCGATATCAGAAATATTAACAGGATAACTCGCAACGGAAATGGTTGATGAACAAGTGTACCCACCCAATGAATAGATAATCTCCCAAATACCATCACCGGGCTCCGCAGGATTAAAAATGCCATCGTTTACAAACTGTGAAGGTTCCCAGACGCCTCCCTGTGGCAGGTTTTCTCCAAGATTCACCGGTGGACTGAAATAGCAAATTATTGTATCGTTATGGCATTGAAACTGATTGGCAATATTTGAAGAGAATTCAAAAGTGCACAGAGATGTACCTGAAAGGCCACGATAACCATCTAAGGCAAGCACGTATAATCCGGGATCCAGCAATGCGGAAATACTAACAACACCGGTACCACTGTTGCATCCCCAATACGTAGAGTCGTTTGGGTTCATCGACTGGGGACTACCACCCAACCAACTGCAATCGTAGCCATTCCATGAATAAATTGCCATTTGCAATACGGTGTTATCGGGATATTCGTAAGTTCCACCATTTTCGAAGCAAAAAACATAATTAGCCCCAATAGTAACGGGTTGTGGATCTGACGGATTCACAACAAAACTGAAATAACATGTGTTGTCGGAAGTATTCCATCCACATTTCTCCGGAGCATCAATCGTTCCCTCTGGTGCCAGAATGTTACATCCGCCATCCGAAAGAATTTCAGGTGTGTTACAATTGTATTCCGGGATTTCGGTTCGCACTGAAGCAGCGATAAAAAACGGAAAGGGGTTATTATTCATATCCCAGACTCTCAAATAAATTGTTTGTCCCGGTGTTAGGTTGGTTATCAGAGAAAAACGGATTTCGCCATTACTAAAAGGTCCTCCTTCATCATAGAAACATTGCAGTAGCTCAAGATTTCCTGGTAAGCCTGAATATACCGCAAGAGCAGGCCGAAAAAAAACATATGGGTCGGAAAGCATCCCCGGATTAATAACATGAAAAGCCAGTTCGTTCACATCCAATGGAGTTACAATTTTATACCACAAGTCGTTTGTTGTCGTACTAAAATTACCACACTCCGGACTCGGATAATCCTCAGAAGGTGCAGCATCAGCCAGATCAGCACTTGTTATAGCAATCTGTCCACAGGTTGAATATTCCAGAAAACTGATTTCTACTGCTTCACTACACGATTGTTGCGCCAGTATGCTATAAAAGCTGCATACAAAAAGTAACATCAATAAAATTCTGTTTTTCATAAATTATAATTTCACCATTTGTACTTACAAAGACAATTGATAAATGGTATTAGTTGCCGGAAATATATTAAATATTTGCGATGATCAACGATTTATCATGTAAGTTTTATTCGGTTGTATAACAATAAATGATTCTTTATTCTTTTCCCAGCATCCGGAACATGTTTTTCTTATAAGCTTCAACACCCGGCTGATCGAAAGGGTTCACCCCCAGCATGTAGCCACTGATGGCACACGCCACTTCTAACATATATAGCAAATATCCAACGTGGTATGCATTCAGGTCGGGCAATTCGATGCAGAGTACGGGTACTCCACCGTCGGTATGCGCCTGAGCCGTTGCCATTCGTGCAATGTCATTCACATAACTGAGGCTCTTATCTGCCAGATAATTCAGCTTATCAAAATCGTTATCATCGTGAGGAATAACCAGTGAACCTTGAGTTTTTGCGACAGAAAGCACAGTTTCGAACATCATTCGCTTTCCGTCCTGAATGTACTGACCCATTGAGTGGAGGTCGGTTGTGAACTGTACTGAAGCAGGGAACAAACCTTTGTGCTGTTTGCCTTCACTTTCGCCATATAATTGCTTCCACCACTCGGCAATGTATTGCAGGCATGGTTCGTAGGTTACCATGATTTCGGTAGTTTTTCCTGAATCGAGCAAACAATTCCGAATGGCAGCATATTGCACTGCAGGATTTACAACATTTTCGAGCATTGTATCTGTGGTAGCTGCACTTGCTCCGGCCATGAGTTCGTCGGTCGAAATACCTGCGAGTGCAATAGGAATTAGCCCTACCGGCGACAGTACAGAATATCGCCCCCCAACATTATCCTCTATAACAAAAGTTTTGTAATGTTCACGGTCAGCCATCATTCTCAGTGCTCCTTTGCTTTTATCGGTGATTGCCACGATGTGGCGGGATGCTTTTTCAAGACCTTCTTTACTGATAAGCAAACTGCGAAGCAGCCGAAAAGCAATGGCAGGTTCGGTGGTAGTCCCCGATTTCGAAATAACGATAATACCAAAAGAGCGGGTTTCAAGATACCGGAGTAATGCTTCATGATATGGCTGGCTCAGGTGATTTCCGGCATAAATGATCTCGGGTTGCTGCTTTTCGAAAGGTTTCGCTAAGGCATCGATCACTGCCCTGGCTCCAAGATAGGAACCACCGATTCCAACAACAACCACCGTTTCGAGATGCTTTAAATCGTTAACAACGGAGGCAATTTCACCTGCAAAAGAAGGATTATACTGCATGGGGAGATCGAGCCATCCCAAAAAATCATTTCCAGCACCGTTACGTTTTTTTATGGTTTGCAGGGCGACAACTGCCCGTTGTGTATATTCCCTTATCTGCTCGGTTGAAACAAAAGGCTCGAGAAACCGGTATTCAATTTTCATTTGATTTGAGATTTTTTTGTAAATATAAAAAAAATGCCGGTGTTTTGTTCCGGCATTGTTGGTTTATTTCGATATCCATGCTTTAACTTCGTCAGGCGTAGGGTTCTTTAGTCCAAGTTTATGCTTTTTATTCCAACCACACAGCTGAGCATGCAATTTGTTTGGGTTTGCCTGTTTCAGCAAATCAACCGAAGCAAAACCTGATTTCTGTACTATTTGTATCCATTCTTCCGGAATTCCCAACGCTATGAATGCATCAGTATCATCGACCACAACCTTCCGTTCGGGGCGCATTTGTGGAAAAAATATCACATCCTGGATTGATACCGAATTGGTCATGATCATACACAGGCGGTCGATTCCAATTCCAAGACCTGCAGTAGGTGGCATTCCTACTTCGATAGCCTTCAGAAAATCTTCATCGAGCATCATTGCCTCCTCATCGCCCCGTTTTGCCAGAAGCAACTGCTGCTCGAACCGTTCGCGCTGATCGATCGGGTCGTTCAACTCCGAATAAGCATTGCAAATTTCCTTGCCGTTGCAAATGGCTTCGAAGCGTTCTACCAAACCCTCTTTCGAACGGTGTTTTTTTGCCAATGGCGACATTTCTACCGGATAATCCGTAATAAATGTAGGCTGAATAAGTTTCGACTCACAGCATTCTCCAAAAATTGCATCTACCAGTTTGCCTTTCCCCATGCTTCCGTTTATTTCAGCTCCCAGTGAAATGGCTGTTTTCCGTAACTCATTTTCATCCATTTTAGAAATATCAACACCAGTAAAATGCTGTATTGCTTCGAACATAGTGTAGCGTTTCCACGGGCGTTTGAAGCTTATGGTATTATCTCCAACTGTCAATTCGGGCGTACCGTGCAAGGCCATAGCAATATTTTCGACCATCTCTTCAACGAGATTCATCATCCATTCGTAGTCTTTATAAGCCACATACAATTCCATCTGAGTGAATTCAGGGTTATGAAACCTATCCATTCCCTCATTTCGAAAATCTTTAGAGAATTCATACACACCATCGAAACCGCCAACAATGAGGCGTTTGAGATACAGTTCATTAGCAATGCGGAGGTATAAGGTCTGATCGAGGGTATTGTGGTGGGTCTTGAACGGGCGGGCTGCTGCACCACCGTAAACTGGCTGCAACACAGGCGTTTCCACTTCGAGAAAACCAAAGCTGTTCAGAAAATTACGCATGGTATTGGTAAGCAAAGTTCTTTTACGAAACACCTCTTTCACATGAGGGTTCACAATCATGTCAACCGAGCGGTTCCGGTAACGCAGGTCGGGATCGGTAAATGCGTCGAAAACCTGACCATCTTTCTCTTTTACAATGGGTAAGGGCATCACCGATTTGCAAAGCAATGTGAACTCTTCGACATGAACACTGATCTCTCCCATTTTTGTGCGGAAAACATAGCCTTTTACTCCGATGATATCGCCAATATCAAGTAAGCGTTTGAATACGGTGTTATACATAGTTTTATCCTCACTCGGGCAAATTGCATCACGGTTGAAATACAACTGAATACGGCCGGTGTCGTCCTGCAACTCAGCAAAAGATGCGCTTCCCATAATACGGCGCGACATAATACGTCCTGCCAAAGAAACATCCCTCAATTCTTCGGGATTCTCATCAGAAAAAGTGCTCAGAATAGTACCGGCACTGATATTAACTTTATACTCCGCAGCAGGGTAAGGATTAATGTTCAAACTCCTAAGTTCGTTGAGTGCGTTGCGTCTTACTATTTCCTGCTCGCTCAATCCAATTATGTTCATAACCATGCAATTTTGTGTGCGACAAATATAGTTTTATAAATAATACTCTCATTTATGTTATTCTCAAAAAAATAAATAAAAAGCACCGAAATTTTATTAATTTTGTATCTTACGTTAAAGTTGGTACGAGCATGGATAAAAAATGGGTTCTTAAAGAGAAAGCGGCTGAGGAGAAGGTTTTAAGGCTAATGAAAGAACTCAATGTAGAAGCCACAATTGCAGAATTGCTCATACAAAGAGGTATTGAAACCTACGATGCTGCCAGGGTATTTTTCAGACCAGAGCTCAGCGATTTGCACGATCCGTTTCTTATGAAAGATATGGATAAAGCGGTTGAAAGACTGAACGAAGCAATCAAAAAAAACGAAAAGATACTCATTTACGGCGATTACGATGTTGACGGCACAACTGCAGTTGCGCTTGTATACAGCTATTTGAGAAAATATCACAACCGTATCGGCTATTATGTGCCCGACCGCTACAGCGAAGGTTATGGAGTATCTATTCAGGGAATAGATCATGCTGCTGAAGAAAATTACAATCTTATTATCACACTCGATTGCGGAATTAAAGCAACTGAAAAGGCCCGGTATGCGCAAGGTAAAGGTATTGATGTAATTATTTGCGATCATCACAACCCTGGCGAAGAATTGCCCTGTGCCGTAGCGGTTTTGGACCCCAAAAGGAGCGATTGCCCTTATCCGTACAAGGAGCTTTCGGGATGCGGCGTCGGGTTTAAGTTCATGCAGGCATATATCATTCACAACGGTTTGAATATTCAGGAGCTTTACAGTTTTCTTGATTTGGTGGTTGTAAGTATCGGTTCCGATATTGTTCCTATTACAGGCGAAAACAGAGTTCTTGCCTATTATGGTTTACAAAAGTTGAATTCTGATCCGTGCAAAGGATTAAAATCGATTATCAATATCAGTGGATTGAATAACAAACATATTCAGATACATGATATAGTTTTCAAACTCGGTCCACGCATAAACGCTGCAGGCAGAATGGAATCGGGAAGCATGGCGGTTGACTTGTTGGTAGCCGAGCTCGATCATTTTGCCGACAAAATCGGTAACGACATTAATAACTTCAATACAAACCGAAAAGAACTCGATCAGAAAATTACTGAAGAAGCTCTGAGAATGATTGCATCTGACCCTGATTCTGAAAGAAAAAAAACCACCGTGGTGTTTTCGAAAGACTGGCACAAAGGTGTAATCGGGATTGTTGCTTCGCGCCTTACCGAAACCTACTACCGTCCTACTATTGTAATGACCTTGTCGAATGGTATGATTACCGGGTCGGCGCGATCGGTAACTGGATATAACCTCTATTCGGCCGTGGAATCTTGCAGCGATTTACTGGAAAATTTCGGCGGACATATGTATGCCGCCGGGTTAAGCCTCAAACCGGAAAATTTTGAAGAATTCCGTGACCGTTTCGAAAATTACGTTGCTACTACCATAAAAGCAGATCAATTAATACCAACCATTGAAATTGATGCCGAGCTCAAAATAAAAGATATAACTCCGAAGTTTTACAGAATTCTGAATCAGTTTGCTCCATTCGGGCCCAATAACATGATGCCCCTGTTTCTTTCAACTCATGTGTATGATAATGGTAGCTTGAAAAAAGTTGGAAAACAGGAAGAGCACCTCAAGGTAAAAGTTGTTCAGGAACTAGGCGCAAATTTATGTATAGAAGGGATTGGTTTTAGTTTGGGAGAAAAATACTCCGATGTTTTTGATTTTAAACCTTTTGATGTTTGCTATCACATTTTTGAAAATCATTTTATGGGACAAACATTCCTTCAACTTATGATTAAAGATATTCGTAAACATGAATAATTTTTATAATAAATACATTTTTAGGCTTCTAAACGCAACCTTTTTCAAAATTTTACGTTATTCTATTTTTAGCTAACCAATAATTTTAAAATATATGGAAAAATGCATTTTAGTACCATGGGATTTCACTGAAATTTCCAATTATGCACTAGAGCATGCCTATGCTATTGGCAAATCATCGAAGCGGCCAATTTATCTGGTTCATGTTGCCAGCAAATCTTCTAAAGTTCCTGAGTTGCTGAAACAATTACAGGAAATAGCAGAACAATTTGCGGCAGGGAAAGATATTAAAGTGAATACTGCCGTCATTACAGGCAACTTGTTTAAAGCCATTTACAAATTCGGGCTCGAAAACAATGCATATTTGGGTGTGATGGGAACTCATGGTATCAAATCGCTTGATAAAGCCATAAAATTGGTCAAAAAATTTGTTAAAATCCCATTTATTTTGGTTCAAAGTCCGGTTATCTTCGGAGAATACGACCGCATTTGTATTCCCATGGATGCTACAAAAAAGTCGCGGGCAAAATTCCAATGGGTACGTTATCTGAGCACTTTGTTCGAAAGCAAAGCGTTTGTTATTTACCCTACGGTTTCCGATACATTTCGTATTAAAACCCTGAATAACAATTTACGTTTTGCAGAGAAGATATTTGAAAAAGACCTGATTGACTATGAAATGAGGCGTGTGGATGTAGGGTCGCATTACCCCGATGCAATTTACGATTACATCAGAGAGGTAGAGGCAGACCTGGTGCTTATGATGACAAATAAATACCGTGAATACATTAAAAACCTGAAAAAGCATGAAAATAAGGATCTTTACAAAAAGATTCCTGTGATGTGCATTAACATCCGCACAGATATTCAGAAACTTGGAGGCTTCAACTAAAAAGACTGGTTGATACTTTTTTAGGGTTTATCTGATTGTCATTCAGTTTTTTTATCAGTTTTATCCCCGCATGAAGCACATCGTTGTGCAGTACTGCGGGGATAATTATTATGGTAGCGTTTTTCTGCTCCAAATGCTCTTCAGTCCTTCCCTGTTCTTTTATCTGTAAATTGGTTCCGGGCAAAAAACTGTGCACAAACAATGCACGTAATTGCTTGTATAATTGATTTCTAGCATTAGCCCTGTGATAAGCATAGGGAAACAAGTTGTCAATACCAAGAGCAAAACGGTTTAACGACTGACCAATAGATCGAAAAGGCTTATTATCGAAGTAGGCTCCAAAAATCTCGATACTTTGCGCCATAAGAATAACAGCATGATACGTAAAACCCGCTTCAAGCATTTTTCCGGGCGGTTCAATTACGATCTCCCTAAGGAATTTTTCATGCTCCTTTGCCGAATAAATCAACATATTAAAAATTGTATCGTATCTGAAATTTGACTTCTGTTTTCTTGTTCCCCTCAATTTCTTCAAGCCCTGAACTTACACTGGTTTTATTCCAGTAGAAAGTGTTGGCTATTTTAAACCAGCAATCTAAGTGTTCCCCAAAACTATATTTTAGCAATAATAAGAGCTGATTCCCTTTATCGTAATATACGGGTATTGAAAACGCATACAATACATCAGGCTCCCAGACGTAAAATCTTGCGTTATAAGTTTCGGAGTTAAAAACCGCTACTCTTGCCGTAACATCGAGCGGGAACTTTCTGAAAGTATAACCCACATCCTGACACAGCAAAAATCCGTTTTCAGGTTCAGCAACATCTTGTTGGTACCGGTTCCATTCCAAACGTGTTTTCAGTTGGAATCCATATCCGGGAGAAACGGATAGCTGATAGCGTAGTTTAAGTGATGAATAATCAATGATATCCTGAACTCCATATTCTGTAATCGGGTTGTTCTCCTGTTTCGTTTCGTATTTCGCCCTGAAAAACATATCTACATTCCGGTAAGGAGAATAGTTGATCTGTGCAAAGTATTCCTGACCATCAGAAGGAGCATCAACACCATAACGCAGCCATGGATACTTCCATAAATCAGCATAGAGGTCAATTCTCCACCGTTTTCTGGGGTAAATGGTAGATCCGATATAAAACCCAGATTCATTCGATGGTTTATTGCCTTCGGAAAAAGGAGAAGCATAAATAGCATGGTAATCGGGCTCATAATATCTGTGCAGAACACTCAGACTAACCTCAGGAGCCATTATTACACTCATCCCATTCAGGGTTGCCAAAGCCAGATTATCGCTAATTGCAGTTTCTCCGAAAATTGAAAATTTACCAAAATTCGAGACATAATTGATACCCGCGTTCATCATACCTGTGCCCGAAAAAGAAAACAAATTATACAACCTACCGTTTCCCGTAAAAGGGGCTGAATATTTCACTGCTGCAACCGTTGCTCCTACTGCAAGCCATTTGCCGCGGTAATTAACATTTCCTCCAGCGATTAGCTCCTTAATCCCGTCTTTAGTTGCAATCTCATTGGGAGTACGGTGATATCCCGTATTCAAAAAACTCGAAACAATTTCGTCATCATCATAGGTAGAGTCGGCATCGGTACTTGCGTCAATAGATTTATATGAAAAGAATTCAGTAATGGTAAAATTACCGATTTTAAATGCAGCGGCTTCTCCGCGCAAAAATTCATTTTCATTCGTTGAGCCATAACGCGTTATTCCCCTGCCTTTTTTAATGACGTTGTTAGGACTTGAACTTTTACCGAACCCCATACCCGACCATAAGGTAAGTCCCTGACCGAATTCCACCTGATAGTCCCCGATGATGGCGGTTCTAACCGGACCCAGCTTATTTATTTGGAAATGGGCTGAATAATAGTCGAAACCATAGGGTTGAGACCCCCTAAAGAACTCCTCACCTGCATCCTTCTCAGCTGTAATACCCCAATACATTTTATCCTTATAATTGAATCGGTATCGGGTATACAGTTTATAAGGGCTACCCAAATATCTCGACTTGTCAGGATCAACAGCAAGCACGCTGTCAGGAACCGTTATGTAACCGGCTTTTTCCTGAAGAGTAAACTGAGTCCTGACAAATAAAACGTGTCTGCCATACTTAAGCGATTTACTCATATCCACTTCCTTTGCGCCGGGCTTTTCTGCAACAGTAACAAAATAAAGGAGATATTCAAGTGTTTGCTGGTCGATTCCATCAACAAACTGTAATTCGTAAATCGATTTGAAGCCATCAAATTTATCGCGATAATTCAGAATGCTCCTCACCTGAAAAAAAGTAAGAAACTGAAGTTTTTCAAGCTCTTCAATATCGGTTTTATTCAAATCGAGAGGGTCTTTGTAAAAAATAAACAAATTCTCGTACAGGCTGCTATAATCAAGGTCTTCGTCGCTATACTCCGCGATGTCTTCTATAATATCAGAAAGCGATTGCATTTCGTTGTTTTGCGCAAACGAACACATTGCAACAGGCATTATCAGCAGGAGTATGGCAACAATTTTAAAACGCATAGCCGACGGAAATGTGTGGTGTTGACCCCAGCACCTGATGGTAGGAATACGCTATATCCAGCTGCAAACCTTTTAGGTTGTATCCAAACCCCAGTGAAAAAAGCACCGGGTTTGTAGCAATACCTGCACGAATGGAATAATGACGCTCCGAATTGTATTCGCAACCCAGTCTGAATACTGGCTTTTCGAGTTGCAGGTTCTGCTCTGCCTCGAAAGTAGTAATTACGCTCTTAGAAAACACATAACCTACACCAACTTTTAATACTGTTGGCAAATATTGATTCTCGGTGTTTAAAATTTTTACCGGCATCGGATTAGCAGCATGAATCCCAATAACAATTTTATCATTAGGTTTGGCTATTAAACCCAGTTCAAAAGAAAAAGCATGCAGGTTCCCATAGTCTTCGGGTTGATGCAGAAAAATATAATCGAACTGCACACCCATCGAAATTCGGCGGAACAATTGCTGCGCATACGAAAGTGCAAATTTGTTTTCGTGATATTCCGTAAGTCCGAAATGATTAATGCCCAAGCCGATGTTTCCAGCTAGAAGCGGCATCTGAAATGCCAAAGCACCATAACTTGTTTCAGGTAGTAGGAACCTGTTTTCGTAAGATAAGCCCACAGATGGATTCTGAAGGTAGGCCAAGCCTGCCTGATTTCCAAAAACCGACCATGTATCGGGTAATACAACAGATGAACCAGCCATTCCTGCATAGCGGGCACCGGCAGTGAGCAAGTCGCCATCGGCATAAGCACCGGTCGCCAAAATAAAAAACGAGATCAGTGAAATAATTTTTTTCATTCAGTTACCCTGTAATCAAATGTGAACTTTGCCAAATCATTATTGGCAGCAACAATTTTGTCCTTCAGGTTATTTTTAAATTCAGCAAGTGTTTTTGCAAAGTTTTCTTCGGTAATTGCCAACATTTGTAATGCCAACACAGCAGCATTATACGCCCCGTCAACAGCAACCGTGGCAACCGGAATTCCCGGAGGCATCTGAACTATTGCCAGCAACGCATCCAGCCCATCAAATGAGCTTTTAATGGGGACACCGATTACCGGCACTGTGGTATAGGCAGCCACAACACCGGGCAAATGAGCAGCCATACCGGCACCGGCAATGATAACCTTTACTCCTCTTTCTTTGGCTGTGGTGGCAAATTTTTCCACCTCAAATGGTGTGCGATGTGCCGATAAAGCATTTATTTCGAAGGGAATTTTAAAATCGTTGAGAGCGGAAGCAGCTTTCTGCATTACCCCCCAGTCGGAGGTACTTCCCATGATAATACTTACTATTGGTTTCATATTAAATTTTAAATGTAATCACTATATTTGTAAGGTTAAAAATAATATAATATGACATATAAAAATCAAAAATCTATAAAACTACACGATAAAGAATTCGTTGCTTTCATCGACAACCTAAAGATGGAAAAAGCAATAAAAGAACTGGCTGACCGTATGAGCACTGAACTTTCCGAAGAACAGATTGTGTTTTTATGCATATTAAATGGTTCGTTTATGTTTGCCGGAGAGCTGTTCAAGCACTTCGAAAATGTTTGCCACATTTCGTTTGTAAAGCTTTCATCGTATTCAGGTACTGCCACAACAGGGGATGTAAAAGAAATAATTGGACTGAACGAATCGATTGAAGGGAAAACAGTAGTTGTGGTTGAAGATATTGTAGATACCGGAGAAACCATCGAAAAACTATACCATACACTGATGAAAAAACAGCCGAAACAAGTTAAAATTGCTACCATGCTGTTTAAACCGGATGCATACCGCAAGGATATCCCTATCGATTACATTGCGATTAATATTCCGAATAAATTCGTGGTTGGTTTCGGACTCGATTATAACGGATATGGAAGAAATCTGAAACACTTGTATCAAATTATTGAACCTTAAAATAATTAACATGTTAAACATTGCCATTTTTGGCCCTCCTGGAGCAGGGAAAGGAACTCAGGCTCAAATGCTTGTAAAAAAGTATCATCTGGAATATATATCAACCGGAGATATTCTTCGCAAAGAAATTGCCAATAAAACACCATTGGGGCTCGAAGCGCAGCAAATCATTGAAAAAGGATTGTTGGTAAGCGATGATGTTATGGCGCGTATAATTGAAGCTTTTATTGCAAAAAATATTCATTGCGAAGGGATGTTATTCGATGGTTACCCACGGACATCAGCACAGGCAACAATTCTGGAGAACCTGTTACAGAAGAACAAAATGAAACTCGCAGGGATTATTGGCCTCGAAGTTGAGCAACAAATACTTATTGAAAGAATGCTCAAGCGTGCTGAAATCGAGAAAAGAAGCGACGACACGCCCGAAGCTATTGAAAAACGCTTGCAGGAATATCACAACAAAACATTTCCTGTAATTGATTTTTATAAGATAAAACATTTGTACTACCCGGTAGATGGTATGGGCACTGTGGATGAAGTTCATCTGCGAATTGTAAACAGCATCGAAATGATGCAGTAAACACGGCTCAAGACTCAAATACTGCTTGCTGGAAATTTCGGGTTATGTAAGTTTACCGAATAAATAAGTTTGATTATCATGGCTGTGTAATAAAATGATACAGGGCCTCCTGATTCCGTTTTCATATAACCCGCATTATAAAACCGTGTCAGCGACCTTTCACCCGAAACCAATAAAGTAAAATCATCGGAAAGTAAAAAGCTGGCACCAAGGTCAAAACCAACATCAAACCGATTAATTTTATTCCAGTTATTCTGGTCGGTAATGATATCATCAATAATACCACCTTCGCCAATTGTAACAACAATATGGGTATTGTCGTTTCCGGCAAAAGCATATTTTCCCGATGCACCGGCATTTAGCAGAAATCTCTCGCGTATCAGGTAGTTCACATTTACCGAAAGATCAATGTTATGAGTAAAGACGTTACCAAAAACATTCGCTGTGTAATAGGTTGGTATATGCGCTGTGGAACCCTGAAATTCAATTTCTACAACAGTGTCTTTGGTCTGATGAGACTCGTAAGAAAACCTCCGTGCAACATACGACAACGATGGACTGATATAAAACCTATCGCCTGCCTTAAAGTCAATTCCGGCACCCACTATAAAACCGATGCCACCGGATCCCGTTGAATTGCCTACCTTAGTGTCAGGAATAGCACCTCCGAAATTCCCACCGGCAAGTATCACAACTGGCTGTGAAAAAACTGAAACAGAAATAATGAAAAAAATAAGGTAAGTAAGAATATATTTCATTATTCAGTAACTATAAGTTCAATATCATCCACTTCGAGTATGCTCCCTTCGTGAGCCTTCATTTTATCGCCCGAGATACTGGTAAGGAAAATAATATTTATTGTATCGTGATCGTGCAATGCGCTGCGGTATTCAAATGGCAATACTAAATGTGTATATTCGTTTGCCACATCCACAATTGTCAGATAAGCCTCAGCAATGGTGTCGCGACGCTGAAGGTTCTGGTTGTATTTTGTAAGGCTGGAATAAATAACCGCTGTATCGTTGTCGGCAGGAAGATATCGGTAATACATACTTATTGAAGTCGGTTCAACAGTTATGGCTCTTCCCATAACAAGATTTTCACCAATAGTCTGATTACTGTCGAATATTCCGGCAGCAATTATACCGGGAATCACCCAGTCGTCGCCCCAGGCTTTTGCTTCGAGATGCAATGCATAACTTCCGGTATGGGAGTTTGTTGTTTTGGTAGCAACCAAAGGACCTCCTAAGAAAACAAGGTTATTCAAACTTGCCCAGTAACCGCCACCGGGTGTTTCGAATTCAACATTATTCTGCGATTCCATAGTCCAAAGTTCAAAACTTCCGTTCACTATAGCTGTAGTGTTTATTGTGTCGTTATCGTCCGGATCATCAGGTGGGTCATCAACGTCACATGAATTCAGCAGAAATACAGGTAAAAGTAGTATTGATAATAACAGATACTTCATAAGAAAAATAGTTTTGTTCAGAACAAAGCTTAGAACATTTTGTTCAAAGATAGGCTAAAGTTTGTATATTTGGAAAAACTAAAGAAATGAAGTTTATTCTTATACCTCTTTTTGTAGCCATTGTATTGCTTACCTCATGCGGTGTAAAAGAAAGCTGCGAAGTTAACCACACAGGTGAAATTTGCGTAAGTAACTACAGTGGAAGAATTACAGAAGTCTATGTAAATGATGTTTTTGCTTTTACCCTCGCCAACGATGCATCCAATTGTGTCGCCAAACCCGTAGGAGAATACAGTGTGCGTTTTATAAGTCTAGCTGATGAAAGGATTATTCCTGTCACTGTTACCGAATGTGAAACCAACAATTTAACAGTGAGTTTCTGATGTCGCTGCTGCATGTATACTCAGCATCAGCCGGTGCTGGCAAGACCCACCGCCTAACAGGCGATTGCCTTCGATTACTGGTAAATCAGCCCGATGCATACAGGCATATACTTGCAGTAACTTTTACCAATAAGGCAAGCGAAGAAATGAAGGAAAGAATCCTGAATGAGCTGTACAATCTTTCATCGGGAAATAATTCCGATTTCCTTGCTGAGCTTTGTCATGGGAACCCTCCTGCACAGGAGAAAATTGTAAGGAAAAAGGCTGAAGCTGTGCTGAATATGATACTGCACGATTATGGGAGATTTCTTTACATGACAATCGACAGTTTTTTCCAGCGTATTCTAAGAAATTTCATGAGAGAAATGAACCTGAATTCAAATTTTGAACTGGAGCTCGATTCCGGGTCAATTGTAAATCAGGTTGTTGACCAAATGCTTGATGATACAGCAAACGATGAAGATTTGCTCGAGTGGGTACTCGAAGTGGTAACCCGAAAAATGGACGTTTCGGGTAGCTGGGACTTCCGGTCGGAGCTAGTTGAGTTATTCAATGAGTTGTTTAAAGAGAAATTTGCATATATCGAAAAAATTTACCGATTAAAAAAACTCTGTCGCAATGATGTAAAAAAGCTGGTATCTCTGGTAACTTCTATTGAAAACAAACACGAAAACTTTATTAAAAAAATAGGGTCAGAGGCTGAAGAAATTCTGATTAAGCACAATCTTACACCAGAGAATTTTCATCAAAAAAACAATGGGCCGGCAGGTTTTCTGCTTAAACTACGAAATGGTTTCAAAGAACCCGGTGTATATTTTTTAAATGGAATCGATAATGAAGATAAATTTATCGGAAAAGCTCCTAATCCTGAAGCGGTATTGCGAAAAGTTTATCCATTGCTTAACGCATTGAGTAAAAAATACCTGGATTGGTGCAATACTTCACGAAAGGAGTTTTTTACAGCCAAACAAATAAGAAACAACATTTACCTGCTGGGGCTTATCGTTGACGGCAAACGACGCCTTGCAGACTACCTGAATGAGAACGATCGTTTTTTTATCGGCGATACCCCTTTGTTTTTAGCGGAGATGTCGGAAAACAACGATGCTCCTTTTATTTTCGAAAAAGCGGGTATAATGCTGAAACACTATCTGATTGATGAGTTTCAGGACACAAGTATTAAACAGTGGGAGGCTTTTCTTCCGCTCCTTAAAGAATGTATTTCGGATGGCAACAACTATGGGTTGGTGGTAGGTGATGTTAAGCAATCGATATTCCGCTGGCGCAATGGCAGCTGGAAAATTCTTGCAGAGGACATCAACACACAGTTCAGCGTGAAAAGGGAGAATCTATCCGCCAACTGGCGAAGCCTTGAAAATATTGTCACTTTCAACAATACTATTTTCGGCAAAGTACCTGAGATGATACAAAACCATTTCAACAGTCAGATTAACACTGATGAGAAATGCAGTAACCACAAGCTACTTACATCAATTACCAGCAATTATGCAGAAGTTTCCCAAAATGTGAAAGCCGGGCCTGGCGGACATGTACGTGTTAAATTCTTCACTGATGAACCTAAACAAGGGACCGATTGGGAGCTTTCGTCGATGCAGGAAACCATTGAAAGAATCGACAGCCTTCTGCTGCAAAACTTCAACCCCGGGAATATTGCCATACTTGTTCGCACTCATACCGAAGCTAAACGTGCTGCTGCTCTTATTCTTGAACATCAGTCGAAGGAAAAACCAGATGAACGCCTAAGATATCCTGTGGTATCGAGTGAATCGCTGGTTCTTTCTTCTAACCCTGCCATAATTGTAATAACAGGAATAATGCGTTATATTCTCGAACCCGGGAATACGATAGCATTGTACACAGCTTGTTTGAATTACCTGATTCACTTTACAGGCGAGGAAGACAAGATTACGAACATCAGCGCACATTCTGGCATTCAGACCCTTACAGATGTTTTTCCCGACGATTTTGGAACGCTGATCGACCATTCTGCCGGAACCGATTTAATTGCACTGGCAGAAAGCATTATCGCCATGTGCAAATTAAACGAGTTTTCTGATTGTATTCCTTTTATCGATAGTTTTGTTGATTGTGCAGCGGACTTTTCGCGATCAAAAGGAACGGGTTTATCCGGTTTTTTGGAATGGTGGGAATCAGATGGCTCAAGAAAATCGCTTCAGATGCCAGATTCGGACAATGCACTGCGTATATTAACCATACACCAATCGAAAGGACTTGGATTTGATGTAGTGTTTTTACCTTTTTGCGAGTTTTATCTGGAGCCCAAGGAGCATTATCCAATAATTTGGGCAGACACCTCCGGTCACATGTACGATGCTGTTCCGTTCATCCCCCTGAAATACAACGCAGAGTTAGGTAATACCGACTTCTGCAATGAATACTTTGAAGAAAAGCTTAATTGTTATCTCGACAAATTAAACCTGGCTTACGTAGCTTTTACCCGTGCCAAAAAGGCAATGTATATACATTGCCCTTCTCGGAGAAACGATAATATTGAGTCCAGTGTTTCCGGATTTTTACAAACATTGCTTCAGGGAAAGTTTTCCTCAGACGATGGGTTTTCCAACGATTTGCGAAAACATTACGATGTTTCTACCAATTGTTTCGAAGTTGGACATACCCAGGCCATTGAAGAATCATCGAAACGCTGCAGCATTGAAGCAATTCATCCGGTAGTTAAAAATAAAAAGCAGGCCGTAACCCATGGCGATTACACCCGTCTGCTTGAAGCTGAAGAAAACCTGCCGGTAGAACAGGGCATTCTTTATCACAAAATTTTCGAAAACATCCGCAATACCGGTGATATTGAAAAAGCAATAAACCAGGTACATGCAAAGAATTTACTTCCGGCATCAGAAAAGCCAGCACTTACAAAAAAAATTGCCGAAATTATTTCCCAGCCTAAAATTTCTGACTGGTTCACTGGGTACACTGATTTGCACCGCGAAAACTGGATTCTTGCTCCGGATGGAAGTATTCATAAACCTGACAGGGTAATGAGTTTCGACGACCATATTGCTGTGGTTGACTATAAATTTGGTAATAAACGTAGTGCGGAACATATTAATCAGGTGTTCGATTATATGCAACTTATAAGCCTTATGGGGAAAACCTGTGTCAAGGGTTATGTATGGTATGTTTTCGGCAGGCAACTGATAGAAATCAATATGAAAAAAGAAATTACATTAACAGAACTGATTGCATGAAGAAGCTGATGCGCTTTTTAGTTAGGAATGTTCCCCGGCCTGTGTTGATACAGTTCTCCTATCTTTTTGCGGCAATGGTAGCGCCATTTTACAAAGGGAAAAATTACGAATGCCCGATTTGTGGGAATCGTTTCCGCAAGATGCTACCCTACGGTAATAAAGGTGCCGACAATCGTTTGTGCCCCCGTTGCCTTTCGCTGGAGCGACACCGCTTATTATGGATATATCTTCGAGACTATACTGACATGTTCAATAAAACATATACGGTACTGCACATTGCACCGGAGCAATCGCTAAGGAGGAGGTTTAAAAAAATGGAAAAACTCAGCTACACTACTGCTGATATGGTTTCGCCTATTGCAGAGCTTCATTTCGATGTAATGCATATTCCTTTGCCCGACAATTCATACGATGTGGTTTTTTGCAATCATGTGCTTGAACATGTTGAAAACGATATTGATGCCATGAAAGAAATTTACCGCATTCTAAAACCCAAGGGATGGGCAATTATGCAGGTACCTATAAATCAATCGCTTGAAACAACTTTCGAAGATAAAAATATAACCACACCGGCAGAAAGGGAAAAAGTATTCGGTCAGTACGACCACGTAAGATGGCATGGTAAAGATTATCCCGACAGACTAAAATCGGCAGGATTCAGAGTTGAGATTTTTGACCCCGTAACCGCATTAGGGCAAGATGTAATGGGTTTATATCGCCTCGATAATGATGAAAAACTTTTTATCGCATTCAAATACTAATCGATAAAACAAAGAATTACTCCTCGGCTGGTTCTGCTTCATTTTCAGCAGCTTCGGCATTTTTAACTTCCTCAAAATATGCATCAAGGTTTTCACGGGTAATTATGTTGGCTTTATGCAATAATGTAAACCAGCTTACAACTTTGCGGATATCTGAAAGATATACTTTTTCACGGTCGTAATCCGGTAAAATCACTTCAAAATAAGCATATAATTCCTTATCGGCCGATTTCGGACTGATATTGGGAAATTGCTCCATGGCATTATAAGCGTTGGAAAAAACCTCTGCCAAATGAACTTCTTTGTCGGAAGTGTAGATGGCAACATCCTGCAAAGCACTGATTTTTGCTGCAGAAAATGTCGGAAAGCGTTTTCCTGTTTCAATCGACTCCACGATAATGCTGTTTTTCGATTGAGATACCTGTTTGTACAAACCCGGTTGTCCCGATATGGCAAGAATTCCTTCTAGAAACATATTCATTAAATAATTAGTTCGACAAAAATACTATTTGCTTTTAAAATTACAACCCATCTGCAAGATTAATGCCGCAAATTCGATTATTACGCTAAATACGGATTTGCATGAGCATATTTGAGTCATTTTTTTCTTATATAATCGGGTTTCATGCTATTTTTACACTATTAAATTCATATCAGATGAAAAAGAAAAAACTGGTTGTACTAACAGGTGCAGGCATAAGCGCAGAGAGCGGAATCAGTACTTTCAGAGATTCGGGAGGCCTTTGGGAAAACCATAAAATCGAAGAAGTAGCATCACCTGAAGGGTGGAAAAAAAACAAAGCCCTTGTGCTGGATTTTTATAATCAGCGGCGTAAGAATGTAGCTCGGGCGCAGCCCAACGAAGCGCATAAAATTCTGGTACAGCTCGAAAAAATTTATAATGTTCAAATAATAACTCAAAACATCGATGATTTGCACGAAAGAGCAGGCAGTACATGGGTTTTACATCTCCACGGTGAAATAAAAAAAGCGCGCAGCACGGCAAATCCCGAAATTGTGGTCGATATCAATGGGACTGAATTGAATGTAGGTGACCTCTGTCCGCTGGGCTCTCAGCTGCGACCACACATTGTATGGTTTGGAGAAGCTGTTCCATTGATAGAAGATGCCGTTGAGATCGTGAGAACTGCCGATATATTTCTGGTGGTTGGAACCGGTCTGCAGGTGTATCCGGCAGCCTCATTGATTGAATACATCCCAGAGCATTGCCTGCGATTTCTTATCGATCCAAATAATGTATTTATTCCTTCGTTTTACCGTTTTAAAGTGATTAAAGAAAATGCAACTATAGGGATGCAACTGTTTACGTCGCTGCCCGATATTAAACTGTAAAACCGCAAGTAGTATTTAAGTCTTTATTTAATTTATGTCACCCCATGTAAACAAAAAGCATGTTAATAACCAGCACAACTGTTGCAATAATGGTTGTCGCCAGCTTTCGGGGTGGGATAAAAGCCCAAAGAATGCGGTAGGGAATAATACCTGAAAGTGTTAGGATAAATATCCGGTAGAATCCGGAATCCTGTGGTGCATCAGTAAGTACTTCCTGCCAAGTGCATATAGCAAAGGCTGCCACGCACCAGAAAAAATAAATCAGGAACTTTGCAATACCTTTCGCATTGGGCGATAAAAAGAAATTGTTTAAAGCTGTCTCGCTTCGGGAGAATAATTTGTGGATAATAAATCCCAAGCCAGCCACTGCGGCAAAGCCCAAAACACATATCAGTACTCCTTTATAACCCTCGTCTCCTGTGAAACTTATCATCCAGAAAATCAAACCGACCGAAGCAGGAACAAGCAGCAGCAACAAAACATATCGCTTAATGGTTAATGCCATTTTATCGGGGGCTATGATGCGCCCCATGACAAAACCAGTTCCCGTCAAGAATGTTGCTATCATCCCCAAATCGCCGGCATCAGCAATTCTACTCATAACCGTCAGTGGGAACATCATGAGGAATACCGTAACGAGTATAGTTAAATAACCCCATATCCGCCTTTGTCGGGCATAAAGCATGTGCAAATACCCGCAACTCATCGATAAAATCAGTAGAAAAAACATACACAAGAACAAGGTTGCTGCTGGGCTTAACATCTGTGTTACAGTTTTTCCCGCAACTTTTGTAAGGATTTGATAAAAAACGATACTAAACAGGATGCTCAAGTCAAACGACAATTGATCTTTTTTAATTTCAAGGCTTCCAACAAAAACTATTAATCTGTCAAATATTTTTCTCATATTAACAAGGGCTATGAAATACAAAAGTAGATTTTAGTACTCAAAAACAATATATTTACTGCGATTTATCTGAAGCCTTCTTACGTGAGCAATTTATAATTTAGCTTGGTCGACTTTCGGGGAAATTAAAGAACTTACTTTTTTCAGTAGCTCCAATAGACCAAGTCCTGCAAAAATATAAAAAACCGGCAATATATAAATGTCGAACCTCGAGTCGTGCTCAGCATAGCTAAGTGCTACTACCAGCAAGTGTCCTAAAATGATCATTAAAGCAACATAAACAGCTGTTTTTCTACGATAGCCAATAAACGCGATCAGTGCAAGCAAATATGCCGGAAATACCCACAAAGCCACATGCCATGTATAAGCAGTACTGTGGTAAGGTCTGATGTGAATTAGGGAATATCCAGCTCTTGCAGCAGCCAGTTTGAAGCTCACCCATGGATGCCTAGCAATGTACTTCCAACCCGAAGTCCATTGGGTTTTATCAATATCCTTATCCTGAGGCATTTTTAAACTCAACTCACCGTGACCCCAAACAGTAATACCTTTTTGCAGGTTTTCAACAGGAGTAGTAATCTGAACAGAGCTTCTGAAAACCGGAACTTTCGCCATTGTCAGCGTAAATGCCACAATTGTTGCGAAAACCGATATTATGAACACCCATTTTTTGAGATTGAAAGAGTATAAATACACAATGAAGAACACAGGTAACAATATCCAGCCGTTCGGTCGCACAAACATGGCAGAAATCAGAAAAATTGCTGACACAATATAATCAACGGGTTTTTTCCTTATAAGCAGCCGCAACAGCGACCAGAAGCAAAGCACTATCAGAGATGTGTAAAGCGATTCGGTCATTATATAAATATGCCATCTCGCTATAAATGGGTTGCACAAAAACAATGCTGCAGCAAACAATCCCGCAATGCGCGACCCCGAAAGCAACCGACACGAATCGTACAGCGCCACCGCTGCCAGCAATGCAATAGCAATCTGGATTACTGCCATAACCGATAAAGGAAGGTGCAGGCTTTGAACCAATGCAATCAGGAGCATATAACCTGTGAACTGTATTTCCCTTCCCTGCAACGGCATACCATGTGCAATACTGGTCGCTCCATCGATATATCGTTCACTGTCGAGCCAGAATTTTAATCCGGGAATGCCATTCGAAATGCTTCCATCGGTCCAGTTCATAATATTCAGATAACCAAACCACAACAGTACTGGAATTGCAACAAGCAGTATTAGAACAACAGGGTGTTTTTTGTCGTACACTGTAAGCTGCATCCATTTGCTTCGGATACCTGATGTAAAATGAACTGTCATTGGGCTTTAACCTTTACGGCTGATATTTTTCAGGTTAGCAATATTGACAATTTCTATGGTTTTTCCATCAACCCTGATGATATCATCCTTTATAAACTCATTCCAAATCCTTGATACACTTTCTCTTGTGGCATCAACAAGGTTACCAATATCTTCCTGAGTGATATTCAACTGAAATGAATTTGATTTATAAATATTTTCGCAGAAATCTAGCAATACATCGGCAACTTTAGCGCGAACCTGCTTTTGAGTGCGGTTTACGCATTTCTGGTACGATTCGAGTTCACCCCTGCAAAGCTCTATCAGTATTTGGTTGGAGAATGCCGGGCTGTTGTTGAGTAAATCCCTGAATGTGGTAATATCGATAAAGCACACTTCTGAAAACTCAATCGCAGTAACCGAGTACTGATTGATTTTATCGCCGAAAGTAGTGGGCAGGCCAAGATAATTGCGGGGTTTCACAATACGCACTACCTGCGTGTGATAGGGTCCTTCCATATGAATTTTCACGAGCCCGCTTTTCAGGTAGGCTACATTGGTTGAATATGTGCCCTGACGAATGATATTGTCTCCTTTTTTAAACTTCACCGTAAGACAGTTGGCTGACAAAGCAGACAGTTCATCATTATTCAGTTTGTGAGCAGCAGCCGATTTATGTTCGCAAAAACTGCAGTTATGGTTCATCTCTTTGAATTATCGAGACAAAATACAAAAATTAATTAGCAATACAAACGAATATGCTATCTATAGTATTAATCAACAGGCAAAATGATATTAATCAGTGATATTCATACACATTTTAAAGTTTAAAAAACAACTTAGCCTTTATATATTAGAATTCAACAAATAATATCATTATCTTCGACAAAAAATAATATTTCAGGGCATGAATCGCATGAAGTTCAATGTTTTATTTATAATTCTGATAATTAAATCTGTAACTTTAAACGCCCAGCAATATCAGTTTTGGGAGTTTGGCGCCGATCAAGGGCTGAAGTCGAATGATGTTACAAAAATAATTCAGGACAGCCGGGGATATCTTTGGGCTACCACTATGGGCAATGGAATTTACAGGTTCAATGGGAATACATTTGACAACTATACCGAAAAAGACGGCCTTGGTGATAACAATACAGGTAGCATAGTCGAATTGCCCGACGGCAGGTTAATGATTCTAAGCCTGAAATGCATCAGTATTTACGACGGACTAAAATTTACCAACTACACATCAAAAGATGGTCTTGCATTACCCGGGCAATGGGCTTCCACTGCCTTCGATAAAAAAGGGCGACTCTGGATTGCTTTATGGAATGCTGATGAAACCCGACAGTTATTGTATTTCGAAAACAACCGGTTTCATGATATCACTCCCGTGAACCCTTTTCTAAATGCACCTGAATCGTTATTGCTTTCGGTCGTAAAAAATGGAGACGGGGATATCATAGTAAATACCTTGGGGAACATGTACATAGTAAACGACACCGTGCTGAATGAATACAATCCCGGGGTCCCGGCTGAAGTATCGGAGAATTGGTTAAATCTGTTTTATGAAACTGCCGATCACACCCAGTTTTTTCTGTCGTTTGACGCTAAAATCCAGAAGCTTTCTATTTTCACCCTTCAAAATGGAGTAATCACCTATCTCGATATGCCTGCTGAAGTTGGGTATTGGTTTTTATCGGGGGTTTGTGAGGATCATGAAAACAACCTCTGGGTTCCTTCAGAGTTTGGATTATGGCGAGTAAGCAGCAATGGTGAGGTCAAGCATTTTAATGAGCAAAACGGTTTGCCCATCGAGCTTGTTTTTTGGGTCACGGAGGATAACGAAAATAACATTTGGTTGGCTACAAGGGGGCTCGGGCTAATAAAATTTATGGGGGAAAAATTCATATGCCTTAACGAAAAAGATGGATTGAAATCATCGAAAGTTTACTTTAATTTTAAAGACTCACAGGGTAACATCTGGTTCTCTACTCCAACAGATCAGGTTTGCAAATTTAACGGCTCCGAAATTCTATATATTGATGCACCCGACAATCGTGAAACTTTGGGATTTTTCGAAACCAACGAGCATCAGGTAATAGTGCTTACATATCAGGGCCTTTTTGATGCTAACAGCAGTAATGGTTATCAATTGAACAACATGTTTGATCTGGAAAGCGATGTAATTCCGTATATCGCGTATAATGATGGCAAATACATTTGGTTTTCAGCCAATGGCAGTTCCCTGATACGATTCGATGGAAAAACCTCTGCTGTAGTAAGTGCTGAAGAAATAGGTGCCGAAGCAGGGACTATACTGAGTATTACAAGCGACAATATCGGGAATGTATGGTTTGCTGCAAATGCCGGATATATTAAATGGGATGGAAAAATGTACTCCTATACAACCTATCCCAAGAACAGTATAAGCCCTGATGATATCGCTGTTGACAAATGGAACCGTGTCTGGATTGCTTTGTACGGTGGTCTTCTGCTTGTCGATACCCACGGACAGCGGTTATTGACTACTGAAGACGGACTTTCATCAGGTTACTATGTTTCTCTTGGCTTCGACAACAAGGGAAATATGTACGCCGGCTACAATCAGGGTTTTGATTTGATTTCGTTTACACAGGATGGTTCGGTTTCATCAATTAAATATTACGGGAAAGGTGACGGATTTATAGGGTCATCGCTTGGTGCACAAAATATTAATACCGACAAAAAGGGGAATTTATATTTCGCGACCACCCAGGGATTGATCAGGCTGGATCCATCTCAGTTAACACCCAATACAAAACCGCCCATAGTAAATATCCGAAAAATAAAACTCTTTTATAAAGATGTAAACTGGGAAAGTTCGGAATTCCGCAAATTCTGCGATTCAGTAAGTCCTTGGTTTCGTTTACCTGTAAATCTTTGCCTGCCATACGATAAGAACCATGTTACTTTCGAATTTGAAGCTATATGTTTTACTAATCCAGATGCTGTGAAGTATCAATGGATGCTGCAAGGGTTAGAAAAAGATTGGTCGCCTGTATCGGAGCAAACCAAGGCGGAATATGCAAATCTTGAACCCGGAGACTACACATTTTTAGTCAAGGCATGTAACAACGATGGTGTTTGGAATAATCAACCCCTCGCCTATCGTTTTACCATTAAGCCTCCATTTTGGCAAACATGGTGGTTTATCGCACTGGCAATTGCCGCAGTCGTTACAATTCTGGCTGTAATTATCAGATTTATTCTGTACCTGAAATACCGAAAGAAAATTGAAGAGCTAAACAAGCTAAAAGAAATTGAGAAAATACGATCAGCATTGTCGAAAGACATTCACGATGGTGCCGGAGCATCGCTGTCGAAGATATCGTTGCTCAGCGAATCGTTGAAAAGCGAAATTAAAGACAGTCAGAGTTCTCTGAATAAGCTAACTCAGATTTCGTTGCTTTCGCGGCGGGTTATCGACGATTTCAGGGAAATCATCTGGTCGACTAATCCGAAATACGACAACATCAGCTCGCTGCTGGCGTATATTCGCAATTACTGTAACAATTTCTTCGAAGATTCAGGAATAGAATGTGATATAAATTTCCCTTCGGTGCATGAGGAAATAAACATTTCGCCTTTATTAAGGCAGAACTTTTTTCTTATCCTGAAAGAAGCATTGCACAATATTGTAAAGCACGCTTCGGCAACATCGTGTTTTGTTGAAATCAGCCTGACTGAAAATCAAATTAGATTGCAAATTACGGATAATGGTATCGGGTTTGACTTAGAACAAGCAGGAGTTTTCAGCACCGGCATCGGGAACATGAATAAGCGGGCTACAGCCTGCGGGGGTAGCATTACATTCGATTCCGCCAAGAACAAAGGGACAACAGTAACATTAATAGTTCCGCTATAAACCAAATAAAAATTACCACTAAAGTAGTATTGTATTCAGTTTTTAGTGAGCGTACATTTGTAATAAAAAAAGCGATGATTTCAGTTAGCATAGTTGAAGACGACCACGATCTGAGAAAATCGGTCGAAAATATTGTCGGGCAAGCAATTGACTGTCTGCTGGTAAAAGGGTATGCTAATGCTGAGGCTTTTTTGCATGATTTGGAAGTCAATACACCAGAAGTGGTAATAATGGATATAGAACTTCCGGGCATGAACGGAATATCATGTGTTGAGGCAGCAAAATCAAAATTTCCCGAAATACAATTTGTGATGTTCACCATTTTCGATGACGATGAGTCGGTGTTTCAATCCTTGTGTTCAGGCGCAACAGGGTATCTTCTGAAAAACTCCCGGCCTGAACAAATAATTTCGGCTATTGCTGAAATACATTCAGGAGGTTCACCCATGTCACCGCAAATTGCCCGTAGGGTAATTGAACAATTCAGTCTTAAAACCAGAATTTCAAATGAAATACATGTTTTAAGCCAACGTGAACGCGAAATTCTGGATCTGCTTTCACAGGGGTTCCGCTATAAGGAAATAGCTGCAAAAGTTTTTATCAGCATCGAAACTGTCCGGACACATATTCGGAATATTTACGAAAAACTCCAGGTTCAGTCGAGAACTGAAGCCATAAATAAAATTTATAAACACTAAGCCCATGAAAAAGATTTACTTTATATTATTCATTAGCTGTTTGGCTGCCAGCCTTACTAAAGCGCAGACAGTTACAACAGATTCAATTGAATCTGTCATTTTAAACCGGAAAGTGGCCACCACAGTGATTCTGCCGGCTGGTTACGATACTACGCAGGTTTATCCCGTAATGTATCTGTTGCACTGGTGGGGAGGCAACAACGATAGTTTTCTTGAGACAAATTTGCCATCTGAACTGAAAAACAGGCAGATTATTGTAGTAACTCCAGATGCCGGTACAAACTGGTATGTTAATTCTTTCTCGAATCCTACGGCTAAATACGAAAGTTTCATGACCGAAGAATTGTTTACGTACATCGACAAGAAATACAAAACCGACCCGTCGTGGCAAGGCATAGGTGGCTTTTCGATGGGTGGCTACGGAGCTCTTCTTGTCGGGTTGAAGCACCCGGGACGGTTTACTTTTATTGCAGACATGTGTGGAGCCATCAATGCACCATTCTACGATATTCCGCTTACACCTGAATCGCCCCTGAATTTTATCATGAGCAGTGTGCGCGAAGCTTTTGGCGATGAAAACAGTTACCAATCGCGGGGAACCGATGTTTTCGAAATTGTCAGCAACATGAAAAAAGGGAGCAATCAGTTTGTATATATGGCAATGGCAACAAAAGACGAATTCGACTTCATTGTACCGCAGCACCAAAAGCTAAAGAAAGAGCTCGACAAGAAAAAAATCAAATATCACTACATCGAAATTGAAGGCGGCCATTTCGACGGGATTGTTTTTAGCACTTGTTTACCCGAAATGCTCGATCAGTTCACTAAAAAGTGAGATAAAATATTCTTTCCACTGCAAAGCAGAAAACCATTTGATTGTAATTAAAGGAGTGCTGACGCCTTAACAAAGTAAGCAATAACACCAGAAAAAAATGAAAAAAGCAATTCTTTTGTTAGCCCTTGCTATGTCTGTATCGTTCGGGTTCTGCCAGGAGTTTGGAAGCTTCACCGACACCCGCGACGGCAAAGTGTACAAAACCGTTATCATTAATCATGTTACCTGGCTTGCCGAAAACCTGGCTTTTGCTCCAGACAGCGGAAATTATTTTGCTTATGAATACAAGGACAAACACGTGAAAAAGTTTGGGTACTTATACGATTGGGAAACTGCAATGACGTCTTGCCCTGAAGGCTGGCACCTGCCAGATGCTATCGAATGGAACTTACTTATTATGAATAATGGAGGCGCTAATGCCGGTGCAAAACTGAAAGCCTCAGGAGCATTTTATTATGATGAAAATATTGAATACTCCTATAATGAATCTGGCTTGGGAATATTACCTGCAGGTTTTTATAATAGCGAAAAAGATGAGTTTGGCAATCTCAAGTGGACGTCAATTCTATGGTCATCAACCACCGTATTTGAAGACAATGAAATGGCATATTCTTATTGTTTTACATTCTCAACAAATTTGGTTGAACAATACACTTCATGGAAAACAAATGGTTATAGTGTTCGCTGCATTAAAAATTACTAATTCTGAAACAATAAAAATGTGAATCATGAAAAAGATCATTTTCGTCATAATTTCAGTTATTGCTTGGGCGATTTCTCTGAATGCACAGGACCAACGGCAACATTTCGGGCTGGTTCCTCCTCCCACCAACAGAAACTTCTCGTTTGTGGTGGCAGCCTCGTGGTTTACGATGGCAGGCAGTTATGGAGAAACGCTGGAGTTTTCGCTGCACTATTTCAAACCCCGCATTGCTTTGGATGTCTATTACGAGCGCGCCATACAGGATTGGTTCCGTGGTGCCCTCAGCGATGAAAACGAATACCAGCTGCTCGACAACTTTTTCAGTCGCTTGGAATTTGACGGAGCTTTGACATTCTCGTCGAAAGTAAGCAGAAAAGGCTCTTTCTTTTACAGGGGCAGAGATTACGAAGGAGGAAATGCGTACGATGTGTACTCTTATGGCGAAGGAAACGCGGCTACTTATAACCAGATCCGTTTCGGAGTAACCAATATGCAACTGGCATTCCCGACTGACGGTCTCGACACTGTGCCCGTATGCCATTACCCATACCCAACACAATTGCAATCATATTATTACAGCTATAGTACGCAAAATATCCTCAGTTCAAGCCGGTACACCATGTTTCATCTTGGCATTGGTACCACAAAAGTATTTAATGTAGGATCGCCCGGCACCCGTGAAGGAACCGACCGGATCGGAATGCGTAAAATGTACATTGATATAGTGTATGCACCTTTCATTAACTACCGTTTTCTCACCGAAAAAGGAAATGAGGTTTTTCCAGGTTACATTCCAACACAATATATTCAGAAGCCCGGTTTCAGCATAGGGATCGAAATGAACCGTCTGAATGCGTTTTCGGGGTATTGGATGTTCGAGATTGGGATGCTTCCGGGAATACGCCCCTATCATGAAAGCATGGGAAGTTCATTTCTACTGTATTTCTCTTTGAAAGCCGGACTCGAAACCGGATGGCCATTGTTTAACCGTAATTATGAATAATTTAAAAACATAATCATCATGAAAACCATTAGAAACCACATAATTATTGTTGCCTCCATAATAGCGTTTGCAATGTTCTATTCATGTGAGAAAGTTGACATAGGTGATAAGCCTGCGCCATGGATTCTGCTTGAGAATTGGAGCTACAGTCAACATAAGTACATAGTTTCTGAAGACACTGTGGTTAAACCCTATAGCAACACTGATCAATATTGGAATGGCGAAATTATGTTTCTCGTAGCTGCCCCCAACGGCATTAAAGAAATTTCTATTAAAAAAAATGGTGTCGAATTGCCCATCATCGCTTTAAACCCGAATACGGTGAATTACTCGAGCGGCCAAATTATAAGCCTGCATTTCGAAACCGATCTCGATTCGGCAATAGTTGATATCATGGTAATTGATCTTGCAGGGCTGACAACTTCAAAGCGCGTAAGTGTCTTCTACTCCGTATCAGGATTCCGCCCCGGAAAACCTATCGCCAATTTCATTGTATATGACACCGAAGTTTATACCGGCGAAGAAGTCTATTTTGCAAATACCACAATCAATGGCGCATCGTATTTTTGGGATTTTGGCGACAACACCACGTCAACCGCAAAGAATCCTTATCATGTGTACGAAACTCCCGGCAACTACACAGTAACGCTAACAGCAACAAATAATTACGGAGACTCCACCGTCACAAAAACCGACTATATACACGTAAGCCTCAACCCCGAATGGGCAATGGATGCTGATGGAAATATATACCACAGTGTAAAAATCGGCGATCAATACTGGCTGGTTGAAAACCTCAGGACAACCAAATATAACAATGGCGACCCAATTCCCAATGTTATTGATAATTCAACCTGGTACAGTCTAAACACAGGTGCATTTTGCTATTACAACAACTATGCTGCTAACGCAGATACTTACGGGGTAATGTATAACTGGTACGCAGTTAGCGACCCAAGGGGCATAGCACCCGAAGGCTGGCATGTTGCAAGCTACGATGAATGGACTACCATGCAGAACTATCTGATTAGCCACTATTACAATTACGACAATACAAATTTCGAGAATAAAATCGCAAAAGCCATGGCATCAACCACATTGTGGGATAATTCAACCGTACCCGGCACACCCGGTAACACCGATTACAGTTCATTCAGAAACAAAAGCGGTTTTACTGCCTACCCCGGGGGTATGCGCAATGCTGACCTTGGTGGGGTGTTTGATGGAATGGGAATGATGACGTGGTGGAGAACATCCGATTGCTACAGTTTTGCAATATTCAATGAGGTGGTTTCATTGTATTCAACAAATTCTGCCTATGTAAATGGTGAATACATACGTTGTGTAAAAGATTAAATGAGAATGAAAAAAGCAATTTTATTAAACCAACAAATAATCCATAATTATTAACTTAAAAAACAAAACAATGAAAAAAATGATTCTTTTACTTGCCGTAGCTGGAATATTGATTTCCTGCAACCAAAATCCAAGCGAAACATCTTCGATTCAAAAAGCACCCATTGACTCGCTTATCGAAAACTGGCAAAATGCGTGGAACAACAACGATTCGGCAGCCATCAGAAACCTGTTCGCCGACGAGGTGGTACTCATTGATGATGAACTGGTGGTGCTGAATACATCAGACCTGTCAAAAAACTGGATCGGTCCGTTTCACCGATACGTAAAAAACATGAAAGTTGAAAAGCTACAGGAATGGTCGAGTATCGACAGAGCCGGTTACACAGGTAATTACGGTCTCGATATTGTCGTGAACGACTCGGTAATCGGACATCCGCATGGAGTATTTACGATAAACTGGGTTAAGACATCGGAAGGGAAATGGCAAATTACTACTGCCAATATTAATGCTTTCAGCGACGTGCAATAACTAGAATATGTTAGAATCCAAATTAACCGTTCAAAAAACCTGATGTTACAGTACTTAAAAGTTGACAACTATGAAAAGTAAACTATTATTAATCACGATTGCCTTAGTTGCAATTACAATTAAAGCACAATCGCAAGCTTCGGGTACATTCACCGATTCTCGCGATGGTAAAACCTATAAAACCATTACCATAGGGTCACAAACCTGGATGGCAGAAAACCTGAATTACATTACTGAAGCTGTTGCGTTTTGCTACGATGATAGCTTTCCAAATTGTGACAAATACGGAAGATTGTACAATTGGAGCACTGCAAAAAATGCTTGCCCGAATGGATGGCATTTGCCAACAAAAAACGAATTTGATACTTTGATAAGCCATGTTGGCAATTATGGTGCTAAAGGCTATAAGGCGCTTAAAGTTGGGGGTAGAAGTGGTTTTGATGGTCTTTTGGGCGGTTATTGTACAGAGCTTTATGAGTACAACCATATTGAGTACTGTGGCTATTGGTGGTTATCTTCTGAGAGCAATGAAGAAAAATCATGGTACTTTTACATAATGCATGGCTCTGCCACACGTTATTTCACCAGTAAAAACGATTTCCTCAGTGTTCGTTGTATTAAGGACTAAATTAGAAATTAAGAGTTGGGAAAATTTCAATTTTGAAATTTCATTTGTTGTCACTAATTTTCCTCATCCAAGTCTTTAAGAATTCTTGATAAAAATATCATTACTCAAGTGTGATATATATCACACTTAATTAAAACACAAATCAATAAGAAAAAGGGATTTTATATCAGTTAAAATTCTTACTTTGTTCTTAATTAAATTGTAACACATTAACAATTAAGAATATGAACGAAGAACTTCAGCAACAACTCAGCCAGATGCAGGCTCAGCTCGACAAAATGGGCAAGAAACTTGCAAAACTCGAAAACAACCGCAAAGACCAGCTTTCGATTGCCATTGTTTCGGGAGACCTCGATAAAATTATGGCCGGAATGATTATTTCGCTCGCCGCTGCAGCCATGGACACCAAAGTGAAAATTTTCTTCTCGTTTTGGGCATTATCAGCTTTGCGCGACAAGAATAAATCAGCAAAGGGTAAAGATTTCATCTCTAAAATGTTTGGCATTATGCTGCCAAAAGGCAAGAACAAGCTGAAACTGTCGAACATGAACATGGCCGGTATGGGCCCTATGATGATTAAATATCTGATGAAAAAACACAACGTACTGTCGCTCGACGAGATGTTCAAACAAGCCGGTGAACTCGGCATTGAAATCATCGTTTGCGAAATGTCGATGGGCCTGATGGGGTTCAAGAAAGAAGAATTTATCGACTATCCGCATCTGACCTATGCTGGAGCCGCTACATTTGTTACAGATGCCGGCGAAAGCGCAGCGCAGTTGTTTATTTAATTGCCGAACACCAAACCGGCCACCGAGCGGAGCCGAGGTGGCGGCAAGGTGGAAGTGTAGAAATTATAACACCGGCACCTCGACTCCGCTCGGCGACCGGTTTCAATAATTGAAATATTAAAACACAAAATTTTTAACCATAAAACTCTAAAACAATGACAAACGAAGAACTGAAAAACTTAGTGGTAGCAAAAACGGTTGACGCACGCGGAACTGCCTGCCCCGGACCACTACTCGAAGCAAAAAAAGCCCTTGGAACCATTGAAGAAGGCGAAATCATGGAAATACTATCTGCCGACGAAGGAACCCGTGTCGACATTCCCAAATGGTGCAACAAACAGGGACACGATTATCTGGGTACATTGGAAGAAAACGGTTACTACAAAATTTACATGCGTAAAAACGAAATCTAACACCACGGAACATGGCTAAAAAAAGCGCGAAAATCCTGGTTTTCTCTACCGAAAAAATATCAGACCCTGCCATCGACATGGCGGGTCTGCTTAAACTGCATTATCCACCGCAGGTCTATACCATAGCAATGCGTTGCTCGAGCAGCATTAAGCCAAAGTGGATAATGCGGGCTTTCGACAAAGGTTTCGACGGTGTGTTTATTGCCGCCGATGGCAGCGACTGTGCCTATGGCGAAAGTTGCACCGAAAAAACCGGACATCTGGTAGAGCAAACCCACAACCTGATGAAAGAACAAAACATCGACCCTGCACGCCTGCGCATGGCAGCCATTTGCTCGGTGTGCAGCGAATCGTTCGTGAAACAGGTGAAAAGTTTTAACGAGTATTTATTAAAATCGCAGGAATAATTTATGCAAAAAGAGCCTGAAATCCTGAATTTCGATGCATTGGTGGTTGGCGGCGGTATTGCCGGCGGCGAAACCGCATTGAATCTGGCCAACAACGGCTACAAGGTGGCCCTCGTGGAAAAAGAACTATCGATTGGTGGCAAAATGATATTGCTGAGCAAGGTGTTTCCCACCCTCGACTGCGCAGCCTGTATCACTACCCCAAAGGTGTCGGAAATATCTAGGCACCCCAACATCAGTATTTTTACCGAAACCGATGTGCTCTCCATCGAAAAGCTGGGTGAAAAGAATTTCGAAGCACGGGTAACCCGTCGTCCGCGATACGTAGTCGAGGCCGATTGCACAGCTTGCCAGTTGTGCGAAGAAGCATGCCCTGTAGTGGTGCGCGACGAATATCAGTACAATCTGGTCGGTCGTAAAGCCGCTTTTATCCCGTTCAGCATTTGCAGCCCCAAGGTTGCTGCCATCGACATTGATAATTGTACGCTTTGCGGAGCCTGCGAAAAAGTATGTCCTCCGGGTTGTATCGACTTCACGCAGAAACCCCGCGAGTATGTGCTGAAAGCAAAAACAACCATTGTTGCAACCGGTTTCAAACTGTTTGATCCGCTGAAAATTTCGCGTTATTCGTATGGAAGTGCAAAAAATGTGATTACCTCGATGCAAATGGAACGACAACTGGCTCCCACGCGTCCGTTTCACACCATATTGCGTCCCGGTGACGGAAAAGTGCCCGACAAACTGGCCTATGTTCTTTGTGCCGGTTCGCGCGACGATTCGGTGGGCAACCCCATTTGCTCGCAAATATGCTGCATGTACAGCATCAAGCAGGCTCAGTTGCTGATGGGTGCACTGCCCATGGCCGATATTACGATTTATTACATCGATATTCGTGCATTTGGCAAGGGTTACGATGAATTTTACGAACAGGCAGTTAGCATGGGTGTTCGGTTTGTAAAAGGAAAAATTGGCAAAATCACCGAAAAACCCAACGGAAATCTTTCGTTGCGCTACGAAGATATAGCAACCGGAAAACTCAAGGAAGCCGAACACGATATGGTAGTGCTTTCGGTAGGTGTAATCGCCAATGCTGAAGCCGGTAATCTTTTCGAAGGTAAAAAGCTTGAACTCGACGTGCTCAACTATGTGGCACAACCCAGCCCATTGCTTAGTCCATCGAAAACAAATATCGAAGGCGTGTTTGTTGCCGGCACAGCCACCGGTCCCAAAGACATTCCCGATTCCATTCTGTCGGCCGGTGCTGCCGCCGGCGAAGCCATAAGCTATTTAAACCAGTAATATGCAACACGAAACAATGAAGAAGAAACTAGGTATATATATATGTGCATGTGGCGGAAATATTTCCGACTATGTTGATATCGAGAAGGTTAAAGAAGCCATTAAAGACGAAGATGCGGTAATTCTGGCCAAAACCACCATGTTTGCCTGTGGCGATACCAACCAAAAAGACATGGATGCCGACATTAAGGCCAACGACCTGAGCGGTGTGGTGGTGGCTTCGTGTTCGCCCAAACTGCATCTTACTACATTTCGTAACGTAAGCGAACGCGCCGGACTAAACCCCTACACCTACGTGCATGCCAACATCAGGGAACAAGCTTCGTGGGCACACAGCGACGACAAAACAGGGGCTACCGAAAAAGCCATTCAGATAGTAAAGGCCGCCATTGCCAAAGCACGTCTGGCTGAAGCCCTCAACCCCATTACAATAAAATCGGAACGCTCGGTGGCCGTAGTGGGTGCCGGTGTTGCCGGGATGAAAGCTGCACTAAGCCTTGCCGGCATGAACGACAAAGTGTATCTCATCGAAAAATCGAAAGAAATTGGCGGCAAACTGAAAACAATGGACGTTATCAGCCCCGAAAAACAATCGGGCAGCGACTTACTGAAACAACTCGAAGCTGAAATAGCCAACAACAGCCGCATTGAACTATTCACCGAAACCATGCTTGCCGAAAGCAGTGGCAGTATTGGTAATTTCACACTGAAACTCAACTCGCCGGCCGGAAATCGCGAAGTTACGGTAGGTTCTGTTTTGCTGGCCACCGGTTTCGACACCTACACCCCCGAAGAAGGAGAATTTGGCTATCACAGTCATTCCAACGTAATTACCTTACCTGAGTTTAAAGCAATACTACAAAACAGTAGTGGAAAACAACTCGTGGTAAACGATAAAGAAATTAATTCGGTAGCATTTATCTATTGCGTGGGCAGTCGACAGGTGAAAGGCGACAACAAGCATTGTTCGCGTTTTTGCTGCACTGCTGCCATGCAAACCTCGCTCGATGCAACAGCCAAATTCAGCAACCTGCAATGCTATCACTTCACACGGGGTGTTCGCAGTTACGGAAAACAAGAGCTTATTTACAAAGCAACCAACGATAAAGGCGATATCTACGTGCAGTTTCTCGATAAGAAACCGCCTGTGGTGGAAGCTTCCGGCGATAAACTCAGCGTGAAAGCGGTTGATTTATTGCTCGAAAAACGTGAACACGAAGCCGAAGTTGACCTCGTGGTGCTGGTTACCGGTATGGTTCCCGATAAGGACGAAACTATCGGCAATATTTTTAAATTACCCAAAGGCCGCGACCATTTCTTCAACGAAATACACATGAAACTGCGTCCGGTTGAAACCGTAATCGACGGTGTTACCATTGCCGGAGCTTGCCAGGGACCTAAAAATGTTGCCGAATCGGTGAACTCGGCCATTGCAGCCGCCACCAAAGCGCACTCCATTATTGCCAAAGGCGAATTACAACTGGAACCCATAGTGGCCTATGTGGATAAAGAAACCTGCAACTGGTGCAATGCCTGCACAAACGCTTGTCCGTTCAGTGCGATAAGCACGATTGATTTCAACGGCAAAAAAGTGGCTGAAATAAGCAAAAGCAACTGCAAAGGTTGTGGAATGTGCCTGCCCGTTTGCCCGTCCGACTCCATCGAGTTGATATCGTTTACCAACAAAGAAATGGAAAGCATGATTGATGTATTAGCACAATAAACCGAAACAGCTATGATTACCGAAAACAAACAGACCTATAAAATACTCCGCGAAACACACAAGGTTTCCGACAAGGTAAAAGACAATCTTAAACAGTTTACCCGCGACAAAAAGCAGATTCTCGACCAGTTGAAAGAGGGCGAAAAAAGCATCGCTGAACTGTGCACTGCCACGCAAATGAAAAAAGACGATGTGGTGTTTCTGCTGATGACATTACTGAAATATGGCTTTGTGAAAATATCGAGGGTTGATGATATGGACGAATACTACTATTACAAACTGAAGAACAATGAGTAAGATAGACCCCAAATTCGGAAAACAACTGAAAAGTTACGGAGCATTCGATTATAATAAATGCTACAATTGCGGCACTTGCACGGCAGTTTGTTCATTAGCCGACGAAAAAGATGCTTTTCCGCGAAGTATGGTGCGCAGCAGTGCCGTTGGTAATTCTGACGAAATTTCGGCCTCGCTGAAACCCTGGCTGTGTTATTACTGTGGTGAATGTTCCGAGCACTGTCCGCAAACCGCCAACCCGGGCGAACTCATGATGTCGCTGCGCCGCTGGCTGATGGGAAAATACGACTGGACAGGCCTGGCCGGCATGTTCTACCGTTCGGCAGCAGCTACCATTATTGCCATGATTGTTGTGCTGGCCGGTGTAATTGGCTTTGCTGCCATTCAGGACTTCGACACCGAAAGCATAATGCACTTTGGTCATTACTTTGAAATGTTTGCCATTGGTGGCGTATTGCTGGTAATTCTTATGCCCAACATGATCAGGATGTGGTATTTCACGGTGATAAAACCCGGTAAGAAAATTCCTTTTAAAATTTACCTGCAATCGCTGGGTGATTTTTTCCTGCACATGTTTACCCAAAAACGCGCTTTAGGTTGCGACGATAACAAAGGGCGCTGGTTCATGCACTTTATTCTGGTCTTGGGTTATATGGCACTGCTCATGACCACTGTATTTCTCGACTGGTTTGGAACCGAATATTTGCTGGTGAATATTTTTGGATATGCGGTGAGTATAACTGTATTTACCATTACCTTTTTGTTTGTAAATGCACGTATCCGTAAAAAGAAAGAACTGAGCAAACACTCGCAACCATCCGATTGGTTCTTTGTAATCTGGCTTTTCCTGATGGGTTTTACCGCCTTTGCTGTACGTCTGTTCATCGACCTGGGGCTTATCGAGAGCAATTTGTGGCTGTATTTGTTTCACCTGACAATACTTGCCCAATGGGCGCTCATCATTGTTCCCTTTGGTAAATGGACACACTTTTTGTACCGGTCGTTTGCCATGTATTTTCATAAACTAATAAATGCAAAAACAGCCTGAAATGAGTAATAGTAATGCCCTTTGAACTTTCTATCCTTCGATAAGCTAGGGCAATAGGGTACTCAAAGAAAATAAGGTCTTTTGACCATAATTGAGTGTGCCAATATTAAAAGCCAAAAATCTCTTCGAGTTTTTTCTCAAGAGTTTCGCCACGTAAACCTGTAGCCAATATTTTACCATCTTTATCGATTATCGCGGTATACGGAATCCCGCCAATGGAATAATCATCACAAACAACACTATCCCATCCTTTAAGGTCGCTCACATGGTACCATGTAAGTTTATCCTTTTGAATAGCATCGAGCCAACTGTTTAAATCTTTATCAAGACTAACACCCAAAATTACCAGGCCTGATTTATTATATTTCTCGTAAAGAGCAACCATAATCGGGCTTTCTTGCCGGCATGGCTTACACCAGCTTGCCCAGAAATCGATGAGGACAATGTTACCTTTCAGGTCTGATAATTTCATAATGCTGCCATTCGTATCAGGCAATGCAATTTCGGGGGCAGGATTTCCGTTGGCTACACGCATTTTTGCTTCAACTTTACGTTTGAGCTCAATTACATGAACATTATCGGGGTATTGAGTTGTGAGGCAATTGGCAGCCAGTTGAAAAAATGCGAGATCAGCATCAATATTTAATTCTTCGAGGTACAGTAAACTCAGCAGCGAACAAGGATTCTCATTAATAAACCCTTTAATAAGTTTAGTGTACCTGTCCATCAGGTGTGTCAATTCATCTTCAATCAATGCCTGAAAGTTTTTATCCTCGGTGTTTAGGTATTCGGAATAGGTTAGACTATATTTATCCGACAGGTAATTGCTTTCCATCATTACCTTGGCATTTTTCGAATTTTCCTCAGAGCCATTAATGTTGATTTCAAGTTCTTTCATGTAGATCTGAATGGCATCGCCCGGATGCAGAACAATAACAAACCCATCATCATCACCAAAATTCAGAGAGTACAAGTTCGATTGAGACGCTTGAAATACCAATTCAAAATTTTTCGCAGAAGCACTGTCCTCAGCTACAACTTCGTTCAAACCATTCAGGCATACCAACGATACCAACTCGCCATCCCCGAGTATATCGATTTCACCCGTTACAACAATGGTTTGCTGTGCTTTTATAGAAGCAAAGCCTGTAATAAATGACCATAAAACCAAAAATAAGAGTTTTTTCATACGCATTGTTTATCAGAATTGTCCACAGCCTATATTTGTTTCATTGGGTAATGCAAAATACAAAATAAAAAGATAATCTGTAATACCTGTCCCCGTAAATCAATTACTATTTGCAATTAGAACAAACTGCAATAAAGATTTCATCCTTTTATGATTGTTTTGCTATGGTCAGAAGCCGAAAATTTCCAGGAGCTTTGCTTCTAAGTCCTCACCACGTAAACCCGTAGCAATTATCCTCCCCTCTTTGTCAACAAGAACTGTATTCGGTATTCCGGAAATAGCATAATCGGCGCAGACAACACTTTCCCAACCGCTTAAATCACTCACATGCTTCCATGTGAGCTTATCCGATTCAATTGCATCAACCCAGCTTTGTCGTTCCTTATCCAAACTCACGCCATAAATTACCAAACCAGATTTATGGTATTTTTGATATATTCTTACCATATTTGGACTTTCTTGTCTGCAAGGTCTGCACCAACTAGCCCAAAAATCAATGAGTACAATGTTACCTTTCAGGTCCGATAACTTCAACATTTTCCCATCCTTATCGGGTAATTCAATTTCAGGTGCCTCATTTCCGATAGCGAGTCGTTTTTTCCCCTCCACTTTACTATTCAAATCAATAACATAAATGTTATCGGGATATTTAATCATCAAGCTATCGCAGCTGCTTAAGAAGAACTCAAAATCCTCATCAATATTCAATTCTTCAAGATATATCAAACTTAGCAATGATCCGGGGTGATTTCGAACAAAACTTTTAATCAGCGCATTATACCGCGCAACAAGGGTATCGATTTCTTCATTGATTTTTACCTGTTTATCAATATCTTCAGTGCTAAGATACTCTTCGTAGAGCTCGTTATATTTTTCATTTAATAAATTGCTTTCCATCATTACAAATGAATTCATCTTATTTTCATAAGAGCCTTCCATGACGATTTCATTTTTATTAATACCTATCTTCAAAGTATCGCCGGGATGTAATACAATTAAAAAACCATCTTCATCACCATAATAAAACATATATAAACTGGACTGTGAAGCCTGAAAATTCATTTCAAAGTTCGTATCACTATACACTGCCCCAGCAACTGTTTCATCACTACCATCAACACGAAGCAATGATACAGGGTCTCCTTTTTGTAAAACATCAATTTCCCCCAAAACCGCGATGTTTTGCTGTGCGATAGCTGGCAGAATTGTTGCTATCCATAATAATACTAACGATATTTTTTTATTCATAGCTGTCGGCATTTTAACTATAACTGTTTTCTTATTGCTATTGTTTTACAATTTGAGGCAATATATAAAAAAAACTATTTGCATCAAGTGCATTTCATCCAGAATTAGCATGTGCTTTTTTGTTATGTCAATTTCGAAGCTTTTTTTTATTTTTGACAAAACAAATTGTCGTGGCAAAACAGCAGCCCATAAAAAAGAAGATTATCACTGATCCTAAAAAAGTTGGGAAGCCTCTACCCATACCCGCCGTGAAAGCCAATCCTTATGCGATGATTGTAATCATAGTACTTGGGGCTATGCTGTATGCCAATACACTGACACATGACTACGCCCTTGATGATGCCATTGTAATATATGACAATCAGTTCACGTCAAAAGGGATTGCCGGGATTCCCGACATTTTCCGGTACGATACATTTACTGGCTTTTGGATGACAAGTTATCCGGGTGTTTCTGCCGAAAAAATCCAGGAAGATAAAAAACTGGTAGCCGGAGGTCGGTATCGGCCACTTTCTCTTGCGACGTTTGCCATGGAACTGCAGGTTTTTGGTGATAAAAGCACACTGAAAGGGGAAAATCCTAAAATAACCGGAAGGCCTTATATTAGTCATTTCAACAACATTATCCTCTACATTCTCACCACCCTGCTGCTGTATAAAATACTAGTCAGGCTGATACCCCCCAAACCTGAGACCCGGTGGTATATTTCGCTGCCTTTTGTGGTATCGGTACTTTTCCTTGCCCATCCGATACACACCGAAGCGGTAGCAAATATTAAAGGCCGTGATGAAATACTCACATTGCTCGGATCACTTTTGGCTTTATGGTTCACGTTAAAATACCTTGATACTAGAAAATTTATTAACCTGATATTTTCAGGGGTATCGCTTTTTTTGGGTTTGCTTTCAAAAGAGAATGCAATTACCTTTTTGGCAGTAATACCGCTTACCGTGTATTATTTTTCGAAACACAAGTTTGTAAAAACGCTGGGTGCTTATGTGCCTCTGTTGATTGCTGCCGGAGTATTTCTGCTCATACGTTATAGTATTCTCGGCGGAGGACGAGGTGAAAAAGAAATTGCAGAGGAACTCATGAACAACCCGTTCCTGTATGCCTCTGTTGGCGAAAAATTTGCAACTATTTTCCTTACTCTCGGTAAATACCTGCAGCTTTTGTTTTTTCCGCATCCCTTAACCTATGACTATTACCCAAAGCAAATCCCAATTGTCGGATGGAACGACTGGCGCCCTGTTGTTACTCTGCTTGCATATCTGGCACTGGGCTTTTATGCAATATGGGGTATGATTAAGAAACGTGACTTAATTTCGTACAGTATCTGGTTCTATATTATTCCATTATCGGTTGTTTCCAATATTTTCTTTCCGGTCGGCACTTTCATGAACGAACGATTCATATTTATTTCCTCTATAGGATTCTGCATTTTGATGGGTTGGATAATTACCGGACCATTGTTACAGTTGAGCGAAACACTCAAGATGAAAGCCACTTCACTAAGCATCCCTTTGCTTTGCATTCTTTTGGTGTTATATTCGGGAAAGACCTTTTCGCGAAATAAAGCATGGGAAAACGATTTTGTATTATTCACCACTGATGTGAAAACTTCCTACAATTCTGCCAAAAGCACATGCAGTGCTGGAGGTAAATTAATTGAACAAGCCCAGAAATCGGAGATAAAAAAAGACACTGCAATTCATAATCAATATTGCCGTGATGCGATAAAATATCTGGAGCAATCGATACAAATATATCCCGAGTACGTTGATGCTATCAACCTGTTGGGGAATGCATGGTATGAATACACTACCAACTCGGTAAAAGCTTTGGGTTGCTACACAAAAGTACTTTCACTGAAACCCTATCATGGCATTGCACTTAATAATGCTAAAATCATCATTATGAACTCGTATGGTTTACTCAATGCGGGCAAATCGTCAAACACGCCTGAAGAAATACTGGATGCCATCCAAAAACTCGACAAAATAAAGCCGGGAATTCCTGAACTGTATCACCTCGAGGGTACTATCTATGGCAAATACCTTCAGAATATCGACACGGCTATTTATTACCTTTCAAAATCAGCTTCATTGAAAAACCCGAACGCAGGTCTTTACATGGATCTGGGAGTAGCCTATGGCATAAAGGGCAACCTGCCTTCGGCACTCGAAAACTTTCTCAAATCAATCGAACTCAACCCTTCCGATGCCGAAAGCTGGTATAATGCTGGAGTAACTTACTATCAGATGGGCAACATGGCAAAAGCCAATGAATATATCGGAAAGTCGAATCAATTAAAACAGCAGACAAATAAATGATTAACGGCAAAAAACTCGTAATAGTGCTGCCTGCCTATAATGCAGAAAGCACACTGGCTCAGACCTATTCCGAGATCCCTTTCGATATTGTGGACGATGTTATTCTGGTTGACGATTCAAGCAGGGATAATACCGTAGGTATTGCCCGGCAGCTGGGAATAAGGAACATTATCATTCACGAGCATAACACAGGTTATGGAGGAAATCAGAAATCGTGCTATAATAAAGCACTCGAAATGAATGCCGACATTGTGATTATGCTTCATCCCGATTACCAGTACACTCCCCGTTTAATTCATTCTATGGCATACCTTATTGCAAACGGAGTGTATCAGGTAGTTTTAGGATCGAGAATTCTTGGCAGGGGTGCACTTCGTGGAGGAATGCCCTTGTATAAATACATTGCCAACCGACTGCTTACTTTTACGCAAAATTTGCTCATGCATCAGAAACTTTCGGAATATCACACCGGATACCGGGCGTTTTCATCTGACGTGCTTCGCAAAATAAGTTATAACCTTAATTCTGATGATTTTGTTTTCGATAATCAGATGCTTGCGCAGATTTGCTTTGCAGGATTCGAAATTGCCGAAATTACCTGCCCTACCCTGTATTTCGAAGAAGCCAGCTCAATTAATTTCCGGCGAAGTATTAAGTATGGCATGGGAGTGCTAAAAACATCGCTGCAATATTTTTTGCAAAAAATCAGAGTGGCAAAATACCGGATATTTACTGTTAACAGGTAGAAAAACATCTTCTGAAAATCGGTTTAGACCATGAAGAAATGAAAGTTTTCGCCATTTTCGCTGTGCAATTCATCCATTCTTACTATCTTTGGTAACAAATCATCAGACTATGAAAACAGGCTGTCTTGAATGTGGTGAAAAACTTACAGGGCGTGTCGATAAAAAGTTTTGCAGCGACCAATGCCGCAATACTTATAACAACAGGCTCAATCAGGATTCAACCAATATGATGCGCAATATCAACCGGATATTGAAAAAAAACCGCAGGATACTAGAATCGCTCAACAAAAAGGGCAAAACCCGTGTTACGCGGCAACGCCTCATGGATGAAGGCTTTAATTTCGATTACCTTACCAATGTGTTCACTACAAAAACAGGAAACACCTATTTTTTCTGTTACGATCAGGGATATATTCAAAACGAAAATGATTTTTATACCATTGTAAAACGACAGGACTACGTTAACTAATTACATATGAAACGCAACATACCTCTTATCAAATCAGTAAGCACAGTACCCGTCGACGATCCGGTAGTGTACCTGATTCCAGAAAACTTCGATTGCAATGCACTTTCTTTTACAAAAACAGAGCTTGCCTATGTGAAATCGCAGCTCGAAAGCAAGGAAACACTTATCTGTATAAATTCCTATTTTAAGTGGAGCTTTATTGTGGTTGCGCCTTCATCCGGGGGAGAAGCTTATACTGTAAAAGAGGCTTTGCGTATTAAAGGATATGAGGTGTGCAATCTGATAAATAAGTACAAAATCAACCTGATACATATTGTTGATTTCACCAGAGAGCTTTCATTTGCGGTTGCATTTGCAGAGGGGTTGGTTCTTTCAGCCTACACTTTCACAAAATATTTTACCGATAAGGATAAGAAAAAACAAGCACTGGAGCAGATAAACATCAAATCAGAAAATATCAGCGACAAAAGCATTGAAATGATTACCATTCTTGCAGAATCGGTGTACATTGCCCGCGACCTCGTGAACGAACCGTTGTCGTACCTCACAGCGCATAAGCTTGCTGAATGCATTCAGGCAACGGGTAAAGATGCAGGTTTTTCAGTGGAAGTTTTCGATAAGAAAAAAATTGAAACTCTGCGAATGGGAGGAATTTTAGCCGTTAACCGCGGAAGTAAAGAACCACCCAGTTTCAGCGTAATGACCTGGAAACCCGAAAATGCAATAAACTCAAAACCTTATGTAATTGTTGGTAAAGGGATTGTATTCGATACCGGTGGATTAAGCCTGAAACCCACTCAGGGAAGTATGGACAGTATGAAAAGCGATATGGCCGGAGCAGCCGCTGTAACCGGTTGTATGAATGCCATTGCCAGAGCCAAGTTACCTGTTTATGTCATCGCACTGGTTCCTGCTACCGATAATCGTCCCGGTGAAAATGCCTATGTCCCTCAAGACATTATTACCATGTTCAATGGTACTACAGTTGAGGTTTTGAATACCGATGCCGAAGGGCGGTTATTACTCGCTGACGCCTTGGCTTATGCAAAAAAATATGACCCAGAAGCTGTAATTGATCTGGCGACACTTACGGGCGCTGCGGTTGTGGCTGTTGGAACCATCGCAATAGCAGGAATGGGTAACAACAAAGAACTACTGAAAAAATTAGTGGCATCAGGAAACGAAACCTACGAACGCATTATTGAGTTTCCGCTTTGGGAAGAATACGACGAATATATTAAATCTGATTTTGCTGATCTGAAAAATGTAGGTGGCAAATGGGCAGGTTCAATTACAGCAGGCAAATTTCTGGAACATTTCACCGATTACCCCTGGGCTCATCTTGATATTGCAGGGACGGCGTATCTCGACAGTCCTGATAAATACAGAGGGAAAGCCGGAACAGGAAACGGAGTTAGGCTTCTGTTCGATTTTTTCACTAATAAGTGTAATATTGCATAAAATTTTACAATATAGTTTTTACATAAATCTTAAGTCGTAATTATGGATAAAATCAGGGTTGGAATCAGTCATGGCGACATTAACAGTATTAGTTACGAGGTAATTATTAAAACACTCAGCGATACACGAATCAACGATATGTGCGTACCTATTTTGTTTGGGTCTCCAAAAGTAGTTGCCTATCACCGAAAAGCATTAAACATCGAAAATTTCAGTCTGAATCAGGTACGTTCAGCTGAAGAAGCACACCCCAAGCGATCAAACATTATTAACTGTATCGACGAGGAGGTGAAGGTTGAACTTGGTAAATCGACTCCCGAAGCTGGGGCTGCATCGTATGCTTCGCTTGAATGCGCAGTAAAAAGTATGCAGCAGGGTAAAATCGACGTATTGGTCACAGGCCCTATCAACAAGCACAATATTCAGGAAAGTGGGTTTCATTTCCCCGGACACACTGAGTATCTTGCCGAAAAATTTGAAACAAAGGAACACCTCATGCTGCTGGTCTCGGGCAAACTCAGAGTGGGGGTTGCTACCGGGCACATACCTGTGAAAGACATTGCCACGACACTGACCAAAGAAAAAATTGTTTCGAAACTGAAAATATTTAACGAATCGCTTAAATTCGACTTCAACGTACGCAAACCCCGTATTGCTGTGCTTGGACTAAATCCGCACTGCGGCGATATGGGTGTAATAGGGACAGAGGAATCAGATATTATTGCTCACGCTATTGAAGAAGCACGAAACCATAAAATTATGGCTTTAGGCCCCTACCCAGCCGATGGATTTTTTGGGTCGGACAATTTCACCAAGTTCGATGGTGTACTGGCAATGTATCACGATCAGGGACTCGCTCCCTTCAAAGCCCTTGCATTCGACACAGGAGTTAATTTCACAGCCGGACTTCCTATTGTCAGAACATCTCCGGCTCATGGTACAGCATATGAACTGGTAGGCACCGGACAAGCTTCGGAAGAATCGTTCCGCAATGCGCTGTACCTCGCTATTGATATATTTAAAAACCGACAACAGAATAAAGAGCTCATGAAAAACGCCATGAAAGACCATGGGCATGCGAGAGACTTTATTGGAAGCGACGACGATGTACCCACCGATGAAAACGATTTATAATGACATTATTTACACCCAAAGATGCGCTTGATTACCATAAAAATGGCAGGCCTGGAAAAATTGAAGTTGTTGCAACAAAACCCTATATAACCCAGAAAGACCTTTCGTTGGCTTACACTCCGGGAGTTGCTGAACCATGTCTGGCTATTAAAGATGATGTTAGCACCGTATTTGATTACACAGCCAAATCGAACCTTGTTGCAGTAATTTCAAATGGAACTGCCGTACTGGGTCTCGGAAATATAGGTCCCCATGCATCAAAACCCGTAATGGAAGGGAAAGGGCTGCTTTTCAAGGCTTTTGCCGATATCGATGTTTTCGATCTTGAAATTGATGAACCCAACCCTGATGCACTTATTCACATCGTTAAATCACTCTGTCCTACATTCGGGGGCATTAACCTCGAAGACATTAAAGCTCCGGAATGTTTCAGAATCGAGCGTGAATTGAAAAAAATATGCGATATCCCTGTTTTTCATGACGACCAGCATGGTACTGCCATCATTTCGGGAGCCGCACTGTTAAATGCTCTGGAAATAGTCGGTAAAAAAATTGAGGAAATCCGAGTTGTGTTTAGTGGTGCCGGAGCTGCAGGTATTTCATGTGCAAAATTTTTCGAACAACTGGGGGTTCTTCATGAAAACATTGTTATTACCGATACAAAAGGGGTAATCAACCAATCGAGAACAAATCTCGATGAAGAGCGGAAATGCTTTGTTACGCATCGGAATTTGAATACCCTTGCCGAGTGTATGCAAGATGCCGATGTATTTGTCGGAGTGTCTGCCGGAAATATTGTAAGCCCCGACATGCTTCTTTCGATGAATGCGAAACCGATTGTTTTTGCTCTTGCCAACCCTGTTCCCGAAATATCGTACGATCTGGCATTGAAAACCAGAAGCGATATCATCATGGCTACAGGTCGCTCCGACTTTCCGAATCAGGTTAACAATGTATTGGGATTTCCGTTCATTTTCAGAGGTGCCCTCGACGTACAGGCAAGCGACATTAATGAGGAAATGAAAATGGCTGCAGCAAGAGCTCTGGCTGAGCTGGCGAGACTTCCGGTTCCGGAAGAAGTGATGCAAGCCTATGGTATAAAAGAACTGAGTTTTGGCATCAATTACATTATCCCGAAACCTCTCGACAGAAGAGTAATTGAGTATGTTGCACCTGCGGTTGCCATGGCAGCAATGAAAACAGGAGTTGCCCGCAAGAATATCGATAATATCGAATCGTACCGTATTCTTCTGCACGAACGCATGCTTCGTTCTCAAAAAATTGCTGATTTTTTAAACGATATAAATGAAGTATAAGCTATGAGAGTATATATTACCCTTGCATTGTTATTATTTGCTGCAGTTTTGTTTGCACAATCCAACGAAAATAAAAGAACTGAAATTGTAGCCAGAAATTTCTATTATGAGCAGGCAAATGCTTTTAAAAGTGTTCATTACGATGATATCAGTGTTGTATCAACCGAAACGCGGATGCATAACGGCAAAGCTGTATATACAATTTGTGCAATGAATCCTTCAGGATTTGTAATTGTTTCGGAAAGTGAAAAGGTGGTTCCGGTGCTGGGTTATTCATTTGCAGAAGCCCAAGTTCCCGCTGAAATGAATTCTTCCTGCGCTACATGGCTCGATAATTATGCAGTACAAATTGCCCATGTGATTGATAATCAAACATTGGTTGATGAAAATATTGCTGCAATGTGGTCGCATTTGCAGGGAGAAAGCAGTAGTCTAGTTAAATCGGTGAAAACAGGGGTGACGCCTATGTTGTTTACCCAATGGAATCAGGGGTTGTATTACAATGCCATGTGCCCTGCTGACGGTGCAGGACCGGGTGGTCATGTTGTTACCGGCTGTGTTGCAACTGCATTGGGGCAATTGTTGAATTATTTCAGATATCCTGAACAGGGAACCGGTTCTTATGGATATCAGCACGACGATTATGGATGGATTGAAGTTGACTTTTCGCAACAAAACTATAATTACGATCAGATGGCGGTAGAACTTACCGATTTCAACGATGATGTGGCACGGTTAATTTATAACATCGGCGTTTCTGTGGATATGAATTACGGTCCCGATGGATCGGGAATGTGGAATCACAAAGGAGCCTACACACTCCACACCTACTTCGGTTACGATGATGAAACCACCTATCTGTTCCGCGACAGTCTTCCGGAAGATTTCGACTGGAAAGGCACATTAATTCAGCACCTCGATCAGAGAATCCCGCTTTATTATGCCGGTTGGAGCGATTACGAGTTTGTATCGGGTCATGCATTTATTGTTGACGGCTACCAAACCGAAGATTATTACCATTTCAATTGGGGTTGGGGCGGAAGTTACGACGGGTATTTCTACCTCGACAACCTTACACCCGGTGGAAGCGACTTCACTTTGCTGCACGAAGTTATTGTGAACGCAGTACCTTCGGGTATCTATCCGCAGGGCTGTCAATCCCAAAAAATTCTGACAACTACAGCAGGTACCATCGATGACGGCAGCGGACCTCTTTTCGATTACGAAGCCGGTACGGAATGCGAATGGCTCATTCAACCAAACGACTCGGCCAATGGAATTGAATTTGAATTTTTAAAACTGCAAACCGACCCTAACGATTTTATAACCATTTTCGATGGACCTACCGATGAGGCTCAGGTGTTGGGAGTTTTTTCAGGGAACACAATCCCTGCAACATTTGAAAGCACTTCCGATGAGGTGCTGATTCGTTTTGTTACGGACAATGACCTGAATGGTGACGGGTTTCTCCTATCGTACAAAGGTATTAAGCCTGTGTACTGTCCGCTGGTAACCCATATTTCGGAACCGGTAGGAACCGTTTCTGACGGCAGCAACCAGTATAATTATCAGAATAATACAACCTGCTACTGGTATATTGAACCCGAAAACGCCCAAAGCATCACGGTTGAATTCACCGATTTCGATCTGGAGCCTGTTTATGATTATGTAAAAATACTCAATCAGTCTTCGCAAACAGTTGCTACCTACTCGGGGAGTACCCTACCTGATGTTCTTACCATTGAAGCGTATAAAATTACAGTGAATTTTAAAGCCAACGGGAATACCCGCGCAGGGGGATTCAGCCTGAATTACTCTACTCAGTTCGTGGGCAACCCTATCGGAGCAACAGAGAATATTTCGGTATTTCCAAACCCTGCTGACAATTTTATTGAATTCCGCACCGGAAATATGGCCCAGCCAATACAAATCGAACTCTACGATGTACAGGGGAAATTGCTCCTCCAACAATTTTTACCGGAGGATCACCACATCGACATCGGCCATATTTCGGAAGGAATGTATATATACCATCTATACTCACAAGATTATACCTATCAGGGCAGAATAGTTGTACAATAAGGATTCTGGTCTTTATTTACCGGGATTTCTCATTTTTTAAGTCCACATTTTTCTGAACATTTCCATTATTCATTTGTTACTAATTACAAATAAATAACCATTACCTTAAAATTATAACAATGGAAGAAAACAAAGTAAATGCAATGCCACGCATTGGTGATCGTGCACCAGAATTTGAAGCTGTTACCACACAGGGTAAAATTAGTTTTCCCGGTGATTACAAAGGAAGCTGGGTTATATTGTTCAGTCACCCTGCCGACTTCACACCAGTGTGTACATCAGAGTTTATGACCTTTGCCTCGATGGAAAAGAAATTCAATGAGGCAAACTGCAAGCTGGTAGGGCTTTCGGTTGACGGTCTTTACAGCCATATCGCATGGTTGCGTACCATAAAGGAAAAAATAGAGTATAAAGGAATGAAAGACGTTGAGGTTACATTCCCTTTAATTGAGGATATCACTATGGAAGTTGCCACCAAATATGGCATGATGATGCCTGGCGAAAGCAACACCAAAGCAGTGAGAGCAGTATTTGTAATTGACCCAAAAGGAATTATCCGCACAATAATTTATTATCCGCTAAGTCTAGGAAGGAATTTCGATGAATTGTACCGCGTTGTTCTGGCACTTAAAACAGCCGATGAATTCAGCGTAGCAACCCCCGCCGACTGGCGTCCGGGCGACGATGTAATTGTTCCGACTGCCGGATCGTGTGGTGTAGCGAAAGAAAGAATGCTAAGCAAAGATGAAGATGTAAAATGCTATGACTGGTTCTTCTGCACTAAAAAACTCGATAAAGAAAAAGTAATGAAAGCCATTATTAAAAAATAAGCATTCATTCAAATAAAAATGCCTGACTCAACAAGCCAGGCATTTTTTATTTACCTAAAACAGTACTCTATTTCACGATTTTAAGCACTGACTTTTCATTATCACTACGTACTTCAAGAAAATACATCCCATTTTCCCAATTTGACGTTTCGATGCGTATCAACTCGTTGCCTGAATAGTCTGATTTATATATGAGTTTGCCACTAAGATCGAACACACTGATGGAACAAGAGTTTCCCTGCTTCGAAACTGAAATATTGAGCATATCGCCAACCGGATTGGGGTATGCAGTAACATCAAGGATGTTTTCATTATCAGGGTTCGACGATAAGTCGGATGGTTCTAGATACACATTGTCAATAAAACTGATATTTGCCTTTTGTCCGTTATTGAAAATAACATGCAGTATTACTTCGTACCAGCCGCTATTCAAACTGTCGGACAGGGGATAGCAAACGGTCATGGTTTCCTGATAAGAATTTTCGTAGATAAGAGCCCAGACAAAACATATTTCGGTATTGGTGATCCAGTAATGAACAATCTGAGCATCGGCAAACAATGAATCGCCCTGCCATTCAAAAGTCGATTCCCATGGATCTCCGCCATTCAATACGGTATCGGTGTTATAAACACTGTCGGCGAGAATCAATGCACAGGCAGTAGCTGAATTGCCATCGATATCTACCACCATAAGGCATATTTCCTGCCCTACGCATAATTCGGCAACCTGAGAGGTATTTTGACCGGTATTCCATTGATAAAAATATGGCGGAGTACCTCCGTACACGCTTGCCCATGCTGAATATCCACAATCATCTAACGAATTTGAATAGTACTCAATGCTTACATAAATGTTTCCATAATTGGTCGAGTCGTTTGGCAATGTATCGGTGTTGCCATAACCTACAGTGAAACAGGATTCAGCGGTTGTTCCATTTGCATCAACAGCGGTAACGCAAAACTCACCGGCGCACACATCGTTAAGTAAACTTGAAGTAACTCCATTATTCCAGTTAAAACTAACAGGGGCTATACCGCCAATTACATATGCGTTGATATCGGCATCGCAATCGAGTGATGAGTAGCTATCGCCGGAAATAAGAACCACAAAATTCCCAGTACTGTCGATCGGGTTATTTTCGTCGAGAGTTACAATAAGCGTAGTAGTAGCACTGCAACCCATCCCGCTTCCGGTAACGGTAACAACATGCTGCCCGTAGGAGTTGTAAGAAAACTCAAGATTCTGACCCGACAATGTTGCATTGTCGATTACCCAAATATACTGGCCTTGGATGGGTTGAAAAGAGCTGTCCTGCTGATTGACGGTTAAATCGTAGAGTTGTGCGGCAAAGTTTACATCCAGACCATTTGCTTCGTAGCTTGCCTGTAAATAGCAATTCTGTGAACGGAGCATTTGTGGCAGGATGATAAAACTTGAAATTAGCAGAGAGAAAAGAATTATTTTTTTCATATTGTTGATATTGTTTTTCAATAATAAGACTTACAGATAAGAAAAGGTTGCATCGCAAAAATCAGCATTTCAAAAATAATACAAATACTTCAATGCAACTCCATAATTATCAATATTATACCAATAAACCCCAGAGCTATTACCAATGCTTTTCAGAGGAAAACAACAGAACAGATCGCAACCAAGCGAAATGCCCGGACAAAAAGCGTACTCAAGACCAACGGCTCCGTAAATATATGGGATAAAATATATCTTTTTTTCATTTTTTACAGGGTACAAATCAAGGCCAAGACTGTACGAATCATTACGGAACATAATTCCCAACACCGGTCCGATAGAAAAATTAAGCACAAAACCTTTCTTATCGATAAGAGAATAACTCAGCAGAAGCGGAATCCTTATCATTCTGTATCTGTTGGTATAATTCAGGCTTGTATCATGGGTATGCACCAAAACACTGTCGTAGGGTACAGAATCAAGGGTATAATTCGAAATCGTAGTTATTTGATAGTTTATCGAGTCGAACCATACAGTATCTGTTTGCACTTCGAGGTGTATTTCCGTATTATAGTAGGTTATAGTATCATAGTTGAAAGTTGAATGACTATAGATAAATTTCTGATCCATTGCAGTGTAATATACCCCTGTACCAATTCCAAAGCGACCGCTGGTGGCTGTAAAACCAGTACCGACACTGTAAAACCATGATTCAGCATAGGTCCGGTTCAGAAAATTCAATGCAGTACTATCTGTGTCCTTTCCAAAACGATTTACCCCCACTCCTGCTCCTATGGCCGGTGAAAACGAAAGACTGCTTATAAATCTTTCTTTATAAACGGTATCATATACCGGAATTTCTACTTCAGTAAATACTGTATCGTAAACCACCTTTCTTATCTGTACTTTTACCGTATCAGTTTGCTGAGAAAACAATTCTCCGGCTGGTAATAATAAAATCAACAGTGCAATAAAGTACAAGTATTTACTTTGTGAATTCATTTACCGGCGAGTATTTTTACGTTTCGATTTAACAATAATCTTTTGCTGACGGAATTTTAATACGGTATCGACAACAACAACCGTATCGTAAACAACCACAGTATCACAAAAATACGGAGCCGAAACATCTTTTTTAAAGTCATTGTTTTCGGTACCCGCAGGCATAATAGTCCTGGCATTTGCTTCTGATTCATTAATTATGTAAGTATCATTTTTAGTCGTACTAATCGCTGCACCAGTATGTCTGTTCTGGACTGTATTGTTTGTTGCAAAAGCTAAGCGTTCATTGCTATCTTCCAAAGGCAAAGCACCTTTCGAGGTATAATTGACACGGAATAATTGTTTTTCAGAAACATTATGAAGTTCTTTTGCAGTAAGTTTCTGATAAGCATGGTTTGCTCCTGCCTGCCACATGATAATCCCCGTAAATACTACTGCCATAGAGGTAACAGTAATTATAATTATCTGGGTAACATACGACAACCCTGTTTTGGGGATTTTCGAAATAAACGACGTAAGTCCGGCAGGAGGACCGGCTATTTCAATTGCTCCCAGTTCCTCTCGTAGTACATTGTCGAGTTTGTTGTCAATAGCATTTTTCATTTACATGTACATTAAATTCATTATTTTGTATCATACCAAGCAATCTCGATTTAAGCAGATTTCGTGCACGAGAGAGCTGCGATTTCGAAGTATTGATGCTAATACCAAGTTGAGCAGCAATTTCATGGTGCGGCATGCCATCAATCACGTACATGTTCAACACCATACGGTACCCATCGGGTAAACCGGCAACCGCCTGCAATAAATCGCTTTTTTCGATCCCGCTGTTAAGGAAACGTTCAATAAGACCCTGATTTCCTTCAGTTTCTTCCGGATCATCTGCTTCGTTTTCAACCACTCTGTTCACAGAGGATACTCCTGATTTGTTCTTTCCATTGATATAACTTATACAGGTATTCATAGCGATACGTTTCAGCCAACCTTCGAACGATCCGTTTCCCTTGTATTGTTTCATTGCCATTAGCGCTTTTATCAGACTATCGTGAAGCACATCTTCAGCATCGTCCTTATTTCCGGTGTATCGCATACAAATACCTCTCAGCACAGGGGCATAGCGGTTATACAATGCAGCCTGAGCATCGGAATGGCTTTTAATACAGCCCTTAATAATTTCCTGATCGCTCATCATACTTCATATAGAAGACTATGAAACCGAAAATGGTTGCACATCTTACGCAAAACTTATCGATAATTACATTTCATTTGCAGCAATTTCACAAAAAAGTATCACCTAAAATGATGAATTCTGTCACTACGTTGTTTTTAGGTTGATGTCGTTAGCAACGACTAATTAGTCATTACCCACAATGCATTATTGCCGGTTGCCTGTTTCAATGCATTGAGTTCTGCTGCAGCTTCTTCGGGAGTGGCAAACGCCTTAATGCTTACCTTATACCATGGTTCAATATGCAATATCTGAGCATTATATCCAACTGTCTTCAGACTTTCAGCCATAGTTAGCGCATTTTCCTGCTGCGAAAAACTTCCGGCAATAACATGAACCTTAAGTTCGTTTTGTGCCGCAACATCTACCGATTGAACTTCAGCGGGTTGATTATATGTTGCATCAGGCTTCTCCGCCTGAGGCAGAACAGCCTCGGCTGAAACAGTATTCGTTTTATCGTCAATATTTTTTGTTGGACCCACATACAATGGATTCATTTCGGTATTCTGCTGAATATTGAACTTAAGGTTATCCTGATTGAAAAACATAACCGCCAGTATAAATATTGCTGCAGCAGCCGGAATTCCGATTGCCCAACTGGGTTTAATGCGTCGGTTTACAGTAACCGTGGAAACAACTGTTTTTGCTTTTTCTTCGATAACTTCACGTGGTTTCGCAGTTTTCAGCAATGGGAAATGAAAGCTCTCCAATCCGAATGAATCTCTTAGGAAATTCTGCCCGGCTTCCGGACGAAATTCTAGCGTATCGTGGTTCATCGCAAAACTGCCTATGCCCGAAAGAGCTACAGACGGCATCCTGCCCAAATCATCAGTCATTGCGGCAACAAAGTTTTCGATTTTATGCAACGCCTCATCGTATGTAATTTTCTCGCTGCGTGCAATAAAATCGGCGAGTAAACCATCGTTCACATTTAGGTTTTGGTTGAAAGCAACGATGCGTGATGGTGGAGAAAGCTTCTGATTCTGAAAATCAATTACCGCCTCCTTGTAATTAACCACAAAACCTCCGAAACCGGGTAATATCACACAGTTGTGCTCATACAGCAACGAAATAAGATAGTTTTGCAGGTTCATTTCTACACAATTATGAGGCAAATTTACATAAATTTCGTTGAATATGGTTTTCATACCATGCAAAGTTTTATTTTAGCAACAAAATTGCAATTATGAAAGAAATTCCGATGGTTGACCTGAAGAGTCAATACCTGAAAATAAAAGATGAGATTGACAATGGCATACACGAGGTTATTGATAATACTGCTTTTATCGGGGGCAATGCAGTGAAGCAATTCCAGCAGGAACTGGCTGCTTACCTCGGGGTAAAACACGTTGTAGCGTGCGCTAATGGTACTGATGCACTGCAGATTGCGATGATGGCTCTCGGGCTAAAACCCGGCGATGAAGTGATTACTGCTGATTTTACATTTATTGCTACCGTCGAAGTTATTGCACTGCTTGGGTTAACCCCGGTGCTGGTAGATGTTGACCCTCAGTATTTTAATATTGATACCGAAAAATTGAAAAAAGCCATCACTCCCCGCACAAAAGCCATTGTTCCTGTCCATCTGTTCGGGCAGTGCGCCAATATGGAAGAAATCATGAAAATTGCCGGGGAGCATAATTTATTTGTTATCGAAGATACCGCTCAGGCACTCGGCAGCCACTACCTGTTCAGCAACGGCAATTCTGCAATGGCAGGAACCATCGGGCACATTGGATGCACTTCGTTCTTCCCTTCCAAAAATCTGGGTTGCTATGGCGACGGTGGCGCCTTATACACCAACGACGACAACCTGGCTTATCTTATTCAAAGCATTACAAACCATGGGATGCGGGTTCGTTACTATCACGAAAGAATTGGGGTCAACTCAAGACTCGACAGCATTCAGGCGGCAGTGCTGCGGGCAAAACTTCCACATCTCGACAACTATATCAAGGCGCGTATCCGCGTTGCAGATTATTATGCTAAAGCATTTTCATCGTGCAAAAACCTTATTGTACCCGCAAGAAATACCTATTCGCTGCATACTTTTCATCAGTATACGCTGATACTCAAAGATACCGACAGGGCTGCCCTGCAAAATCATCTCAGGGAAAAAGGTATTGCTTCGGCAGTGTATTACCCTGTACCCCTTCACAAACAGGATGCTTTTCAGGGCTACAGCTATTGTGCTGATGATTATCCTGTTACCGACCGCTTGTGTGAGACAGTGCTTTCGCTACCGATACATACCGAAATGGATGATTCTACCCTAAAATATATCTCCGATTCAGTGCTGGATTTTTTTATCAGATGATTAAGAAACTGCAGATTAAAACCTATCAGAAAATTACCAGACTTTCCAGGCAGGTTTGGTTTTCTGAAGCGAAAACTTAACAATAACCGTTACCCTGAAAAAATCGCCATCACCCGGCTCGGGAAATACCCACATATTTTCGAAATACCGCTGATACACCTCCTCGTTACCCACTGCTTTGCGGTAATCGTCGTTTTCCATTTCCACAAATTGCACATAATTGTTGGCTTTTGCGTACATCTCGGTCAAACGGTCTTTTGAGGCAATGCTTTCTTCGGCAATTTTACGAAAGTAATCACTGCCCGAAGTCACCAGAATCTGGAAATCACCATAGAGCCGCTGCGACTCCTTCTCCATAATTCCGCTGTCGAGCGCGGCGATTTTATCATCGATCTCCTTTATAACTGCGGTTATGCTATTCTTTGGCGATTTTTCATCGAGCTTTATATTGGGAGTATACACCTGCATCAATGATTGCAGTGCTTCAATGTTGCTTTTGTACTCTGCATTGAGCTTCTCTATTTCGCGCAGGGTTTGGTTTATTCGTTCGTTGCCCGATAGAATATAATTCCGTTCAATTTCTTCGATCCTGGCATTTTCGGCTAATACTAGGGCTTTATTGTTATCGATCTCCTGCTCCAGTTTTTTCAGATCGTCTTTTGATGCACCGACTTCAAGAATTTTTTTCGTCATATTTTTATCGCGCAGGGCATCGAATACCACCACATATTCCGGATTGTTGCCGTCGGCAGCAGTCAGGGTTTTAACTTCTTTCTGCAAAGGTTTTGTGTTTAGTTTTGCCATATAAATATAGTAACCGCCTTTGCGATTCATTCGGTTGATGATTTCTGCCTCCACGTTCGAAGTGCCCTGGGTAACCTCGCTGATATAACGGTACAGAGTATCGTCGTAGCCTTCCTTCCTGCGCAACTCAGTTACCGAGGCAATATAACTGCCATTTGTTTTTTCTACGGCAACCGGGATAATAAATTTCATAGCCTGATCGCGCAACTGCTTTTCGGTGTCGTAACTCGACGAAATTTTACAGGCAAACACATAAAGACCTTTATAACCCAACCCCGACAGGTTGTTTCGGATATCAGCATTTATTTTGTCGATACTTGATTTTTTTTCATTTATCCTTGCCGTTATCAGTTCGGGGTTTCCAAGCTGGACAATCTGTTGCCGCACCGAAATCAATTCATTCCTTCGGTTTATCAGCTCCTGCTGTTCCTTGTCGATGCGGGCATTCTGATTCCAAATCTCCATGCGAAGCTCCTGAATCTGCAGATCGCTGTAACTGATTGTTTTATTCTTGCGCAACAGTTTTTCGACATTATCGGTATTGCAGTAGCTAAAGCTGATATGTATCGGGTTGTCGCCCAATAAGCTTTGCTGTGCGTTCAAAGTATTGCATACCATAGCAATAATAAAACCTGATATAAGCAGTTTGTTCATCGTTACGGTTTTTTTTCAAAAATATAAAAATAAACAATATTGATGTCCGTTAATAACTCACAAACTCCAATCGAACCATTATAAGCTGAAAGGATTACCTTTGCAAAATCATGCCTGAAACAAAGAAAAAAATAGTTTTTATCATTAACCCGGTTTCGGGGGGGCGAAGCAAAACCAGGGTTGAGGCTGCCATTAAAAAGTATCTCGATCGTGACCTGTACGATTATCAGATAATCTATACTGCCTACAGGCATCATGCCATAGAAATAGCACGCAACGAATCGGAAAAGGGTACCGATGTTGTGGTTGCAGTCGGCGGTGATGGATCGGCAAACGAAGTTGCACGTGGGCTGGTAAACAGCAACACGGTTATGGGTCTTATCCCTGTTGGGTCAGGCAACGGTCTGGCGCACTATTTAAGAATACCTGTTATCTACCGAAAATCGATAGAGATACTTAATAATCATAATATTAAGCGTATTGATACTGCTTTGCTGAACGATACCATGTTTATCAGTATTGCCGGTATGGGGTTCGATGCCTTGGTGGCTGAAGAATTTGCAGGTAGCAAACAACGTGGGTTTGTTCCCTATTTAAGGATTATTAAAAGGAACATTTTCAGCTATAAACCCGAATTATACCACATCCGATTTAAAGATAAAGACATTAAAACAAAAGCATTGTTTGTTAGTTTTGCCAACTCCGACCAGTTCGGGTTTAACGCAAGCATTGCTCCGGTTGCCCGCATCAGCGACGGCCTGATCGATCTTTGCATTGTTCATCCTATACCCATGTATAAAGTCCCGCATCTTGCGAACATGCTATTCCTAAAAATCATCAACCGTTCTCAATACGTTGAGATATATAAAACCGACAGTGCAATTGTTGAAACTGAAAACGAGGTGCCCTGCCAGTTCGACGGAGAGCCTTCCAGCAGATGCAAACGGGTGCAAATTTCGATAGTACCCCGTTCGCTGAATATGATTGTACCCTATAAAAAAACCGATCCTCGTGTGTATTTGCGTGGGATGCGGCAATCGATGAAACTCCAGAGCAAACTATCGTTGAAATGAGCCAGACACGGTTTATACAAAACGAACAACATTATACCGAAGTTGTGGAATTATTCACTGCGGTTAAACGTAGCATTTGGATTGCAACAGCCGATATCAAGGATTTGTATGTAAAGAAAGGTACAAAGGTTGTACCCCTGCTTGAGTTGCTTTCAGATCTTATTACAAGAGGCGTGTCGGTGCGTTTGCTTCATGCTTCGGAACCAGGACGCACTTTCAGGGAAGATTTCGACCGCTACCCTGCCCTTATCGAGGGTCTTGAACGGATGCTGTGCCCAAGGGTACATTGTAAGCTGATTCTATTCGACAATAAAACGGCTTATATAGGTTCTGCCAACCTTACCGGTGCAGGTCTAGGCATGAAAAGCAGCGATAACCGGAATTTCGAGTCCGGCATCCTTACCAGCGACCCTGAATTGGTAGATGCAGCTGTAAATCAGTTCGACAGGGTATGGATGGGAGCACATTGCTCCAAATGCAAGCGAAAAGAGTTCTGCATTGATCCGATAAGCAAATAGGTGTTGTTGCTCTCTGTTCATCTGAGCCCTGAATCACATTAGCGCATGATACTGTTTGTTTTTTCATCCTGAATTTGAGTTTAATTTTTTAGATTTGTATTACTTATAATTCACTATACATGAAAAACTTACTTTTAAAGATTTCGGATTATTACAAAGATACTCGTGCATCAGCGTTGTGCATTGTTACCTCAATGAGCGGATCTACGCCCGGAAAAGCCGGTGCCAAAATGGTGGTGTTTTCCGATGGGGCAATCGAAGGAACTGTGGGTGGTGGTGGAATCGAAAAGCAGGTGATTGCCGATGCGCTCGAAGTAATCAGAACTCAATCGACCCTATTCAGGGAATATAACCTGCAAACCGACCTGGCGATGACTTGCGGCGGCAAACTGTGTGTTTACATCGAACCGATAGCGAAGCCGGCAAAACTTTTTATTTTCGGAGCCGGACATATCGGTAAGGTATTGGCCGGATATGCCCCCGAGTTTGGGTTTGAAACAACGCTTATCGACTGGAGGAGCGATATTTTCGAAAATCCCGATGCCATACACTACACGCAAGTGTGTAAACCCTACCTTGAAGTCGCAAGCGAAATTCAGCCCGACAGCAGCACCTACTGTGTAATTGTTACACCCAACCATGACATGGATGAAGAAATTCTTGCTGTGCTGGGTAAGAAGTCAATGGCCTATCTGGGTCTGATTGGCAGTAAGGTGAAAATTGCCACATTGCGGAAAGCTTTCCTTCAAGATAACATTCTCACCGAAGAAGAACTCAACCGCGTTGATATGCCAATCGGCATTAAATTCAATGCCATTGCCCCGGCCGAAATAGCCATCAGCATTCTGGCAAAACTAATTGATGTAAAAAACACAAAAGACAAAAAATAAACTGAAAGTTTATTGTTGCGCAACAAGCCTTTTGTAATCGTCGGGAGTGTTAATATTACGCAGAATACAATCGCTGTCGGTTTCAACAATGATGCGGGGAAATGGGAATAGAAAATCTTTAAGCTTGGTTTCGTCCGGCATTTTATTGGTAATTCTGCTATATATCGTTTTAGATAAAAGAACGGGGTGCCCCCCTTTTCCCTCAAAAACCGGTGAACACCATGCCCCGGGCATTCTCGATGCGAAAATTTCTTTTACAATTTCAGGCGTTATAAAAGGATTATCAACATTATGGATAAAACAATAGTCTGTGTCCTTCACATGTTGAATGCCTGTTTTTACAGAATAAAACCTGTCCCACTCGGGATGATTGTTTGTTGCAATACTTACGCATGAAGGCAACTTAAGCCCAATACAATATGGCTCAGCAGCCTTGTTCACTACACAAACTATGTTGCTGCTGCCGGCTCTTACAAATACATCAACAATTTTTTCGAGAAAAGTAAAAGAACTGTCCCACCTCAGCAAGGCTTTTGGCTCACCCATTCTTCCGGACATTCCCGATGCCAATATTATCGTTGAAAAATTATCACTCATTTCTATATAAACTCCTTGACAGTACTTATCGAATATTTAAACTACCTGATAATAAAATTATCATTCCTTCACATAATGTTCGGATACGGTATTCATTTTTTTGTTTTTAAAAAAATTAGAAATTAAAGAAAATGCCATTGTCGTATCGCATTTTTCAGCATCAATAATCAATGGATCTGTAATAGCCCATTCTTCAGTTACCTGCTCAATGATACCTTTTCTCACAGCAAAAATCATCGGCACATCAAAGGCTTGTAACAATTCTCCCACGCTTTGCGCCCAACCCTGATTGTCGAGTTCCATTGGTCCTATTTCATCGACAACTATCATATTTGAATTCCAGTTATTTTCCACCGAAAGGGCTGTTGTTCCAAATACCAAACCTTCGTCGTGTAAAAAATATTTTCCTATCTGAATCATATTTTCGCTGCCTGTCGTTCGCGACAACACCCTCCTTTCTCCGGTAGCAACATCAATTATATCGTAACCAATGCGCATATTATCTTCGAAAATACCCGGTGAAATAATTCCACCCACAACAAGGTTTTGCTCTTTAAACATAGGTATTAATGCTTGTAAAATAGATGTTTTACCCTGATGAATTTCGCCTGTGATAATTACAACATTCTCTTTGCCAAATTGCTTTAATTTAATTTTTTCAAGCAAGTACTCCGATTGCATTACAATTTGCTGGATTATTGAAACCGGCTTACGGAAAACCATTTTAATATCGGGTAACGACGATATTGCATAAGGTAAAGTTTCGAATGCTGTTTCAAGTGCTGGTGTAACTTGTCGCATCGGGGTTCTGGCGAAGAAATTCCTGATAACAGGATTACTCAGTTCGGTGCCGATAACTGCAAATCCCATGACCATTATTACAGCCCTCACGTTCATCTGCAATCCAATCATCAGCCCATCAATCCAACTTACAGTATTGGCGCTGAATTTCGAAAACAGAATACTGCTTATCATGGTAATAGCAACAAAAAACAACCAGAAGCCCGGTTTTTTCAAACGGTGTAAAACATTCCTGTATTTTATAGCCCATACACATGCTATGGCAACACCTGCGCTGCTCCACCATATCCAGTGAGCATAGTTCATCAAAAGCAGCACTCCTATCATACTGATACCATTCACAATCAACCACATCAATGAATGTTTAAATACTTGAACCGGTTTGGGTGCAGGGTTCCGATATACATTGTTTCCTCTGAATAAATTGTTTTGGAGCGGAGTTTTAATTGCCTTTTTACCGATATAAATTCCAAGTATTGCTGCAATTATACCCATCAGTCCGTACAATAACCAAAGCACAATCACCGGTGACCAAATGTTTTCTATTTGAATGTGCAGTTGTTTTTGGGCAAAGATTGCCAGATTCCTGTACAGTTCCACCAGGTTGAACCCGTATATAATCAGATATGCGGCAATTTTGTGCACAAAGGTCCACGACATGGCAAGCATTCCGCCAACAAGATATGCGAAAATATTTTTTCGAAAAATTGTCACAGCAAATTCGAGCAGGAGCGCTTCAAAAAAAATTGCTATCATCGGACTCAGTATCACAGCGCTGGGCGAAACCGCTTTCATGAGGGCACAAATAATACCGGAACGCCATATCAAACCCCTGTCTTTCCAGATATAGCTCACCGAAATCAACAGAATAATCCCTATTGCTGTAAGAAAATTGCTGGCAAACGGCACTTTCAGGTTATGCAAAAAGCTACCGAGTACAATTTCGGAAGATGCCCATAGGCATCCGAGCACCGACGCTTTAAGCCATGTATCCGACAGTGTTTTATTTTGCATTATTCATTATGCATATTTTCTGCGCTCCGTTTCTAAATAAATGGTAACCGGCTGCACCTTCAGCAATAGCTTGCATTACCCTTTCCGGATCGGCAACCCGTGTTGCCCCGATAACCTGAATACCATGCCGGAACAACACATCCGGAATTAACCCTGCAGTCGGACCCACAAGGATTACTTGCTTACCAGAAGGAATAGACTCGACTACAAAATCAAGTGTACGGTTTACTAAAGTAGATCCCGTAATAATAATCGTGTCAGCCTCAGGAAAAACCGAAGCTGCCTTCGATGCAGGAACATAGCATTGCTTATATTCATCGGGGATTGCCAACTCATTCATTTCGATAACAACCAACGTTGATTGTGTTTGTGAAATAGTTTTCATGTAACTATGAAATGCGCCTACAATACAAATTATTTTATTGCTTTGTAAATCAACAAGTTCAATAGGGTCTTTGTCTTCAACAATGGTATAATCTTCCGATGCTATCAGTTCCTGCGAAACAGCATTCATTGCTGCCATTCTTACAATATCGAGCGTTCTTGATTCCAGTGGACATGAAAACAAGTCAAGTAGTTTTTGCCCGCATATGTTTCCCGGTGTAAAAGGAAGGTTTTCTCTGATCCGTTTTCCAGTACAGCAGCTTACACTGGCGGAATCTACACTCGACAGACCGCAATATCCACTCGATAATTGCACAGCAGCAAAGCAAACGCCAATCTGCACTTTTTCGATGCGTGTTGAATTGAACCGGTTCTCGTAGCGGGTTTTTAATAAAGCAAAGGTTTCATCCAAAATCATAGCTCACTCCCATTAAATTCTGGTCAGAATATTCTATCTGCAATCCGGTTTTTAGCAAAGGTAATATATTGATAGCATTATTGCTGATTCAATTGTAAAATCAATCAATAAAGCCAAATGTTGAACCTAATGGCCATCGGTAATATTTATCAAGGCTTTGGCTAGAGAATATTTTATTCAGATGTGTGGTTTTTCAGAATATACCCTCCTTCAGGGCCGCCGACGGGACCCAGTTCCAGCACCTGATCGGCAATGGCTGTCATCGTTGGGTTATGTTCTATAATTACCACACTGTGGCCATTTTCAGCGAGGTTAAGAAATATTACATTCAGCTTTTCAATATCAAACGGATGCAGTCCGGCAGCAGGTTCGTCGAAAATATACAGGCATTTTTGCTTTTGGGGATGCATAAGTTGCTTTGCCAGTAGCAAACGCTGGTATTCTCCACCCGACAGTGATGTAAGTGGCTGTCCGAATAGCAGATGACCAATGCCGCATGCATCCGCTATATGGAGCATATGGGTAATTTTGGGGTTCTCATGAAAAACCTGTATGGCATCGTGCAAGCTTGTTTTCATAATATCGCCGATGCTTTTTCCCTGATACATCACATCAAGGCTTTGGGGTTTGTAGCGTGTTCCACCGCAAGTGGGGCAAGGGATGTTCAACTCACTCATAAAGTCCATCGAAATGCTTCTTTCACCCATGCCGTTGCAGTCAGGGCATTTGCCATCGGCATGAACATACGAAAAATGCGAAGCTTTCATACTAAGGCTTTTCGCCTCAGTAGTCGATGCATAGCAGGTCCTTATTTTATCGAGCAATCCGCTGAATGTTGCAGGGCTACTCAGTGCAGAGCCTGCTCCCTGCCCCTGCGCCATAAAAATCACTTCTCCAAATTCTTGAAGACCATAAACGCCACTGCATTGCACGGGTTGCTTTGCAAGAGCTGATGCATAGAGTACATCGCGAACCAGCGAGGTTTTTCCACTTCCTGAAACTCCTGTAAGTGCAGTTATCCCGCCAAGGGCAAAGCCTGCATCAATATTTTTTAAATTATTGGCGTTGGCTTTTTCAACCCCAAAACCGAAAATTTTGCAGGTATAATTGTGTCTTACTGCGGGTATAGCCTGCGTGAGCAATGCCGCTGTGGCCGAATCTGATCTTTGTTTGAGTTCTTCAGGGGTACCAGCAGCAACAACCCGTCCACCTTCGGAACCGGAGCCCGGACCCATTTCGACCACATAGGCAGCCTGCGCAGCAAGAGCACTGTTGTGTCCTGTAAACACTACCGTATTGCCTGCATCTGCCAGTGTTTGCATAACAATGCCGATTTTTTCAGCATCGCTGGGGTGCAACCCGGCAGCAGGTTCATCGATCACATAACATACTCCGCTTAATGTTGCCGAAAAAGCCGATGCAAGCTGTAATCGCTGCGACTCGCCTGCTGAAAGGCTTTCCGAATAACGCGATGCCGACAGATACGCCAGCCCGAGTTGCTCCATGACAGTAGCAATGGCAGTAACGCGAAGCCCGATGTCCTTTACCACCTCCTGCAATACATTGCCGGAAACAGGTTTTGAAAATATTCCCGGTAAGCTGCCTATATCTTTATCGGAAAGGCTGGAAATGTCGCAACCCTGAAAAGTAATGGAAAGCGCTTCGCTGTTCAACCGTTTGCCGTCGCAAACACTACACTTTTTCTTCATCATCAGGTCTTCAGTGCCACCGGTACTTTTGTTAAGATGCCGGCGCTGGTACTCCTCATCAACCAGATTGCAGAATCCCTTCCAAACATTGCTCAGACTATGGCTGCCTTCCCGTGTTTTATTTTTGAACTTCCATTCAGCATTCCAAATTCGGTTGCCTGTACCATATAGTGCAATTTGCTTAAAATCGTTGGGGAGACTTTCCCATGCCTGACCCAGATCTACGCCCTGTTCTGATGCAATTTTATTCAGGACAGCAATGTATTGTCCGTATGGGTCACCATAGAACCTGCCCGGGCGGCTTCCATCCATAGCTCCTGCTCCTATGGGTTTTTCGGGATGCGAAATCAGTTTACCGGCATCGCAAGTGAAAATATAACCCAGTCCATCGCAATGACTGCATGCTCCCGGTTGGTGGTTGAACGAGAAAAATCCGGCTGTCAGCATAATACCCTGTTGCTGGGCAATACGCGAATAAAGCAATCTGAACAGATCGTATATGCCAGTAAGTGTTCCGACAGTGCTGCGGGCAGAATGGCTAACATACCTCCGGCTGACAGCGACACAGGGTACCAGACCGGTAACCGATTCCATTCGGGCGCGGTTCGAAAGTTTCAGCATACTCCTCGAATAGGTCGACAAACTTCCGGCAAAGCGGGTAAACGCTTCGGCATAGAGCGTCCCGAGCGCAAGCGACGTTTTACCACTACCCGAAACTCCGGTAACAGCGGTGAGAACACCCAGCGGGATGTCAACATCAATATTTTTTAGGTTGCAGGTCGTAATGCCCTTAAAGCTGATGTGCGTATTGCGCAGTGAATGAAGCAAACCTTTTTCGTGCAATTGCTTTCGATTTTCGGGTTTCAGCAGGCTGGCAGAGCCATCGTGGTACATCAGCTGCCACGGGGTTCCAAATGCTACTATCGTTCCACCGTGCCTGCCTTGTCCGGGACCCAATTCGACTATATGATCGGCATACCTGATGAAAGTTTCGTCATGTTCAATGCAAACAACGGTATTCCCGCGTGAAATAAGTTTTCGCAACGCTCCGGCAAGAACCGTAATATCAGCCGGATGAAGTCCTGCAGAGGGTTCATCGAGAATGTATAGTGTATTACCCGTGTCGTTCCGTTGCAGCTCAGCAGCTAGTTTCATACGTTGAGCCTCACCTCCCGAAAGTGTAGTCGACGACTGCCCTGTTTGAATATATCCCAGTCCGGTGGCTTCGAGTGCCAGCAGTGGACGCAGTATAGACGAATGCCCTTCGAAAAATCGAATCGATTCGTTTACCGTCATATCGAGAATGCTTGCAATATTTTTGCCTCGGTATTGCACCGAAAGCACCGTTGCATTGAATCGTTTCCCATTGCAAACAGGGCATACCACGTCAACATCACCAAGGAAATGCATTCCTACACTTACCCTTCCGGCACCACCACAATGCGGGCAACAGCCCCCTTTTGTATTGAACGAGAAGTCCGATTTACTCAAACCTGCTTCTTTCGACTCGCCCAGAGATGCAAACAAATCGCGGTAGCGGTCGGAAAGCCCTGTGTAAGTGGCAGGATTGCTTCGCGGACTTCTTCCAATAGGCTGACGGTTAATTTTAATAATTCTGTCAAATTTCAGGTCTTCCGTTTCCGGTCTGCCTCGTTTTAGGTTGCTGATTGACTGCAAGGCTTTTTGCTCCAGTTCAAATTCCACCAGTGCTGTTTTTCCGGAGCCTGAAGGACCACAGACCATATTTAATGCCTGATAATGAAAAACTGCATCAATATTTTTAAGGTTGTAAGCATGGCAGTTACGAATAACAAAGCTTTGCCCGGGGGAATACGCGGCAGAAGATACTATACCGGGGTTGTTGAATTCACGTATTGCCTTCAGTGTAGCAGATTGGAGGGTTGTGTTATCGATAAAATCGCTGTAAGAACCAGCAAAAACTATTTCTCCTCCATGGGTTCCTGCTCCCGGACCCATATCGGCAATATAGTCGGCACAAGCTATCAGAGCAGGGTCGTGTTCTACTACAATAACTGTGTTCCCTGTATTCACCAGATTTCGGAACAACCTGATCATCCCTGTAAGGTTCACAGGATGTAAACCTGCCGAGGGTTCGTCGAATACGTAAATAATCCCGCTTAGTCCGTTACTCAATTGATTCACAAGGCGCAGCCGCTGAATATCGCCCGGTGATAATGCCGTGGCAGGGCGCGACAAACTGAGATGCCCAAGCCCAAGAGGCTCCAGATTTTCGATGCTGCGACAGACAGATTGCTGTACTGCCATGAAAACCGGATGCACCGCTTCATTTTTCGAATGTTCCAACAACCACTCTTTCAATTCAGAAAGCTCCATTTCGGAAAGCTGTTGTATGGTAGCACCTTCAACGGTTACCGACAACGCTCTGCTATTCAGTCGCTTACCATTACATACGCTGCATGGCAGCGATTCGGTATAGCGCAGAATATTATCGTTGCGATCGCGTTGAAGGATTTCAGTCATAATAGGGATAAGTCCTCTGTAGAAGCCTTCTTCACGGGGCTTGGCAGTAATACCCGTCCATTTCAACCTCGATTCCAGCGGATGTTTTCCGAATGGAACCTTGATCCTTGTACTTCCATAGAGCACAACTTCCTGTTGCGCGCGCGAAAGTTGTTGCCAGGGAATATCCACACTAAAACCATGTTCGCGGCACACTGTATCGAGCACCTCAGCAGTGACCTGCGAATACATAATGTATCCGTTGGGTAAGGTAGGTGCAAGCGCTCCCTCGCGTATGCTTTTTTCGGGGGAAGCCACCAGCTTCGCTTCTGATATCTTTTCCTCGAGGCCTGTTCCCTTGCAATGCGGGCATGCTCCTTCTGGCGCATTGAACGAAAACATACTGCGTTTCAGGGGTGTCCCGTCCGGCGATTTGCCTGCACGGGCAAACAACAAACGAAGCATATCGTAGATATCGGTGATTGTTCCAACAGTGCTGCGGACTCCCGAACCTGCCGTCTTTTGACCGATACACACTACCGGCGATACACCTTCGATCAACCCAACTGCAGGGCGATTCATTTTTCCCATATACAAACGCGAAAACGAAGGAAAAGTCTCAAGGAAACGCCGCTGCCCCTCCTGCGCCAAAACATCGAAAACCAGCGACGATTTTCCGGAACCCGAAACACCGGTTACTACAACCAGTTGATTTTTAGGTATTTCCACGCTCACTGACTTCAGATTGTTTTCGCACGCACCCGAAATCCGTATTGTGTTGTTGTTGTCAGTAACCATGGTGCAAATGTAAATATCGAACCGAATACAACAAGTGCTTTTGTTTTGTTTGGTATGTTTTAATTGGGGAAAGGTTCACATTTTTTACCTGTGTATAATTTCGAAAAGTTATGGAAATATTTTACATTTGATACTTCTTTTGAAACGAAAACTAACACCGACCGCCCTATGCTAACACTAGGTTCAACAGGAGACGATGTAAAAAAACTTCAGGAGTTTCTGGGTATTACCGCAGATGGAATTTTCGGTAACGGCACACTGCAGGCAGTAAAAAACTGGCAGGCGCAACATGGTCTCACTTCCGACGGTATTGCAGGACCCAAAACGCTTTCAGCAATGGGTTTACTCGATACTAATCAGATTGACAGTCCATTATATTTCGAAAAAAGATATATGGACAAAGACGAGTACTATGCAGGACCCACGCAAAAGCAATGGGTATTTTTGCACCACACTGCCGGATGGCACAATCCACTGAACGTGGTAAGCAGTTGGAACAACGATACCAGGGGGCTGATTGCCACGGAATTTGTACTTGGCGGACAAAGCATCACGAACAACGATAATAGTTACGATGGTATGGCAGTGCAAGCTTTCCCGGAAGGAGGATATGCATGGCATCTTGGAATAGGCAACAACGCAATGCACCGCAACTCGGTTGGTATTGAGTTGTGCAATTTCAGTTGGGTTAAAAACGGAAAGACGTACGTCAATTCACCTGTTGCAGCTTCTCAAATAGTAAACCTATCAAAACCATTCAGAGGGTTTAGCAGCTATCACCGCTACTCTGACAAACAGCTCGAAACATTGAAAAAGCTTTTATTGTTTATTGCAGACCGCGATTCTATCGATATTACCAAAGGATTACCGGAGCGGATCAAGCAAATAGGAGCTGATGCATTCGACGAGTGCAATATCGAAATGTGCTGCAAGAAACCGGGGTTATGGTCACACAGCAATGTGGACCGTGGAAAGTTCGATGTTTTCCCTCAACCGGAACTAATTGACATGTTGCTTTCGATGTAGAAGTTTAAGTCAGTATCGGTTTCTCTCTGCATCCCAATTCAATTCACTCAACGAGGATTCGGATGTTAACGGCTTTCGCAAATATTGATATGTCAACAGTTTATTTCATTATTGAATTTAGGATTACTCGCTGCGCTCGTGATCCCGTAAGGGGGGGGGAGAATCAACCATCTGAAAAAAACCTGCTTTGCAGGTTTGGTTTTTTATTGATTTAGCGATTGCAAATAAATTTGCATCGCTAACCAATAAAAAATGACCCTAACGGGTCATTTCCAGATGATTGCGGAGAAAGAGGGATTCGAACCCCCGGTCCGGTTGCCCGGACAACGGTTTTCAAGACCGCCGCATTCGACCGCTCTGCCATTTCTCCGCTGCAAAAGTAAAAAATTTTTGTTTTCCGCACCTCCCCAATCATATTTATTTTTATTTCATTGTTTACCTTTTGTACCCATTCTGCCCCATAGCCCTTCATAAATACACCCTGTTTTTATCGACTTTATTAACAATTCATGGGAAATATTAACAAAATGATATTTTTTTAAAGCAAAAACTTGCTTAATACTTGTAATAATCTATATTTGCAGAAGAAAAACATTTTTCCTAGTTATTAACCTTAAATTAAAAAGTTATGAACAAAGCAGAATTAATTGATGCTATTGCAAAAAAAGCCGGCTTAACAAAAGCTGATTCAAAAAAAGCTTTAGACGCTTTCCTGTGTGCTACTACCGACACTTTGAAAAAAGGTGGCCGTGTTGCATTGGTAGGTTTTGGTACTTTTGGTGTTGCTAAAAGAGCTGCACGTAAAGGACGTAATCCTCAGAAACCGACCCAAGTTATTAACATCCCCGCTAAAAAAGTTGTTAAATTCTCAGCCGGTAGCGAACTGAAAAAAACTGTAAAATAGGGATATTGGCTTTTTAATGAATTTGGGAGTGCTCTTAAGTGCTCCCTTTTTCTTTACTATCAATATGGATAAATTTAACGAAAATATTTTACTAATAAAATACTTAAGTAATTTTATTACTAATAACAGGTTGCATTTATTCGAGAAACTAATCACTCACCGAACCCGTTATTTTACTATCGCCCTCGAAGATATTTTTCAATCCCACAATGCCAATGCAGTGTTGAGAACCTGCGACTGCTTCGGTATTCAGGATGTTCATATTATCGAAAACAGAAACACTTACAAAATTAACCCCGATGTGGCTTTGGGGTCAGCGCAGTGGCTCAGCATGCACCATTACAATTCTTCTACCGATAACACTCCTTCGGCAGTAGAAACGCTGCGAAAAAAAGGTTACAGAATTATTGCCACTTCTCCCCGTAATGAATCGACCACACTCGGCGATTTCGATATTACCAGGGGTCCGTTTGCATTGTTTTTTGGTTCAGAAGTCAACGGGCTCAGCCCTTATGTGCTCAACAATGCAGATGAACATCTGAGTGTTCCCATGGTTGGCTTTACCGAGAGCCTGAACATTTCGGTTACTGCTGCTATATGCATACATTTTCTGTCGCATAAACTACGCAGCAGTAAGGTTGACTTCAGACTCAGCGAAGCTGACAAAGCAGAAGTTTTCATTGGTTGGCTCAAAGCCAGCATCAAACGTTCCGAAAAAATCGTTGCCGAATTCTATAAAACCGAGCAAAAAAACTTTTTCCCGCCCAATCCTCAATGAACCAGCTCATTGAATTACCAGCCCCCTGTGATACTTATAGGTTTACTGAAATCCTTTTTACGAACGGAGTTGATCCTGCACGTATCTCCACCGTATAAATTCCCGGTTTGAGCCAACGCAAACCAATAACACTCCTTTTTTCACCAATACAGTCAGAAAACACATTCCTGCCAGAGACATCGGTAATACATACCGATACTGCGTCATGCAGCAACACCTCTGGAATTTCCACTATCAGGTAATCGGAAGCCGGATTTGGATATACCCTAATATCTTCGGTCGAATTAGCGGTTATACCATTGGGATAAAGCAAAGTGTTATACAACGCCTGCGCATGCTCTGCAGTCTGTTTGAGGTCGAAATAGTTTTCGGCCGCAAACATAGCAAATACCATGGTTGCAGTGTCGGCGGGAGCAATGTTCACAGGGCCTGCTGAAACCACATTTGCTGCGTCTTCGCCGTTGCTGTCGGTAAGCATTTCATCTCTCGAATTCGAGATTATATAAAATCTTTCACTGTCCGACATGCCATCAGTAAGATCCACCAAGCCATCTCCACCGCTCACCAGTTCCAGACAATAGTGGTTTTCATTCTGGGGCGATAACAGTTTCATCGCACAATACAGGGTATTTGCGCCTGTATGCTGGGTAAATATAAACTTATCCTGAAAGTCGTATGAAGCAATATTCTCATACGGGTTCACCAAATCCCAGTCGGCAAATATTCCTGCATATAACCCCGTAACAGGGATGGTTGTAGTATTGATAAATTTATAATCGATAATTACAAGATTTTTATATTCTTCGGCCATCCAAGCGTAAACATTCTGATTAATTGTAATCCCCAATGAATTAATATCGTTCGATTCGTTCATGGAACAGCTTATTTGCATATCGCCGGACTCAGGAGGATTCACATATACAGGTGAAGTTACCGGTAGAAAATCAGATTGCTGCCTTACGGAGCAAAACACGGTGTTTAAAGCGGTTCCTGCAATTAAACCACAATCGTTGAATAAGTCATCAAATTCACGATAATCCATACCATCTCCGAATTTCCGTGCAACATCGTAATAGCCGAACCTGCCATTCGCTGCCACCGGCAAACTGATATCATTAACATTCAAGTTTTTACATCCGGGGTTTAAAGTGATCTCGATATTCTGAACCGTAATATAGTTATCGGCTGTAAACTGCAGCTTGAGAAGAACAGGGGTATTAACGGGAGTGCTTGCTGCCATGTTCAGCTGAATAGAGTGTTCATCAAGAGAATAATGCTCCATTGCTGCCAAATCGCCAATGCTGATTTGTGTTGTAAGTAAGGTAACAAACAACGAAGAACAAGAAACCTGTACAACAACATTTTCGGCATCGGCAAGGTAATTAATCACATTTCCTTTAACCTTAACCAGCGTGGAGTTCTCATAGTTGTTTTCACGATCGTCTTCAACCACAATATCTTCCATAATAATAGAAGGTGTGAATTCATCGGTTATAGCATTAAACATGTTTATTCTTCCGGCTCCGAGCATACCGGCAAACGGCTCATTAAATGCCACTGTGTCGATGTTATCCGAGCTTATTTTCAGTAATTCTCCAATCTGCAGTGCCGAAAGGTGTGGGTAATATGAGCGTAAAACTCCGGCAGCCCCGGCAACTACCGGTGATGCAAATGACGTCCCTCCCCAGCAGGTCAGGTAACCTCCATTGTCGGTGGAATACAACATAGCACCCGGAGCAGAAATGTCAACGCGATAGCTGTAGGAGCTTCCCGAGGTGGTTTGTGTGTTCAGTGGCGACCATTTTTCATCTTTCCAGGTTGTTGCTGCTACCGACAGAACCCTGTCGAACGAGGCCGGGTAATAGTCTATCTGATTGTTGGTATTCCCACAGGCGGCAATTACCAATACATCTCTGTTGATTACGGCATAATCAACCACATCCTGCCCCAGAGCATCACGATGGCTCCCCCCCCAGGAACAGTTTATAACCTTGCAACCATGATCGGCAGCATACACTATACCTTCGTAAGCCATAGTGAGTTGGTTTTCGTTATCCGAAATCTTCACAGGGAGGTATTTGCATTTAAAACCAACACCCGCAACCCCGATACCATTATCGGTTTCTGCAGAACTTAATCCGGTAATCCATGTTCCGTGCGGTGACGAGTCCGCCTGAGGGTTATTATCGTATTCTGCCAGATCCCATCCCCTGAAATTATCGATAAATCCGTCGCCATCGTTATCGGCTCCATCAACCGGATCGTTGGTATTATAGGCAATCTGATAAATAAGGTCAGGATGATCGATGTCGGTTCCGGTGTCGGTAATACCTATCACAATGCTGCTGTCGCCCTTGCTAATGTCCCAGGCTTCGTATGCCATAATCTTTGCCAAATGGAACTGGTTTGTTGTATTATAAGGGTCATCGGGGATATACAGAAGCTGTGGAAGGTAGTGTGGCTGAGCATACTCAACTATTTCAAGCTTTTCAAGTTTACCGATAAATGCAAATATGTCAGCATTCAGCTCTGCTTCGTATATAGTGCTGATATCAATCATTTTACGCTTATATTTATCGAATTCTGTTTCTGGGGCCTTGCTGCCTATAAATTTCTGATAATAAGCGGAAACCCGGTATTCTTCAAACAGATACTTCAAGTTTTCGTCGTGAACTTTTCTATCAGAAATTGCATTCCTGTGCTCGGGTCTAATTTTAAATATTACCCTGTTTGGGAGGTAATCGGGATATGTTTGTGCAGTGGCAAGAAAAACAATTGCAAGGAGAAATATACAACTTGAAATCAGTTTTTTCATAGTTAGGTAATTTATTGAATTGCAAATTAATAAAAAAAGGCTGACAAACAGCCAGCCTTTCGTTTTTTTTTACAATGCTCCTATTCCAACACTTCGCCTTTTACTTTGAGAATAATGCTGGGTGAATCCGGATCGTTGGCGATAACGGTAATGGTTTTATTCTGATTCCCTTTTTTCCCGCTGGAATTAAAGGTTACACCAATTTTGCTGGTTTCGCCAGGTTTTATCACCATTTTTTCGGGATTGGTAGCAGTACAGCCACATGAAGCTTTGATTTTGCGTATATACAGGTCGCTTTTCCCTGTGTTAGTGAATGTGAAGTCGTAGCTGGCTTTTTCTCCTGTTTTAATTTTGCCGAAATCAAATTCAGTTGAATTAAACGACATATGGGGAGCTTTTGCTTTTTCTTCAGGTGACATGTATGAGAAATCTTCTTCAACCGTAGCGCTTATCGAAATCCTGTCGTTGGTTTGGGGAACACCGTTAAGCGACATCACTACCCTGTCCATGATAAACCCAAAATCTTTTTGTTTTGTACCGTCGTAAGTTACAATAATGTTGCCTTTCTGTCCTGACTCTGCATTGCCTGATTTGCCTTTTAACACTTCAGGAACAACTTTAATAGTAATATGAGCAGGGATTTCGGAAAAAGTAAGTTTCAAATCAGTTGTTCCCATATTAACAATAGGAATGGAATCGACCGCCTTTTTCGTGTTATATACTTTTACAAATGCAAGGTGTGAGGTTTTGAGGCGTAAATCTCCGATTGCCTTTGGGTAGAAATCCTCAAGAGTTTTTTCTCTGGGTGTAACGTCACCAGAAATGCGCAGAATAGTAGTTGGTTGCTCTGTGTTGGTTGTTACTGTTATCGATTTATCGAATTTTCCCGGTCTGTTTTTGGGGTCATAGGTGGCTTTAACAAAACCTTTTTGTCCGGGTTGAACTGGTTCTTTTGTCCAATCGGGAGTTGTGCAACCGCACGAAGCTTTCACATTGGTAACAATAAGGGGTTCGCTGCCGGTATTGGTGAAGTTGAAAACAGCAGTTTTGGGGCCAGCCTCTTCTTTAAACGCACCAAAATCGTGTGATGTTTTCTCCCATGAAATGTTAGCGGTTTTTTGCTGAGCCATCAGGCCAAATGCAGCAAAAAGAGCTGCCGAAATTAAAATTAATCTTTTCATATATTCAACATTTTAATATTTAATTAACTGATAAATACTCTATTTATTTTCCTGTGGCGGAGCCATAGGTATTACTTCTCCCGAAATCTTCAGTACGGTTGAAGCAGGATCGGTGTTTGCAGTAACGGTAATCGACTTACTAAATGAGCCCGGACGGCCACTGGGGTTGTATGTAGCAGTAACAAATCCGCTTTTACCCGGTTGCACGGGTTCTTTCGACCATTGCGGTGTGGTGCAACCGCACGAAGCTTTAACATCAGTGAGTACTAAAGGTACTTTTCCCGTGTTCGTGAAATTAAAAGTAAACGACTGGGGACCGGCATCTTCTTTAAATGTTCCGAAATTATTTTCGGTTTGCTCCCATTTAATTGTGGTAGTTTGAACAGCTCCCTGAGCATAAACGGCAATAAAGCCCATCAGTAATATGCCCATTAAATAGATTTTTTTCATTTTGCCCTGATTTAGGTTAATTTTCAATGTAACGTGCAAACTTAAACAATTATCAGACCAAAAAAATAAAAAAAGTTGCCTGCTTTAACATTTTTTAAAGAAATCAGCAATTAATCGCGTGCACCCATGTAAATAAGGACAAAATACAGTAAAGTGGCGAGCGACGATATTGCAGCAATAAAATAGGTAGTTGCAGCCCATTGCAAAGCATCTTTAGCGTACCGGTGATTCTCATCAGTAGTAATGCGGGCTGTTTGTAACCATTGCAAAGCACGGCTGCTCGCATTCACTTCTACGGGGAGGGTAATAATGCTGAAAAGCGTGGTAAGGGCAAACAGCACAATGCCGGCAAGCAGCAACTGTGGGAAAGAATTCACCATAATTATTCCTGCAAGCAGGACCCATTGTACCCACCGTGATGCAAAGCTTACCACAGGCACCAGCTTTGAACGAATATTCAGCATACTGTACGACTGAGCATGCTGCAGTGCATGGCCGGTTTCGTGAGCAGCCACGGCAGCGGCTGCAACCGAATTCCCGGAATATACATCCTGGCTAAGATTAATGGTTCTTGTAAGAGGGTTGTAATGATCGGTAAGCTGACCTCTGACCGAAACAACATTTACGTCGTAAATACCGTTTTCGCGTAACATTTTTTCAGCAACTTCTCTTCCCGTAATAAAACCCTGTGTTGGAATCTTTGAGTATTTCTTAAACTTTGATTTAAGGACAGAACTTACAATAACACTCAAGATTAGAAAAAATCCAAATATAACCCAGTATAGCATAATTTTTTAATTTAATTGTTCCGAATGGTGATTTCAAAATGTTTGCCACAGATTAATGCAAGACAAAATGACAGTTTTTATCAAATCTCAGAAATCCTGAACATCGAGGCGGGCAAGCGGAGAAACGCTAAGTTCATCGAAAAACCCTTTTGAATAGCAATAATTGGCAACCACAGCAATCATAGCTGCATTATCGGTTGTGTATTGCTTTTTCGGAAGGAACACGTTCCAGTGATTTTTTTCGCTCAGCAAGGTCAGTCGTAATCGTAATCCCATATTAGCGGCAACACCACCGCTGATGCAAACTGTTTTAATGCCGGTATCACGAATTGCTTTTTTCAGTTTTGCGACCAAAACATCGATGATTGCTTTTTGGAGGCTGGCGCAAAGATCATTCATATTCTCTTCAACAAAGTTTTTATTGTCTTTCAGATGATCGCGAAGCGTGTACAAAAACGATGTTTTCAGTCCGCTGAAACTGTAGTCGTAGTCTCTGATGCGCGGCAGACCAAATGTAAATGCGAGTTCATTACCCGTAGCCGCAAGTTTATCAACCATGGGACCACCCGGATAATCGAGTCCGATTGCTTTGGCACATTTATCGAATGCTTCTCCCGCAGCATCGTCAATTGTTTTTCCTATAATCTCAAATTGCAGATAATCGCGCACAATTACGAGTTGCGTATGTCCACCCGAAACCAACAAACAGAGATAGGGGAATTGTGGGAAAACAGGAGCTTCGTCTTTTTCAACAATAAAATTCGATAATAAATGTCCATGCAAATGGTTTACAGCAATAATCGGGATTCCCTGTGCCTGTGCAAACGACTTGGCAAATGCAGCGCCTACTAATAAGGATCCAAGCAATCCCGGACCTTTTGTAAAGGCAACGGCATGAATATCGGAGACTGTAAGCCCTGCTTTTTTTATGGCCAAATCGACTACAGGCACAATATTTTGCTGATGAGCTCTGCTGGCCAGCTCGGGAACCACACCTCCATACAAGGAGTGAACTGCCTGAGATGCAATTACATTCGACATCACTACAGAACCGCACATCACAGCTGCTGATGTATCGTCGCATGATGACTCAATAGCGAGTATGTTTGGATTATTAACCATAATCAGTTGGCAAAAATAACGAAAATGGCGTTAAAATGGTTTTATTGGAGCAAAATCTGTCTTAGTTTTGCATTATTAATAATATCGACTTGGGTTGGTTCAGATTTAAAAGATTTCTGTTGGTTGTAGCCTTATGGCTACTGCATTGGTTTTTTGTCATATTCATCCTACTTCAGCTTCCTTCAGTACAAAGTGTTATGACCCGCACGGCCATACAGTATTTTGCTGAGCATTACGGGTTGAAGCTCAGTATCGAAAAAGTGTATGTCAATTTCCCGAATAAAATTGTTTTCGGAGGTGTATATCTCGAAGATATGAACCACGACACCCTGATTTATGCCAACGAGCTATATACGAAAATATCAGCGGTAAAAATAATGGATTCAAAAATATATGTCGACCGCCTGGTTTTTAACGAAGCATACCTGAATTTATATGTGGACACAGCCGGTGTGAATAATATGGATTTCCTGATTAAAAAATTCACCTCCAACGATACCACGTCTTCCGGTGGCTTCGATATTTTCTGCAATGAATTTGAATTTGAAAATTCACGGTTTGATTACAACGACCGGAATGCACCCATTGCTGCAAAAGGTCTTGATGTTAAGCATATCAGCCTTGATAATTTTAACGTATGGATAAGCGACTTTCAGATGTATGCCGACACAATCGAGCTTGACCTGAACGAATTTAGTTTTTACGACCGAAGCGGACTGAATATAGAAGAGCTTTCGGCACATATAAAGTATAATCCGAAGGGAATTGATTTCGACCAGCTTGTTTTCAGGACAAGTGAATCAATATTGCTATGCCACAAAGCACAGGTAGAAGGTAACGGCGATGATTATTTGAGCGACCCTTTCAAAAAAATGAAAGTTAATCTGCAAATCGACACTTGCCGGATTTCGTTACGCGACATTTCACTTTTCATGCCCGATGTGCTCTGTATTGATGAATATCTGGCATTTCAGGGCAACCTGAAAGGAAAACTCTCCGACATCAAGCTCAAAGACTTCAGTTTTTTGTATGGTGAAAACACACGACTGGATGCCGATATCAGTTGCAGCAATCTGGAAAACTTTTCAGAGGCCTTTGTTTTTGCCGACATTTCCAATTTAAGTACATCGGTTAATGAAGTAGAGCATCTGATGCAGTGCTTTACCAGCGACCCGGCAGCAAAACTTCCCAAGAACATTCACACACTGGGCTTAGTACGTTATCAAGGTAATATTACCGGTATGATAAATGATTTGGTAACTTACGGTTCTTTGAGCACCGATGCAGGCGACCTGAAAACCGACCTGGCATTGTCGTATGATATGGACAAAGAAAAGATTGCATTCAACGGGAAAATCGATGTGTACGACCTGCATCTTGGTGAATTAATTCAGGATAATAAAAATTTCGGAAACATGAGCATGAATGCCAAACTAAAGGGTGAAGCAGACTCTAAAGGAAATTTCACGGCAAATGTTGACTGCAGCATCGATTACATTAAAATACTTGATTATACCTATCGAAACATTGATATAGATGGCGATTTCAGCAACGCGTTATTGCTAGGCGAAATACATGTAAATGACCCCAACCTAAAGTTCAATATAAACGGCAGTTATAATACATCAGGCGATGAACCCGTGGCTCTACTGCAAATGGATATTGATGCTAATATTGATGAAGTTTTGGTTGATACGTCGATGAATGCATCTGTTAAGCTGAATATGAACGCCGACTTCAGGGGCGACATTACCGAAGCGGTCATCGGAAAACTCGTTGTGAACGACATTAATGTAAATTACAATGGAAAAATAATTGCCCTTGATGCCATTAAGGTAAGAGCCACTGAAGAAAATAACATGCAGATCTTCACGGTTAAAAGCGATTATCTCGATTTAAATCTACAGGGGAAATACAACTTCATCGAACTAACACAAGTGTTTTCTTCGCTGGTTTCTACCTATTTACCGTCGATGGTAACAGAGAATACCGAACACCGGTATTTTTCGAAGAACGATTTTACGTATGAGCTGCATCTGAAAAACCTGAACAGTATTTTTGATTTCTTCATACCACAACTCCGAATAAACGATGATTGGCTTGTAGAAGGCAGGATGGAATCATCGACAGGTTTGTTTACAGCGCAATCGCAATTACCCCGTATTATCTATGATTCCATTTCGGTTGAGGGAGGAAACTTTTATATTTCCACTAATTCTAAAAGCATTAAGCTCGATATGGGATCTGCAGCTGTAAATGCAGGCAAACTGAATATATTCAATAATCTGGCTATCGGTCTGCATGCTGAAAACGACAGCATTTATCTGGGAATGCTTTGGGATGATAAAG